>NZ_CP014160.1:1500000-1800000 GCF_001543145.1 Aerococcus sanguinicola | reverse complement strand
TGGGTATAGGCATTCTTAGCTTGCCAGTCGCCAGTCGCCCACTTTTCAATTCCTGCATAGTCATAGTAGATAGCTAAGTGAGCCACCCCTTGGTCGAGGGCATAGACGACCGCCTTCATTGCGGCAATCATTTCCCCTGAAACATTCCGCATCTTAAGGAGTTCTGCTTTTTTGCCTCCACCCTGGTAGGTCAATTCCTGGCCCTGGTAGAGGATCACGCCACCGTAGCCATAAGTCTTGGTCCTCGGCTGGTAAGAGCCATCGACATAGGCTTCCATCTCAGCTCTAGGTGACTGATGACTTGAACTCTTCCCTAAGAAAGCCTCGGCTTCAGCCTTGTCTTTAAAGGATTTGAATTCAGCATTCGGGTAGCCTGAAACTTGGTCCTGACACTCTGCCCAAGACCGATAAATGCCAGTCTTTCGACCCTTACGCACTGCATAATATTTCATCAAAAGCCTCCTTTTATGAAAAAAAGTGAGGAAAGCTTCCTCACTTGAACTGGTCTTATTAAGCGGGTGACGAGAATCGAACTCGCGACGATAGCTTGGGAAGCTACTGTTTTACCACTAAACTACACCCGCATGTGCTATAAATAACAACAAGAATATTATAGCACATAATCTTTCATGAAGACAAGTCTATTTTAAAGAAAATGTCTTTAAATTTTCTAAAGCAATGATCCATTTGTCTTGGACAGGCTTCTGGTAGATATTCTCGAGGGCCCTTGCATAGATATCCATTTGCACCTGATAGCGTTCCGCAAAGCGTTCTGCTTGCTGGTCCATGGAAAGATAGGCCAAGCGGTCCGTCTTAAAATCATAGAGCACAATTGAATCCTCTAAAACGACGAAGGCATCGATGGTCCCATGTATGAGCAGCTTGTCCGAAGCTTCCAGGTCGTAGAAGATTTCCTTAGCTGGCATCAGGAGAGAGAAGCTCTTTTCACGGTATAATTGGTCTTTTTTGCTGAGCAGCCAGCGGCCGGTATCTGTTTCATAGAAAGCAGCTAAGCGGTCAAAGTCAAGCTCTGCCTTAAGGGAAGCTTCTAGGGCCCCCTGGTCTACCAAACGGTCAAAGAGTGCTTCAAAAGCCTGGGCGCTGGGCGACTGGTCAAGGGGTAACCACTGCATAAGCAAGTGGGCCGCTGACCCAATCGCACGGGGATCAGCCTGCTCTTCCCTTTGGATAAAATGAGGGCGCTCCCAGTCCGGATTCACATATCGGCGGGCAGGCTTACGAGGACGGACTTGGCCATCTTCCCAAACCGCTAATTCATGGTCGAGTGGTTCCTGCAAAAGACGTTTGAGCTCACTCACCGATTGGTAGCTAGCAGTTTGTGTGGCCAGATGATAGGGGTAGTGGTAGTCTGCCTCAGGAACTAATAAGACCTGGTTGGCCCTAGCCTGTTCATCTGAAACTCTCTCTTTTTCACGCCCCCCATGGAGAAAGTGGTCGCGATCTCTCACTAAATCTTCGCCATTCACAAAAGCTAGCTTGATATGGAAAGGATCTTTAGGCGCTAATGACTCGGCGCCCTCTAGGCTTCCCTTAAAATCCTTCTGCACATCCGGATGACGGACAATAGCCGGGCCAATCCAATCCAAGGGGCTCCTGGCCCCTAAGCGATAGCTCTTGGCCAGGCGTTCTTCACCCACTGCCGCATGGGACCAGCTGGCCAAGGCCTTCTCACCATCATCTACACTCGCCACTAAGATTAATTTTTGTTCAGCCCGGGTAAAGGCCACATACAATTTCCGCATTTCTTCTGCTAAGCTCTCTTCCTTGGCTTCAAGGCCAGCCATTTTATGCAAGGCACTGGTATAGGAGATTTGCTCTTGACGGTCATTAACCTTGAGGCCTAGGCCCACTTTATCATTGACAATGACATTGGCTTGAAAATCCTGACGGTTAAAGCCCTTGGATAAGTTCAAATAGAAGACGACTGGGAATTCCAAACCCTTACTGGCATGGACGGTCATCAATTGGACCACATTCTGTTCTGGATCGACCAACTGAGGGCTTTCCAAGTCATTGTCCCGCTCATAGATCATCTCGATAAAGCGGATAAATTGGAAGAGCCCCCTAAATTGCTTGGCTTCAAACTGTTCGGCTTGCTTGTAAAAGCCGTGCAGGTTGCTCTGCCGCTGGATACCATTGGGCATGGCAGCCACATAAGACAGGAAGGCCGTATCCTGGTAGATCCGCCAAATTAAAGCAGCGATCGCTTGCTGGCGAGAATATTCCCGCCAAGCTTCCAAGGAGACCATAAAATGCTGGACCTTCTTAAACAAACTTGTCCGGCGGTCGGCGGTCTCCATATAAGCTAAAAGAGCCTCATAGTAATGGACGGACTTATCGACGAGGCGGATCTTAGCCAGATCGACTTCATCCAAGCCCACAATAGCTGAACGGAGAACTGAAACTAAGGGAATATCTTGGTAGGGATTGTCAATAATCTTAAGCAGGTTGACCATAATCATAATCTCTGTCCGCTTAAAGTAATTGGTCAACTTATCCAGAGCTAGAGGGATTTGATAGCGTTTAAAGACCTCCTCTACCTGTAAGTGATGCTTGCGCGTTGGGCTGAGGATGACGATATCATCATAGCGGATGGGACGCTCTCCCCCTAAGGCCTTGTCATAGATGGGAAAGCCCGATTCAATCATGGTTTGGATGCGTTGGGCGATTAATTCCGCCTGGCCAGCATCACTATCCTCTAATTCATCTTCGACCTGGTCCAAGTCTTGGCTATCAAAAATTAATAATTCAGGAATCATCTGAGCCTGGTCTGGATAAGCCGTATAGCCCGTAATCAGTTGGGCCTGGTCATCATAAAGGACCTGACCAATATCATCCGCCATCAACTGCCTGAAGATATAATTTGTTAAGTGCAACACATCATGGCGGCTGCGGAAATTCTTCAACAGATCAATCCGCTGACCGCCTTCACCCTCCGCATAAGCCTTGTACTTCCCGACAAAAAGCCCGGGTTCGGCGAAGCGGAAGCGGTAGATACTCTGCTTGACATCGCCCACCATGAACATATTATTATCATAGCCCTGGCGGGACATAGTGGTCAAGATCGCATCCTGGAGTTCGTTCACATCTTGGTACTCATCGACCATAATTTCAGAAAAGCGTTCTTGGTAGTAGGCGCGCGCCTCATTCTCAGCCCCATTAGAAGTCAGAATTGCATAAGCGCGCAGTTCGATTTCCGCAAAGTCTAAGACATTTTCCTGGTCACGGTAGGCTGCCATGGCATCGATGAAGGCAATGACGGTCTCAACCAAAGCCTGAGCCAAGTTTCCAGACTGGTCGAGCATCCATTTTTGACTCTGGTCGGAAAAAGCTAACCAGTCGGCCTGCAACTTCTCATAATCCGCTTTAACCTGGTCGACCCGCACTTTGTAGCTGGCGCTCAAAGCATAGATCTCATCATCATCTTCAAAATCTTTCTTGCTTCGTCGAGGCAGGCTGGGCCAAGGACGAGATTGGAAGCTTTCAAATAGGTCTTGGTAGGTCATCTGCTCCAGGCCCTCGACTAGACTAGACACTTGTTTAATTTGTAATTGCAGGCCAGCTTCCGACATTTTTTCAAAACCAGGCGCTAGTTGACGGGGCAGGTCATTATCAATACGGATCAAACGCGCCTTGATGTCAGCTAATTGCCGGCGGATCTCGGGTTTCACAGCTTCCTGGAAGAGGGGCGACTGGTCATAGGAATCAGCCGTTTGGTAATAAGCCAGCAATGACTCCAGCCAAGCCTTAGGATCCGCGTGGGACCGCGCCTTGTCATAGAGGTCAAAGATCAACTGGTCAATGCCGTCATCGCTTCGGCCATCACTGAAGTTCTCGGCAACTAAGAGATAAGCCTCATCATTGCTCGCTAAGCGCTCCTCCTTCAGCCGCTGCCAAACTTCATCTTTAATCAAAAAATTCTCCGTCACATCCGTCACCAGACGGTAGTTAGGATCCATCTCGATTAAATAATAGAAGCGTTGGATAACTTGCCGGCAGAAAGCATCGATAGTGGAAATATGAGCCTGACTGACCTGGCCTAATTGTACAGTTAAGTGACGGCGCAAGTCTTCATCCGTGGCTTGGTTAATAGCCATTTTGACTTCTGCTTCAATCCGGTCCTTCATTTCGCTGGCTGCTAATTCTGTAAAGGTTACCACGAGGAAGTCGAGCAGCTGATAGCCACGTTTTAATTTTTGGAGGATGCGCTCCACTAAAACCCGGGTCTTCCCTGACCCGGCAGAAGCTGCAACCAGTAGATTATCCCCTTCCTGGTAGGTAGCCTGCCATTGTTCGGGCGTCTGCCGGTCCCCTTCGCTCTGCAAGGGCAGCTCAGTCAGACGCTTAGGATCTTTCATCATCTAAAGCTCCTTTCTCTTCAAGTGCTTGCTGGATTTCTTGGAAGAAGGTCTGACGGTCATTAGCCATCAGCCGCCAATCCCGGTAGCGATTACCCCCATCAACTGGGTCAAAGCAGGCAATCGCATTCAGCGGGTACTGGAGGGACGGAATATAGAGACTTTCCTTATCCTGGCGTAAGGGAGCCAGTGCAATCTCACCTTCTAGGATAGCTTGAGCGGTCTGACGGATCTTGTCATCAACAAAGTCCAAGAGCCAGGCCCATTCCTGGCGGTTTAAGCCATAAGCATCTTTTTTTAGGACAAAATTTTTATTCCATTTATAAGGATAGCTTAGCGAGCTCTCTTTTTCATCAGTTGTCGGATCAATCGCTTGAAGCAGGTCCGGATCGGCCAAATAATAGCCCGTTAACTGATAATTTTTAGGCATGGTTGCTAAGGCCGTCCCTTGAAAATCAGCTTCTTTTTTGATCGGACGGACTTGGTCAGACACAAGCTGGTGGAAGGTGCCAAAAACTTCTGCCCCCTCTCCCCCTTGGTCAGCACTTAAAGCCACTTGGGCATAAGCAAAGAGTTGGAGGGAGAGGCCTTCATAGATATGCCGGAATTGGTAAGATTGCTTAGACGATTTATAGTCCACCACTTGCAAGTAGTCGATTCCTTCATACTGCCAAGTATCTAAGCGGTCGATCCGCCCCCGCAAGAAGACCGACTGTCCCTCAGCTAGGCTTAGCTCATAAGCCGGTAGGTCCTTCTGGGAATTTCCCGCTAAACCAAAAGATAATTCATTTGCCCGAATCCGTGGCTTAGTTACCCGCTGTTGGCGAATGATTTGTTGGATCACCTGGTAGAGCGTCCGGTTGAGCGCATGGTTCATCCAGCTAAAACGTGCACTGGTTGTAAAAATGGTATTGGCCTCATCTTCGAGGGCTTGGGCCACCAAATTTTTTAACATGCTGTAAACTCGGTCAGCAGTTAAATCTTCTATCGCGATTTGGTCCTTTAGCGCACGGTCAAAGAAAGCCTGGAGGAGGCCATGGTAGTAGTTCCCAGTCTGAATGGGATCGAGCTGCATCCGCTCCCTTTCTCTTAGCCGTAAGCCATAGACCAGGTAATAAGAGAAGGGATCCTTATTAAAGAGTTCCAACTGCGAAACAGAAGTAAACAAGGGTTGACCATAGAGGGCTTGGGCTAAGTCGGCAGGCAAGTTTTTGACCTGGTTACTGTAATTAAGACCTGCTAAGACCTTCTTAATCTCTGGATGGGTCTGGCGGAGGGCCTTAACTTGTTGGTAGAGGGAGGCGTAGCTAGCTGGCAATTGTTCACGGCGCATCTTAGCCAGGGAGAGCTTGCTGGCCAAGTGGTGGACTTGGCTGCGCCAATTGCCCAGGTGAACCTCTTCATGGGTCTGGAGCACTAAGTTTTGTGAACTATGGAGCTTCTCTTCCAAGCCATAAGCCTGGCGCACTTGGTCTAAGAAAGGCGAAATATTCGAAGTCTTCTCCCCTAATTCATTATAAGGATAGCTGATGTAGAGCTTGTTATAGGCCGATAAAAAAGCCTTGTAAGCAATAAAAGCTTCATTCACCGTCTTTTGCTGGGTCGAGGCGGCCAAGGATTGCAGATCCGTTAAGCCCTGGCTAATCAAATCGCGGTCTTCATCGCTGAAGAGGCTGTGGTTCTCATATTGGCGAGGCAAACTTTGCCGGGTTAGACCCAGGACAAAAGTTACCGGCTTAGCACTCGACCGCTGGCTATCCAAGCCTGAAATGCTCACACTATCTAGGCTGGGCGGCACAATGCTGTACTTCGCCTCGCGGAAAGCTACCTGGATGAGGTCGAAGAAGAGCTCCACCGAAAAATCTTCCTCAGCAAAAAGTAAGACATATTCATCCAAAATCTGGACAAACTCTTGCCAGGCTTGCTCATGATGGCGGGCCAGTTCTAAGTCACCCGTATCAATTAGATCATCACGCCAATTGAGGATTTGTTGAGGAATCCCCAATTCTTCCAAAGTGCGGTAGAAAGTCGTCAGGACCTCCTTTGTTTTTAAGGAAGACTCCCACGTCTTAAAAAGCGGATCCAGACTGTTAAAGAGGAAATTTTTCAAGCGATTGGCCTCTTCTTCAATCACTTGATCAGCCTCTCGGGCAATCTTTTGCCCTTGAGCATCCAGTTCTAAATAAGACCACTCATAGTCGGACTGCCAAAAGCGCCGGCCCTCATAGCCATTCTTGAGAACCACATTCTCAGTCTGGTCTACCACCCGGCGAAAAGCCTTTTGACCGCTTTGCCGGTCCTCAGCCTCCAAGTAAGCGAGTGGCATTAAAAGCTCACTGCGCAAGAGGTTAAAGATATCCTGGTAGCGCCAATTATAACGCCAAATCCGGTACAAGCTATCCAAGAAACGCGACAAGGGATGCCGCTGCATACTTTCGGCATTGTCAATAAAATAAGGAATTTCATTCTGTTCTAAATAGGGCAGAATTTGATAGCGATACTTGTCCACATCGCGCGTCAGAATTTGGATATCCTTGTAGCGGTATTGGCCACTAGCTACCAGTTGATAAATCTTATTGGCCACCTGCTCGCTCTCTACATAAGGCGACTCACACTTCCAGATTTCTAGATGATTCCCTAAGTCAGCTGCCCCCTCAGTCTCATTTGACTGAGCCTGGCGGTTACGTTGACGCAGGTATTCATCGAGCCCAGCAAAAGCTGGCGCATAAGCCGTATTAGGGCCCGCAAACTTGTCATCTGCCACGGGAATACCATGGCTCTTGGCTAAAGCGTAGACTTGGTGGTAAGCCTCCCCTGTAATGGTAAAAAGATCATCCCAGGCTGGCCCCGACTGGCGGTAGGCCCGGTCCGCCGTCAGAATGACTTCAAGCTTGGGGACCTTAAGGAGGAAGGCCTCAATAACCTGCAGCTGCCGCGCTGTAAAGCGGTAAAAGCCATCGATAACCACCCTCACCTGGCTCATGTCTTCTGAACGGATATAGTCATCGAGAGCTTGGTAAACGGCATGGCTAGCCAAAGTAAAGCGCCCCTGCTCAGCTTCATAGGCGCGGTAGATCATAGCTAATTCCTTTAGCTTATCCACTTGGCGAGCTTTTAATGAGGAGGCCTGGGGATCTTCCTGGGCCAAGATTTCATCTAAAGAATCGGGATCGATATTCCCCATCTCTAATTCATGGAAAAGATCAGCCAGTTCGGATAAGAAACCAATTTTATTGAATTCGCCCCGGTAAAGTTTGAGCTCATCGAATAAATCATGGAGGACCTTCCGCAAGAGCATCATGGTCCCCACAGAGGACAGGGCTTGCTTGTCATGGGGCCAGTCTTCCTTGAGCAAGAGCCAGGCTAGACGTTCGAAGCTCATCACCTGGAGCCGCATCATCCCGCTCGCCCCATCGCTCACTTCTTCCGCCTTAGCCAGACCTTGAATAGCTTCCAAGACCTGGACTTCCATATCGAACTTCATATGGTCAGGCACCAGGTAGAAGATTTGACGGTCGGGATGGTTCCTTAAGTCAGCCACAATATCCGCATAGACCGCTGACTTATCAGAATAAGTATCGGTCATACGCAGGAAATGCAAGGTCATGCTAAACCTCCTTACTTAATTGGTCATAGTCTTTAGCTAAAGAAACAATAGCTAAGATCACTTGAATGGCTTTCTCCATGGTTTGCACCGACACATATTCATAGCGCCCATGCATATTCTCTCCGCCAGCAAAAATATTGGGCGTAGGCAGGCCGCGATAAGTCAGGATAGAGCCATCTGTTCCCCCACGGACCGCTTCAATCTCCGCTTCGATTCCCACAGCCTCAAAGGCCTTCTCTGCGAGATGGACAGGCCGCATATCTTCAGCCAGGATGCTGCCCATATTATAGTATTGGTCCGCCAGGTCGACCTTAACGACTTCTTGGTCAAAATGGTTGTTGAAATCTTTTTCCAGGGACAAGATTTTATCTTTCTTAGCTTCAAAAGCCTCACGGTCATGGTCGCGGATAATATAAGCGGCTTCAGCTTCTTCGACCGTTCCCGACAAGGATAAGAGGTGGTAAAAGCCTTCCCGACCTTCTGTTTTTTCTGGGCGAGCCTCTTCAGGTAAGGCCGCGTGGAAGTCCATCGCAACTTGTAGGGCATTAATCATCTGGTCCTTGGCTGTTCCAGGATGGACATTTTTACCAGAGAAGTGCAATTGAGCGCTAGCCCCATTAAAGGTTTCATATTGTAATTCGCCTAGAGGTCCCCCATCCATGGTATAGGCGAAGTCAGCAGCCAAGCGTTCCACATTAAAGCGGGTGGCTCCCATGCCGATCTCTTCGTCCGGTCCAAAGGCTAATTTGATATCGCCGTGCTTAATTTCTGGATGCGCCATCAAATAGAGGGCTGCTTCAATAATTTCCACAAGTCCTGCCTTGTCATCAGCCCCCAAAAGAGTGGTCCCATCGGTAGTGATCAAGGTCTGGCCAAGGTAGTTCTTTAAGCTAGGAAAAACTTCCGGATCCAGGCTATAAGAGCTATTGCCTAGAGGAATGACACCCCCATCATAATCTTTAACCACTTGTGGTTGGATATTCTCGGCATTGAAGTCAGCCGTATCCACATGGGCAAAGAAGGCAATCACAGGGTAAGTATGGTCAGGATCATTGCTAGGTAGTAAGGCCGTCACATAGCTATCATCGCTATGATAAGCCACATCGGATAGGCCGAGCCCCTTCAATTCTTCCGCTAAGTCTTTGAGAAAAACGACCTGTCTTTCCGTAGAAGGGATTTGGTCCGCACAACTTTCATCTGAACGGGTATTAATCTTGGCATAACGAACAAAACGATCGATAATATTTTGGTAAGAGATTTCTTCAGTCATTTGACTTCCTCCTTAATAAACAAAAGTAAAAGGATCCGTATTTAATTGGCTACTAGCATAAGCAAGGGGCCAATCTTCTTCTTCGATCCAAGTCACCAGGACCTGGGCCAACTTATCCTTGCAGATAGACTCCATGTGGTGGCCAGGATCAATCACATTCAAGCGGTTGGCTATCATGTCATGCCCCGTATGGTAGGAAACATCTGCGGTAATATAAACATCCGCGTCCTTGGCTATGGCATAGGGATACTCGTCAGCCCCAGAGCCACCGAGCACCGCCACTCGTTCCACTTCTTGGTCCCAATTCCAGACCACAGCCCGCAAAGCATCGACTCCTGTCCGCTCCTTCACTAAGTGCACATAATCTCTAAAGGGCATAGGCGTCTTCAATTGACCAACCCGGCCGATGCCTAGGACCTGTCCCTTATTAGCCAAGGAAACCACATCAATCACCGCTTCTTCATAAGGATGGAGGTCTCGCGCCAGGTCTAAAGCAGCTGACAGCTCAGATTGGCTAACCAGGAAAGAGAAGACGACTTCGTCGACAGCGGTCTCTTCCTGAACTGAACCAATAGAAGGGTTGGCCTGGTCCAAGGGTCGGAAATGCCCCTGCCCCTTAGAAGTAAAGGAAACCTGGTCATAGTTGCCGACCTGGGCGTAGCCAGCCCCAAAGATAGCTGCCTGGTAGTCCGCTAAGTTTTCTTTCGGCAAGTAAACCTTGATGCGGTAATTTTTATCTTCCTGGTAGCTGTATAAAACCTCGGTATCTACAATATCGTAAGCCTCTGCCAACCAGTCGTTCATGCCTCCCCAGGCCGCATCGAGGTTGGTATGGGCTGCATAAACCGCAATGCCGTGCCGAATCAGCTCAGCATACATGGCTTGCTGGGGATCATCTTCAGTTAGCCGTTTAGGCGCCTTAAAGATGGGCGGATGGTGGGCGAGAATCATATCGCAATCCTTTGCAATGGCCTCCTGAACCACCTCTGGACGCACATCCAGGGTCAAGAGCACTTTATGGATTTCCTGATCCAAGAAACCAAAATGCAAGCCCACTGGATCTTTCCCCAAAGCTAGCGACTCAGGGGCAAAACTTTGAAACTTTCGAACGATATCTCTAACAGTTACTTTAGTCATCCTTTGTCTCCTCCTCCATCATGCGGATCTGCTCTTCAATTAAGTCTTGGTAGTGTTTAAAGCTCGCCTGCTTCTCCTGGTTTGTCGATTGCCTTAAGGATTGGTTAATGCCTTGCACATGCTTCAGGCGGCGGTAGAGTTTTTTATGGAAAACTTCTGGATTAGAAGCCTTGGTAAAGGGACCAAAAACGAGTGCCTCTTCGCTCAAAGAAGGAACACTTTCGCTATAATCAGCCACAATAATTTCATAAATTTTTTGATTTTCTTCTAAAATATACTCTTCCGTAATCTGATAGTGGTTATCTCCCAACCAGCGTCGCAATTCCGCCTCTCCCACATTAGGCTGGAGAACAAGACGTGGATGCTGGTCTAATTTTCCTTGAGCCTGGCCAGCTGCCAGTATGTCCACAATCAATGAGCCGCCCATCCCTGCAATGACAATGCAGCTTATCCAATCGCTTGCTTGAATAGCAGCTAAACCATCGGCTAAGCGAACTTGGATACAATCGGTTAAGCCATGCGCCTGAACGGTTGCCAAGCTCGACTGGTAAGGCCCCTCGGCAACCTCCCCACAGACTGCAGCCTCTACACGGCCAGCTGCCACTAAATAGCTAGCAAGGTAGGCATGGTCTGACCCAATATCAGCCAATCGTGCTCCCTGAGGAACATAGTCCGCAACCTTAGCTAGACGCTTCGATAAATGTTCACTTGTCATATAGTCTCTCCCTATCGCAAAAAGATTTACTTTCATTATACCATTAATTTAGTTGCCATAAATCTTTAGGAATCCGTCATTTTCTCAAATAAAAGAATCTAATAAAAATTTATTTACAACTCTTTGTATTTTTAAGTCAACAAGGCCTTATTCAACTGTCTTTACTCTAAATTTAAAAAAACATTTTACAAAGTCCCGTAAAAGGTCTATAATAGGAATATCGTTTCGCTGGATTAGCTCAGTTGGTAGAGCATCGCATTCGTAATGCGGGGGTCACAGGTTCGAATCCTGCATCCAGCATTTTGTGAAATCTAGTAAGGTCTACTAAGTACCAATGTTGATTTGTCGGGCTTTATCGAACTTACTAAAGACTAGTAAAGTCTAATAAATGCTAGTTTTTACTCGAATTTCTATAACATTTCTATAACTTTTTGGACCGTTAACCAGTGGTATGATAAGGTTTGATAGAAAATTATCTATAACTTTTCTACTTTCACAAAGTTGGGAAGTTATTTTTTAATATAAAGCACAAAAAAGAGGAGACCAATACGGCCTCCTCTTTTTTGTATATATGTATATTAATAAAATACACGTAATCATAGACTGAGGCCTTGAGAAAGTTTGCGCTTAAATTTCTTCACATGCTATGATTACGTGCAAACTGAGTGTAACATATTTAGTTGATAACTAGCAATCCTAAAGGCCAAAACGATGCGTTCATATTGAAATAAAATATACTAAAACAAACGTCAACCTATATTTATTTTAAGTTGACATTCCTTGTTCTTTTAATTATACTTTAAACATCAATAAATATGAGGTGTCAATGAATGAATAACAAAAGAAGTAAAGACCTGACAAGCATTGCCATTATGATTGCTATTATCATTGTTTTAGGGCTCTTTCCCCCTATCCCTCTTGGTTTCTTACCAGTACCGATTGTCCTACAGAACTTAGGTATCATGCTCTCTGGAGCCCTACTCGGGGCGAAAAAAGGCAGTGCAGCGGTGGCAGGTTTTCTGATCCTAGCAGCCATTGGTTTTCCAGTTTTAACTGGTGGCAATGGTGGTCTTCAAGCTTTCTATGGACCATCTTCTACCTATCTCTTCGCTTATCTCATGACAGCCTTCCTCATCGGCCTTGCCCGAGACCATCAACTCCTTAGTCAGGATCGTCCTCTCTTTGTCCAATACTTGGCTATTTGGATTCCTGGCGTCTTGCTCACTAATCTCGTTGGTGCGATTGGAATGAGTCACTTCGGCAATATGCCCTATCTAACTGCCGCTGCCAGTACACTCGTTTTCTATATTGGGGACTCGATCAAAGCTTTCTTAGTTCTCATCTTAGTCAAAAGGCTCAATAAACTTGCCATTTTTAAATAGCCCTAGCCTTTGTAAAAGGTCAACTGAGGCTGGGACAAAAGTTCCGGCCTCTTTTAAAAAAGCGAACATTTTTCAAAAACGTGTTCCAAAAGTCAGGCCTGACATCCACTTCACGAACTATGTCCAATCGTTTACCAACGATTTCCCATAGTTCGTTCCAGTGGTTCAGGCCTAATCGACTTTTGTCTCACTCTCTTTCTTTTAAAGGTTCACGATTCTTCTAGATTAGTTTAGCTAAAAGTCGTGAACTTTTAAAAGCCTTTGATCAGCCTTGGTCGCTTTTTGATATCTACTTAGCCCGAATTCAATCTTTCCCCAGCTATCATTTTAGCTTATGATGGCATAAAGGAGTTTTTTACTATGAAGAAATTAATTAGTCTACTATGTCTAACACTCTTGGTCTTAACGGCCTGCCAAAACAATTCAGCTAAGGAAGAAGCTGAGCAAAGTAACACCGTCAGTGTGGCGACTTTTGGCTCTGACTTGGATATCTGGAAGCATGTGGCCCAGTCCCAAGCCGCTAAAGATGCGGGGCTTGAAATAGAAGTTAAAGACATTACGTCCAATGCCCAACTCAATGACTATACAGCCAAGGGCGAAGTCGATGCCAATGCCTTCCAAACCCTAGACTTCCTAGAGACTTGGAACGCTGACCACGGCAATAGCCTAGCTCCCGTCGCAACTACTTACATCGAGCCAATGGGCATCTACTCCAAGCGCATCGATTCCCTCGATGAGCTTCAGGATGGCGCGACTGTTGCGATTGCTAATAATCCTTCCCAGCAATCCCGCGCACTTAAACTTTTAGCCAATGCTCAACTGATCAAGCTCAAGGAGAGCGATGGACTAGTCAGCCTGAGAGATATCCAGGATAACCCTAAAAATTTAGAATTTATTGAAGTCGATGACACGCTAGGTGTACGGGTCCTAGAAGATGTTGACATTGCACCAATCGGTAATACCTTTGCTATGGAAGGCGGCCTTCGGGTCCAAACAGACGCTCTTTTCAAAGAAGATCCTGCCCATTCTTCTAAGGAAAACTACAATGTCATCGTAAGTCAAAAAGAGCATGCAAATGATGACAAATTAAAAAAATTAGCTGAAGTCTACCACGCCCCCGAAAATGTTCAATTTATTGAAGATAAGTTCCAAGGGTCCAAGGTAGTTATTAAGGAAAGCTTAGAGGGAGCCCAATAAATGAAAATTGCTATTATTATCGCCATGGAAGAAGAAGTCAAGCCAATTCGCCAGGCCCTAGAGCTAGAAACAGTAGACCACTTCCAACAGGTAACGGTCCAAAAAGGCCAGATTGCAGACCAGCAAGTCTACGTGATTGAGTCCGGTATTGGGAAAGCCAATGCTGCCATGGGGGCAACTTTGGCTATCGAACGCTTCCAACCCGATCTACTCCTTAATTTTGGTGTCGTTGGGGCGCTCAAAGACCACTTAGGCATCGGCCAGGTCTTTATTCCCAATGACTTTTGCTACCATGATGCTGATGATACAGCTTTTGGCAGCCCCTTAGGACGGGTTCCCCGCATGCCCGTATCCTACCCCCTCCACCAAAAAATCAAGGCCTTTGCTGATCAATTTATCCAGGACCAAGGTCTAGAAACAGGTTTACTCCTAAGTTCGGATGCCTTCATGGCAGACCCCAAACGCATCGCTTGGGTAAAAGACCACTTCCCCACTGGCCAAGTTGTGGATATGGAGGCAACTGCTATTGCCCAAGTCGCTTATACTTATGACCTACCCTTCCTCTCGCTGAAAACCATCAGCGACCATTCCGATAGTCCGGAAGATCCCGCCCGACTCTACCAAAACCATAAAGATCAAGTCGCCAAAAATGCAGCCCAAGTCTTTTTTGACTTAATCGACGCCTTAAAATAAGCATTAAAAAAAGCTAGTTTAAAAGCTAGCTTTTTTAATGGCTTATTTTACTTTGCGGTCGCTTATAGCCTTTGACCAAGTAAGTATTCTTTTCCTCATCAAAAATAAAGGATTCAATGTATAAGCTGTCTGCCTGACCGAGAAATTGCGAAGCTTCCTGGCTAGGCAGGTCGATTTCAAAATAATCATAAATAGATTGAATCTGGGTAATAATCCCCTCTTCTAACTTTTTAATACCTTGTGGCGAACGGGCGGAGATCGCGACATAAGGTGAAGATGGGGATACGAAGTCCGCGGTTTCTACCTGGTCCATCTTATTGTAAACAAAGAGATGAGGAATTTTGAGCATATCTAGGTCATCTAAGAGCTGGCAGACCGTTTTTTCTTGGGCTTTGGCATAAGTTGACGAAGCATCGATCACGATCAATAAGAGGTCCACATCCCGGCTCTCTTCCAAGGTGGAATGGAAGGCATCGATAACCATGGGTGGCAGGTCTTGGATGAAACCAACTGTATCAGTTAAGGTCATTTGAAAGCCATTCTCTAAGCTAAAGCTCCGGGTTAAGGGGGTCAACGTAGCGAAAAGCTGGTCTTCTTCGTAAGTATCGGCCTGGGTGAGACCATTGAGAATGGTTGATTTGCCAGCGTTGGTGTAGCCGACAAGACCAATCTTAAAACGGCTGGATGATGTTCGCCGGTCCCGGCTAATTTCCCGGTGTTTCTCTGCTTCTTTCAATTGTTTCTTGATTCGGCTGATATCATCACGGAGAGTCCGCCGGTTGCGTTCGAGCTGGCTTTCACCCGGTCCCCTAGTGCCGATACCACCGGCTAAACGTGAGAGGGCCAGTCCTTGACCGGCTAAGCGAGGAAGCAGGTACTCATTTTGGACGAGCGCCACTTGGAGCTTAGCCTCTTTAGAATGGGCCCGCAAGGTAAAGATATCCAAAATGAGCTGAACACGGTCAATCACTGGCCAATCCAGGGCTGCCTCAATATTACGAACTTGTGAAGGGCTCAATGCATCATAAAAAATAATCAGGTCAGCAGACAGGGTTTCTGCTAAGGATTTTAATTCAGCTAACTTTCCTTGGCCAATATACGTTCTGGGATCAGGATGGTCTCGGCTCTGGGTTAGCGTCGCAACGAGCTTACCTCCAGCCGTCTTAATCAATTCTTGGCACTCTTCTAGACGCATCTGGAAATCCTGGTCAGTTTCTGACTTATCTTCTAATAATACAGCAATAACTTCTTGCATAGAGACTCCTTTCTCAACTAGTGACTAAGTTTTAAGGAAGCGCTTAACTTCTTCTACTAGACGCTGGTAGTCGGTTGCTTGGGGATCATCCACAAGGTCATAGGTCTGAGCAGCAGGCAAGCGGTGGCGGATCCAAGTTAATTGTCTTTTGGCATAGTGGCGAGTATTTTTTTGCAGGCGCTGGATGCCTGCCTCGAGGCTTTCTTGACCGCTCAGGTAGGGAAAGAGTTCTTTATAGGCAATAGCCTTCATCGACTGGGCATCAGGCGGTAAGTCTTGCTGGTAAAGCCACTTGGCCTCTTCGAGGAGACCTTGGTCTACCATTTCAAGCACCCGCTGGTTGATCTGTTCATAGAGCTTCTGCCGGTCCCGAACTAGAGCAATAATTAATAAGTCATAAGGACTGTCCTGGTGTCGGGACTGCTTCTGGTCAGAAAATTTCCCTGACGAAAACTGGCACACTTCAAGCGCTCGAATCACCCGGCGTTGGTTATTGGGATGGATGGCTTCCGCTGCTTTGGGGTCAACAGTTTGCAATTTTTGATGGAGAGCTAGGGCCCCATACTGGTCAGCGTAGCCTGCCATAGCTTCACGAAAGGCCGGGTGCTCAGCAACTTCCGACCCTAAGTCAAAATCATAAAGCAAGGCCTCAAGGTAGAGACCCGTTCCGCCCACTAAGAGTGGCAAGTGCCCCCTTTCATGGATCTTCGTGATGACTTCTGTGGCATCCCGCTTAAAGTCGGCCACACTATAGCTTTCGTGAACTTCCCGTAGATCAAAGAGATGGTGGGGAATGGACCCGCGTTCTTCTGGACTGATTTTAGCGGTACCGATATCTAGGTGGCGGTAAACCTGCATGGAATCGCCATTAACTACCTCGCCGGAAAATTTTTGCGCAAGGTCTAAACTTAATGCGGTTTTTCCGACACCGGTGGGGCCACAGATGACAATAAGCTTCTCTTTAGTCATAAAACCTCCTCATAAGCTTGGTGCATGGCTTGGCGGTCCTTCGCTGCTTGGTCCAGCTGGTCTTCTGCAGCTAAGCGCGAACTTTCTGTAATCTGTTCGCCGGCTAAGATACGAGCTAATTCTTCAACCCGCTCTTCTCGGTTCAGATCTTTAACTTGGGTCATAGTCCGTCCATCCTTCTCAGACTTGTGGATGTAGAGCTGCTGGTCTGCCATGGCAGCGACTTGGGCCAAGTGGCTGATACAAAGTACTTGAGCACCTAATGAAATTTGATACATTTTCTCTGCTATGGCTTGGGCAACACGGCCGCTAACACCTGTATCGACCTCATCAAAGACGATGGAAGTCACCCCTTTAGCCTCTTGGAAGACGGCTTTCATCGCCAACATCAAGCGTGAAAGTTCTCCGCCAGAAGCCACTTTAGTTAAAGCCTTAAAGGGTTCGCCCGGATTAGTAGCAATGTAGAATTCCACCCGGTCCATCCCATTTTTGTAGAAACGGTTAGATAGGTCGATCTGCACTTTGAACTTAGCCTTAGCCATATAGAGTTCCTTCATCTGGTCCATGATGACTTGTTCCAAGTCTTTGGCCGTTTGACTCCTATCTTCATGCAGCTGGTGACCCAAGTCGAGCAAACGGTCTTTGGACGTCTGGAGCTTGCTTTCAAGGTCTTCCTGGTGGCTCTCTCGGTGGTCCAGCCGTTCCAATTCTTCCCGTGCTTGATCAGCATAGGCCAGGATCTCTTCAATACTCTGTCCGTACTTGCGTTTTAATTTTTGAATAGCATTGAGCCGCTCTTCAATCTGGTTGAGTCGGTCCTGGTCATAGACCATATCCTCCATGTAATGGTGGATATCCGAAGACAGGTCTTGGAGGCCATAATAAGCGGCATCCATTTGTTCAATAAACTGGTCAAATTGCTGGTTCATTCCCGCCAAACGGGCTAATTCACCAGACATTTGCCCCAAGTGGTCGATGACATTCACTTCTTCGTAAGAGAGACCAGCTGTCACGAACTGCAGGACTTCCGCAATCTTTTGGTAGTTCTGTAGTTCTTCCCGTTCCTCTTCAAGGACTTGGTCTTCATCAACTGTTAATTGACTAGCATCGATTTCCGAAATTTGAAAGCGGAGCAAGTCCACGCGTTGGGCCAGTTCCTGTTCATTTAAGGAAAGTTGGTCCAGTTCATCTTTTAAACTTTGATAGTGCTCGTATTCTTTCTGGAAGTCTTCTAGATTGCCTTGGATTTTTTTACCGGCAAAATAATCCAAAAATTCAATATGGCGACTGGCATCCATTAAACTTTGGTGTTCATTTTGGCCGTGGATATCTACCAAGTAGCTGCCGATTTTCTTTAACAAGGCTACGGTCAAGATCACTCCATTGACGCGGATGACATTCTTCCCTGACCGGTGCATCTCCCGACTGATCAACAGTTGAGAATCCTCAAAGGGAATCTTTAAATCTTCAAGTAAGCGCCGGCCATCCTCTGCGAGCTCTGGCATAAAGAAAATACCCGACAAGAAGAAAGAGTCACAATGGTAACGGATAAAATCAGAAGCCCCCCGGCCTCCAATCAAAAGCCCGACCGCATCAATGATAATTGACTTACCGGCCCCGGTCTCTCCCGTTAGGACGGTCATCCCATCTTCAAAATCAATTTCTAGTTCTTCAATAATAGCGAAGTTACGAATGGTGAGATGCTGTAACATGGTGTCAATCCCTTCTTCTCTTCAAGTCATCACTAAGCATGAAATTGGTCATGGGCAGCTTTAACTACTTCTTCTGGAGAAGTAGTCAGTAAATTCTGCCCCTGGTCACGCCGCTGATTCTCCAATAAGGCCAAAAATTCAATATTACCTGATCCGCCCGTGATTGGGGAATAGGTTAAGTTGAGGATATCGTAACCCAGGTCCTGAGCCATCTTAAAGGTCCGGTCCAAAACTTCCAGGTGGACCTTAGGATCTCTTACAATCCCCTTCTTGCCCACCTGGTCACGCCCTGCTTCAAATTGCGGCTTAATTAAGGCAACCACTTGCCCCCCTGCTTTTAGGATCGGAACAAGGGGTGGGAGAATCAAACTAAGGGAAATAAAGGAGACATCAATGCTAGCAATATCTGGCTGGCCAGCTTTGAAATCTTCCACTTTGGCATGTCTAAAATTTGTCTGTTCCATAACAATTACCCGGTCATCCGAGCGCAGCTTCCAATCCAACTGGTTGGTGCCGACATCTAGGGCATAAGACTGCTTAGCTCCTGATTGCAAGGCAACATCAGTAAATCCACCCGTTGATGACCCAATATCTAAGAGAATCAAATCCTTAAAGTCGATATCAAAACTATCCCGAGCCTTAACTAATTTCAAGCCGCCCCGAGAAACATAGGGCATATCCTCCCCCTTTAATTCCAATATAGAAGTATCCGGAATTTTCTCCCCGGCTTTATCCAGGCGTTCATGCTTTTCATTATAGATTTGTCCTGCCATGATGTAGCGTTTGGCCTTCTCCCTGGAATTGGCGAGACCTTGGCGGACAACAAGGACATCTACGCGTTCTTTGCCCATCTTTCTCCTATCTCCTCATGCTTAAACTTTCAAATAATCGAGAAAATCGCGGATCAAAGTAGTATCCATGACTTCTTCTAAGCGACTTAGTATTTCTTCACAGCGTTTGATTTCTCCCCTCAAGGCCTCTTGGGCAGCTTCTAGGCCCAGGAGCGCTGGATAAGTATTCTTTTCCAGCTCCTGGTCAGAATGGGTGTGTTTTCCTCGTTCTTCATCTGTCCACAAGACTTCTTGGAGGTCATTTTGGATCTGGAAGGCAAGGGCATAGGCTTGAGCAAAACTAGCCATTTCAAGCTTGGTTTGGTCACTGACTTGGACCAGTCCAAGGGGGGCCTGGAGACTAAAGCGAATCAAGGCCCCGGTTTTTTGGTCGTATAAAGCTTTCAATTGAGCCAAGCTAACTTTTTGCCCTTCATAAATGATATCCTTCATCTGGCCAGCCACCATTCCCTGGTCCCCAGCAGCTTTGGCTAATTGGGCGAGTAAGCTGACCCGACTTTCAGCTGCTAGATCAGTATCCTGACTGATCACTTCAAAAGCCTTAGCCTGCAGGGCATCGCCAGCTAGAATAGCCGTTGCTTCATCGAAAGCTTTGTGGTTACTTGGTTTTCCCCGGCGATAATCATCATCATCCATGGCAGGTAAATCGTCGTGGATCAGTGAATAGCAATGGATATATTCGATCGCCTTGGCCAGGCTAAAGGCTGACTTAGGGTCTCCACCGAAAGCCTGGACAAGAGCCAAAATAAAGAAGGGACGGAGTCTCTTACCACCATTTGTTAAACTATAACGGATACTGGGGTGGATGCTAGTGGCGTCTTGTTCAGGAAATTCTTCTAACAGGGCCTCTTCAAAGGCAGCTGCATAAGACCGCCTAAAGTCTTGTAAATTCATCTTATCCCTACCCTTGCTTATCAAAGTCTTCGAGTTCATCATTCTCGTTCATCAATTTAACCATGGTCTCCTCAGCCTCTTGCAAGCTGTCATTACAGTACTTGCTTAGGGCCATTCCGTCCTGGAAATAAGTCATGGAGTCAGCTAGGGGAATATCCCCGTTCTGTAATTTAGCAACAATTTCTTCTAATTTTGCCATGGCTTGTTCAAATGTCAAATTTTCTAAGTCAATTGCCATTCTAATTCTCCTTTTTATCTTCTTTATCCCATAAGGAAGCCTCTTCAATCCGGTCAACCTGAGCGAAAACTTGACCATCGAGTAGTTGAACTTCTAAATGATCGCCAGCTTGGAGGTCCTGCACGCTGTTAACATGCTGGCCATCCTTACTCAGATAGGCATAGCCTCCTGACAGACGTTTGAGAGGGGACAACAAGTCCAATTGGGTAACAAGTCGGTGCAAATCTTGGTCCTTCTTTTTCACTTGGTCGGCAAAGGCCTGGGCAAGCTTCTGACTCGTCTGTTGATAGAGGTGCTTGGACTGTAAGAGCTGATAGCGTGGGTTATATTTAGCTAGCAAGTCTTTTAGACGGCGTACCTGGTCCTGCTGGCTCTTTAATTTTTGCTGCAAGTTAGCTTGCAAGTCGCCTTCCAAGCCGATCAGTTTCATCCGATAGCCATCGTAAAGTTTCTGTGGCTGGGTAAAAATATAGGACTGCTGGCTACTAGCTAGTCGCTGCCTGTAATACTTCAAACGCTGGCCCTGGACAGTATAGAGACGTTTTCTAAGTTCTTGGATCCGAAAGACCAAATCTGCTAAGAGAACCGGCGTTGCTAGTTCGGCGGCAGCAGTCGGCGTCGGTGCGCGCCGGTCGGCCGCTTCATCGGCTAAGCTGTAGTCCGTTTCGTGGCCGACCGAAGAGATAACGGGGGTCTTACAGGCAACAATCGTCCGTGCGACTTCTTCTTCATTGAAACACCACAAGTCTTCAATCGAGCCGCCGCCCCGTCCGACAATAATCACATCATAGGCCCCAGTCTGGTCCGCACGTTTGAGATTGTTAACGATACTGTCCTTGGCCCGGTCGCCCTGAACTACTGTGGGATAGACCACAATTTCAACAATGGGATAGCGCCGACGGACAGTCGTTATAATATCGCGAACCACAGAGCCCGTGGGTGAGGTGACTACGGCAATTTTTTTAGGATAGGGAGGAAGCGCCTTGCGTTCAAAATTAAAAAGACCTTCCTTACTTAATTTGTCTTTGAGCTGTTGGTAGGCGATATAAAAAGACCCAATCCCATCAGGTTGGATGTCTTCAACATAAAGTTGATAGGAGCCTTGCTTTTCATAGAGCCCCACCCTTCCTTTAACTAGAACTTTCATCCCTTCTTCAAGGTCAAAAGGAATACGCTGAAATCGGCCGCGAAAAATCACAGCCGAAATCAGCGCATTATCATCTTTTATGCTGAAATACTGATTGTTTGCCTTGCCCCGCGACCGGTAACCAGAAATTTCACCCGTGAGATAGACTGTCTCTAAGTAAGGATCTCGGGTAAATTTAGCTTTGATATACTGGGTGAGCTGGCTCACTGTCAAGTATTTACCTTGCGTCATTAATTTGCCTCTTTTTCTAATCGCGTAATCATTTGATCAAAAAGCATCACTTGGGTAACAGGGCCTACACCACCTGGAACTGGGGTTATCGCCCGTGTCTTAGGGGCAACATTTTCATAATCCACATCACCTAAGAGTTTGCCATCTTCGGTATAGGTTGTCCCAATATCAACGACAGTCGCCCCTTCTTTAATCATATCTTCAGTCACAAGATGGGGCACGCCCGTTGCGGAACAGACAATGTCAGCTTCACGCGTAAATTTAGCCGTATCATTGGTGAAGATATGGCAGAGGGTAACCGTTGCTTCTTTTTGCTCTAAGAGTTCAGCCAATGGACGGCCAACAACCGTACTGTTACCAATCACCACGCAGTCTTTACCTTTGAATTCAGTATCTGCTAGTTCGAGCATTTTCATCGCAGCCAAAGGAGTATTGGGGATAGTTGAAGGACGCTGGTGGAGTAAGTTACCTAAATGGATAGGATGGAGAGCGTCTACATCCTTATTAGGATCTAGGGCCACACGAATTTGAGACTCGTCGATATGTTCAGGCAGAGGCATTTCAACCATAATCCCATGGGTATTAGGATCTTGGTTTTTCTCTTCAATTGCCTTAATAAGATCTTCCGTAGTGGTTTCAGCGTCTAGTTCAACTAAGTGGTAGTCCACGCCAACAGTTTCCGCAAAGCGGCCTTTTACTTTAGCGTATTGGGCATTAGCGCTGCGTCCTTGGACTAAGAAAGTTGTCATCGAGGGATGAATACCTTTTGCCTTTAGGGCCTCAACACGTTCAGCCATTTTTTTCTTTTGCTCTTTCACATAATCTTTAGAATAAATTTCAATCATTTTCTGTTCCTCATTTCTTATATTTTTAAGCAGTCTGGGACATCCCAGTGATTGAATTAATCCTCAAGGTCATTTTTATTTTTCCATTGTATTTGACAAAACACCATTAATAAAGCGTCGCGACCGGTCGTCCGAATAGCGTTTGGCGAGTTCAATCGCCTCATTAACCGCTACTACCTTAGGAACCCGGTCTTCTGCAACGTAGAACATTTCATATAGAGCTAGACGTAAGATAGCTAAATTAATTTTTTCCAAACGTTTGACTGACCATTTACCTGAGATAGACTGGTCCAACCTCGCATCAATGGCTTCTTGGTTGGCCAGAACACCAGAAACTAATTGTAAGAGATAGGGAGGAAGTTCTTCCCCCTCTTCAAAATCAATTGCCGTAAAATCATTGCCTTTGCTAGGGCTTTGTTGCTGTTTTTCGAAAAATTGTTCTTTATCTTTGAGCGCTTCTAATCCCTCTTCATCGACTTCCTCATACTTAACGACCTGCTTCAACTGGTCTAAGTTTTCTAGAACATAAGTCATACATGCTTCTGGAGCCAGTTCCGGATTTAATGCTTGCTGGTAGAGAACTAGGAGAGCAATTTCTCTAATTTGTGAAGTGCCTAATTTCATTCCTTTATTCATCCTTTAAGCTTCAGACCCTATCCTAAATATTAAGTTCAGTCACTTTAATATTGATAGCGTCAAGTTGTACATCTGTCATAAAATAAACTTCTTCGAACACGTGTTGTTGCAAGCGGGTCATGGTTTCTGGCACATTGACACCATACTTTAAGGAAAGTGCAATTTCCAAAAAGATCTCATGGTCCTCATTCTGATAGAGGATTACCGCTTGGTCACGGTTCATCCAGTCATTAAAATTGGCACGCCAAGAAGAAAGCAAGTTTACTTCTTCAAAATCTCTACAAGCCTGGCTTGCAATATCTTCGATAACTTTTGGTGCAATGTTGAAAGAACCGAGACAAGCCTGGTCTTCAGCTGTTAGCATTCCCGTTCGTTCTGCCATGTTCACATTCCCCCCACTCTCTATTTTACAAGCTTAAGCGCGTGATACATATTCTCCGTCATTGGTGTTGATGATCAGATGGTCTCCCTCGTTAACGAAAAATGGGACATTAACCACCAAACCTGTTTCCATAGTAGCTGGCTTGCTACCACCTGAGGCTGTATCCCCCTTGATACCGGGTTCTGTTTGTTTAACTTCTAATTCTACTGTTGTTGGCAGGCTAACCCCTAAGATTTCACCTTCATAAGAGGTTACTTGAACTTCCATATTTTCTAATAAGTACTTCAGTTCTTCTTCAATCTGTTCGCTTGGAATTTCAATTTGTTCAAAAGTTTGATTATCCATGAAAACATGCATATCCCCAGAAGCATAAAGATATTGCATGGCATCATTGTCAATATGAGCAGTTTCTACTTTTTCGCCAGCGCGCCAAGTCTTATCGAGAAGCGCACCTGTCCGTAGATTTTTTAATTTAGAGCGAACAAAGGCACTCCCCTTACCTGGCTTAACGTGTTGAAAATCCACGATGCGGTAGAGTGTATCGCCATCTTTAATGGTTAAGCCGTTTTTAAAATCATTTGTTGTAATCATAACTCGTCCTCCAATTCAAATACGTTATAACTAATCTTATCATATAAAAGCCAACTAGCGAACAAATATCCTTATTTTATTTTAATTTAGAGAATAATTAATTCGCGGCTAGCTGGGGTTAAGATGCGGTTACCTTCTTCAGTAATGACTAGGTCATCTTCAATGCGGACCCCACCAATGCCTTCTAGATAAATCCCCGGTTCATTGGTAATCAGTTGGCCCACTTGAAGGGCTTCATCGTAAGATGGGCTGGCATTGGGAGCTTCATGGATTTCTAAGCCAATGCTGTGGCCTAGCGAATGGCCAAAAGCGTCGCCGTAGCCAGCTTGACTGATATAGTCTCTGGCGACAGCATCCAAAGCCTGGCCGCTGATTCCTGGTCGGGCAGCTTGGCTGACCCGGCGGTTGGCTTCTTGGACAATGGGATAGATTTCTTTTAATTTGGCGCCTGGATCCCCCAAGGCAAAGGTCCGCGTCATATCGGAACAGTAACCTTGGTAGTAGCAGCCATAGTCTACTGTAATCAAGTCACCTTGCTCAATTTTTTTCTGACTCGCTACACCGTGTGGCATAGCTGACCGTAAGCCTGACGCCACAATGGTATCGAAGGAAACGCCAGAAGCACCTAAACTTCGCATGTGGAAGTCGATAGCATTAGCAAGTTCAATTTCTGTCATACCGACCTTCACTTCATTGAGCATGAAGTCATAAGTCTGAACGGCAATCTCACAAGCCTTTTCAATTAGAGCGATTTCTTCTTCGTCCTTGAATTGTCTGAGCACTTCAATCGCACCCGAAAATGGCACTAGATCAATTTCTAAAGCTTCATCGAGGGCCATATAGCTTGCAACTGAAACGTCCTCATCTTCAAAGGCCAAGTGGTCACAAGAAATAGCATTGAGCGTGCGTTTGATAAAGGCCAGGGGTGAATCCTGACTCGCTGAACCCCCGGCAATCACGACTTCAAGATCAGGGCACTGGCTTTCCGCTTGCTCACGGTAGCGAAAATCAGTAATAAGATAAGCTTTCTCCTGGGTCACAAGGACTTTAGCTGAGGTCCCCGTGAAACCACTGAGATAGCGGATATTATAAGGATTGCTGACATAGAAGGCCTTGATATCTTCTTCTTTAAGTAAGTCCTGTAATTTTTTAATTCGTCTCTTCATTAAGACACCTTCTTCTCTAAAACATCTATGAATTTATTATAACATAGATAAATCCACTTCAAAAAATGAATCGTTCTTTTACTTTTTTAATATGACTTAGTGAATTTTTGATCTGAGGCGTTTATATATCTATGACCGATAAAAATGAAAGGAGTTTCTTATGGAAAATTTATTTGAAGAGGTGATTGCACGCGCCCGACAGGTTCAGTCAGAAGATATTCAAATCTTCCCTCAGAGCGATCACTATCAAGTGCTCTTGCGAACCGCTACGGGCATTGAAGAAATCATGACTTTAACGGATGAAATAGGACTCCGACTCATCCGTTTCTTAAAGTACCGCAGCAATATGGATACCGGCGAGCGTCGCATACCCCAAGACGGCAGCTTCGTTTACCAAGAGGGTGAAGACCCGATCGAATTAAGGCTCTCTAGTATTGCTAATTACCGCCTGGAAGAGTCCTTGGTTATCCGCTTGCTCTACTCCCAAAAAGACCACAAGCCCTTCCTCGAAGACTTGGATCCCTCCAGCTATCGCGCCCTCTCGAGCGCTATGCAAAAACAAAGCGGCCTGATCATCTTCTCTGGTCCAGTCAGTTCAGGAAAAACGACTACCATGTATGAATTACTGAGGGAAAACTATGAAAAGAAACGGCGGTCGGTTATTACCATGGAAGACCCTGTTGAAATTAAGGACGACCGTTTCCTCCAGACACAGATCAATCGAGCAGCTGGGGTGGACTATGACCAGCTCATCAAAGCAAGTCTACGCCACCATCCCGATATCTTACTCATTGGCGAAATTCGTGACGCCCAGACGGCTCGCATGACCATCCGCGCGGCCCTGACTGGCCACCTGGTTCTGGCGACGATCCATGCTAAGGACTGTGTGGGCGTTATTGGTCGGCTAAAGGAGCTCGGCATCACGAATGAGCAACTCATCCAAACCCTGCTCATTATCTCTTCCCAGCGCTTGGTACCCTGTCAGAAGCCCCATCCTAGTCAGCATGACCGCATCTGTTTAATCGAATGGATGGCTGGACAAACGATTGCTTCGGTCGTTGTTCACGGACAAGTTCCTCCAAGCATGACCACTCTGAACCAAAAATTAAAGGAGGCCCGCGAACAAGATGTCATCAGTCAAAGAACCTTCCAAGAATATTACCTGGAAGAAAATTATCCATTACGAAATTACCAGCAGCTGGACCAGTCAGCTCCAAGCTAGTGTGCTCAGCTACATTTCAGAGATGCTGAAGGAAGGTTTCTCCTTACAGGATACCCTCCCCTTCCTAAGCATTGTCTACCCCAAGCAGGCTACAACTTTCCAAGCCATGGAAAATGATATCCTCTTGGGCAAGAGCTTCTCTGAAGCCTGCCAGCACCTTAAACTCCAAGGCAACCAACGCTTTCAAATTAAGATCGCAGAAGCCCACGGTGCTTTTGCTGATAAGTTGATGGAAGTCGCAAACTATCTGAAATTACGAGAAGCCAATACCAAGCAGATCCGTCAAACCTTAACCTACCCTTTTTTCTTAGTATTCCTCATCCTAGGTATGCTTTTTGTCATGCGGTCCTTTCTCCTCCCCCAGATCCAGGAGATGGGTTCAGGCGAAGAGTCTTCCTTAGTCATTTTTCTCCGCTATTTCCTAGAGAACCTACCTCTCATCCTGGTCTACAGCAGCCTTATCACCGGCCTCGTCGGCTTAGTTACTTATTATTTTCTAAAAAAATTAACAGCGCTCAAACGCGCTCAAATTTATGTTGCCCTGCCCTTTATCGGTCATTACTTCCGTCTCTATTATACCTATTTTTTTGCTTATGAATTTAGCCAGCTATTTGCTCTGGGCTTTCCCATCCAGGAGATTATCCAGAGTTTTCAAGAGCAGAATGAATCGGATTTCTTAAACAGTTTTGGTTATTTTATGGCCAAGCGTTTGGAAGAAGGTCGGGCGACCGATGATATTTTAAGTCAAGCAGGTATCTTCACCCAAGAATTCCCTGCCATAGTCCTTCAAGGCGAGTACCTGAATCAATTAGCAGTCAAAATGCGCCTCTATAGCCAGCGCTGCCTTAAGGACTTTTTTACAAAGAGCCAGCAGGCCATCCAGATTGCTAAAAATGCCCTCTTTATCTTTGTCGCCCTCCTCATCCTGCTCGTTTATCTCAGTCTAATGTTACCCATGCTCAATTTACTAGGAGGTTTAAACGCATGAGACACACCATTAAAAAGTATCTAAAAAAACTCAAAAGCAGTGACCGACGAGGCTTCACGCTTTTAGAAATGATCATTGTTCTCTTCGTTATCGCTGTTCTTTTACTACTGGTTATTCCAAATATTGCCCAACAAAGAGATAATATCCGCTCGCAGGGAGATGAAGCCCTACTGACCACCTATGAAACCCAAGCCTCCCTCTTTCTTACCAATGAAGGGCGAGAAGCTAATAGCATCCAAGAACTAGTAGAAACTGGCTACCTCAGCCAAGACCAGGCTGACCGTCTCAATGAAATCCAGCGCTAGGCCAGGCTTCACCCTATTAGAAATGGCCCTGACCCTGCTAGTGGTTGCCGCCATTAGCCTGGCAACTTGGAAGGGCTTTCGCTTGATTAGTTTAGAATTCCATGCCAGAAATCAAATCCAAAGCGTGATGGCTTATTACGACCGCTGCTATAAGCGGGCCTATCTAAATGGTGAGCGCTTTTTTATGGTTGCTATAAGCCAGCAGGTTAACTTCTACCAGGATTCGACCCAAAGCCAGCCGATTAAAAGTTTTCAACTGGACGATGGGCTTAAGTTAAACCGGCCAAGCTACCTTATCCTTAATGGTTACCAGACACAACTTCCTCCAAGCAGTCTCTACTTCAAACATCCTGAAGGACATATCCGCGTCACAATTCAGATGGGAGGTAGTCAGTATGTTATTCGAGAATATGACTAGGAAGCGCGGCTACTTGCTGGTAGAAGCAGCGGCCTCCCTCTTCCTACTCAGTCTTTTGATCCATTACTTAGTCACCGCTACGCAGCTTCAAATCGACCAGCTTAACGCTGCCCAAGCCAGGCTAGACCAGGCAGAGCTGCATTTCCAGTCCCTCCAAAGCTTGAGTCAAGATCCGACCTGGCTCAAGCAATTAAAAACAGAGGGCTACAAGTTAGGAGAGGAGTTTGGGGATGAAGAAACCATCTATATCCAACTATTGGCCGAAGAAACTTTCTAGATCGGACCAAGCCTTCACCCTCTTAGAAGCATGCTTGAGTCTCTTTTGTTTTTCCCTCCTGCTCCATGGCTTTTCAACTATTATAAATCATGAATTCACCTATTTTAAGACCCTTCAAGCAAGCTATGCAGACGACTGGGCTTTCTTCCTCATTAAACTACAGAGGCAAAGCTATCGAGGAGAGCTCGTGTCCTGTCAGCCCCGAGCCTTTGTCTTCCGCTTAGCAGACGGGCGCGATTACCGCTATGAATATTACCAAAATGCAGAAAGCCAAATGATTCGCTTGCGGATCGACCGCCAAGGCCACCAACCCCAGCTAATGGAGGTCGAAGACTTTAGCTGTCAACAGATTGGACCTCAAAGTATTCACATTAAGCTGAGCTTTAAAAATGGTAAAACTTACCAAAGTCGCTTGTTCTTTAAGGGAGGTGACCGCAATGAAACAAACCTCCCCTAAGCGAGCTTCGATCTTTTTGACCAGTCTCTCTTGTTTTTTTACCATCCTCTTGCTTTACCAATTGAATCTTCAACTTTACCAAGCCCAAGTAGAGAATGTAATTACTATGGAGGGAGCTTTAAAGGCTGAAAGTCTAGCCCTACTTGCCCTGGCTTTAGAGGACGAAACTAGGACTGAACAACGCGATCAAAGTCAATCAGTTAGCAAAAGTTTAGAAGAAGAGCTTTCCAAAGAGAAAGAATTAAGTCAAAATTTAAAAAAGCTGGAAAAAAAGCAGAAAGAAAAAGAGGCTAAATTTAAGCATGGCCTGCGAGAAAAAGAAGCAACTATTGAGGGCTTGCTTGAAGAATTGCACGAATTGGAGATGAAATTTGCTAATTTCGACGCGATAGCCTATGATAGAGACATAGTTGACGAGGAGGACAGCTCTTCTCCTGTAGCCCATGCAGAAGCATCAGAGTGGCTAGCCAACTATGAAGACTTAGCCCAGCAAATTGAACATGAGCAAATGGAAGTCCAGGCTCTAAAAGAGCACTGGGACCAGGAACGCTTGGTCAGTCAAAAAGAAAGTGATCGGCTCAAAAAGGAGCTAAAAGAAGCTCAGTCAGCTAAGGCAGATAAAAGACAAGAGCTCAATCACTTAAATGAGCAAAGTAAAGCGCCTAAATATTATCGATTTAACTTAGGTGAGGTAAAACTCAAACTAGAAGAAGACATCTGGTATTGCCAAGTCATTCTCGATAACAATGGTGAGAGCTATCAATTCACCTACTGACTGCCTTTGATATCACAGCTATCCTGGCCATAGGATTCTAGTGAACCAAGACATGAGCAAAGAAAGTGCATTATTCCTGACTTTTGCAAGGGATTCTTGAAAACGTTCGATATTAAAAAGGCTGGAGCTTTTTTGTTCCGGCCTCTTTTTTATACCGACAATCAGTTCGTGCAAAAATCCAGGCCCTAGGAGATTTATTGATTCCTTTTGCATCTTTGTGACCTTTTTACACAGCTATCATATCTTGAATTACCTATAATATACTCATGTTCTGAAAAGAATATTAATTTCAAATAGAAAGGGAGGCGAAAGCAAGTGAATCAGGTCATTGAACGACTTGTCGCGATTGAAAAAAAGGCTGAGAACAGTGAAGCTAAGGTACAGGAAGAAAAATTCCAATTGCGTCAATCTTATGATGAACGCAAAGCCAAGTACCGGGAAGAAAAAGCCCAAGCTTACCAAGCAGAACTCGATCATTACCGGCAAAAATTCTTAAAACGTCGGGATGAGGAAAAGGCCAGCTTGACCCAGCATTTCAACCAGCAAGTCGATACCATAAAGAACTTGGTTGAACAAAAGCAATCGACATATGTTAATGATTTCATGGAAAAAGTGAAAAAATTAGGGGTGAAGCCGTAATGAATGATTACACTGCTATTGAAAGCAAAATTCGTGCCATGCGTGCCAAACTCTTGAGTCCTAGCTTTATCCAGGAAGACTTGACAGCCAATACCATCGATGAATTTTATCGCTTTCTTTCTAGCCAAAGTAATTACCGGCAAGTGATGCCGGAACAATTGCCAAGACAAATCCCTCGTGATGAGCTCGAAGCCGTTATTATGCATGGTGTCCAGCTTGATTTCATCAAACTTTACCGTTTCGCAAGTATCAAGCAAAGACAAGCCCTGCAACTCTTTGGGGTACGCTATGAAGTTTCCTTTATTAAAGAAGTCATGCACCAAATGGATAACCTGCACCAGCTAAATTTAAGCCTTAATCCCTTTACGGACTACCTGGATAAAAACCGCCGCTTTCATACGGCGGAATTGCTGGTTGCTCACTCTATCCATGATGTCATCCATAGCTTTAGGGATACTATCTATGCGCCATTTTTTGAAAATTTTGCGCTCAATAACCAGGTGGATTCCTACAATCATTATGAATTAGAGTCGGCCCTCGACCAATATATCGCCTTATATGTCGACCGCAAGGCACGCCGGGTGTTAAAAGCAAAGGAATTAACTTACTTTAAAAAACTGAATGGAACGAGCTACGATTTGATGAATATTTGTATCGTTTACCGTTTAAAATTTCTTTTTCACTATGATGAAACAGAAATCCGTCCAGCTCTTTTTAAGACCTACCACCGCTTGACAGACCCCGTTCTTGACCAATTACTCCTGACTAATGATGTATCAAGCTTCCAAGCCATCGTTGATGACTTAGGCTACGGTCAAACTCTAGACTTTACGCAAGCATATTTCCCACTGCTAGCCCAACATAAACTTGTGGACCAATTATTTCAGCGTTATGTCCGGGCCCTGCCCCACTCCATGCTCACTATCTTCGAATATTTAGAAGATAAGGAGACAGAAGCTCGCCTACTCATTCAAGAGCTTGAAAAAATCAGCTATGCTCATCTAACTGCATAAGAAAGGAGTCTGAATAGATGATCACACAGATGAATCTAGTGAACATCACTGGCCCACGCGATGACATTGACCGCATGGCTGACCAGTATCTCAGTCACTATGATGTCCATTTAGTGAATGCCTTAAAAGAATTATCCGAAATTAAAACCCTAAAATCTTATACTTCCCCTAATCCTTACCAACCTTGGGAAGACCGGGTGGATAAACTTTTAGCTAATGCCAACTATAAGGAAGAAACCTACCGCGATATGCGCGACGACCAACTGACCTTCGAGGGCGTCAAGGACCTCATCGAGCAAACCGAGGAACAATTATCAGGTGAACGTCAAGAGCTTGCTAGCTATGAGGCTTCCTACCAAGAATTAAAGGACCACTATGATGCCTTTAAACCCTTTACCGGTATTGATTACCCACTCGAAGACATCCTGGCTATGACCCATTTAAAATTCCGCTTTGGTCGTTTTACCAAAGAAAATTTCTACAAATTCAAAAAATATATTGATGCCATGGTCCCCTCCATCTTCGTTGAATCGAAAGAATTAGCGGACTATGTCTATGGCGTATACTTCACGACCACAGAAGCCCGGCAGCGGGTAGACGCCCTCTACTATTCCCTAGCTTGGGAACGAATCCGCCTACCGGAAGGCAGCGGGACCATCCAAGAGATTGTGGATGACCTTGGCCAAGAGCTCGGTATCCTGGAACAAAAAATTAACCAATCCAAACGCCGGCTCCATGACCTCACTAAGCCTTATATCAATGGCCTAATCAAGGCCAAACACCGGCTGCGGGACTTCTCCCAAGCTTACGGCGTCAGAAAATACGCCGCGATTACGCGAGAAGAATTTGCCCAAAAAGAAACCCGCTACTTGCTGATTGGTTGGATGCCTAGTGACCAAACAAAGAGCTTGGAGGATGCTGTAGCGCATGATGACCAAGTCACCATGTACATTGAAGACGAGAAAGACTCCTCTTCCAGCATGACCCCTCCAACTAAAATGAAAAACAATTTTTTCGTAAGACCCTTTGAATTGATCACGCGCATGTACGGTGTCCCTAACTATCACGAGATGGATCCAACGGGGTTAGTCGCAATTACCTATTCGCTACTATTTGGGGCAATGTTTGGGGATGTTGGACACGGCATTCTTCTAATGTTGCTCGGTTTCATCGGTTTCTTACAGCCCAAACTTGCTTTGGCTAAGATGTTTATCCCCATCGGCTTATCGTCGATGATCTTCGGTTTTCTTTATGGGACTATCTTCGGCTTTGAAGATGTCCTAGAAGCTATCTGGCTGCGTCCCATGGGAGCCATGACCCAGGTTCCTTTCTTTGGGCAATTGAATACCGTCTTCATCGTATCGGTGGCCTTCGGGATGTTCCTGATTTTAATGACCATGCTCTTAAACATCCAAAAACGCCTTAAGAACGGCGAGAAGCTTGAAGCCATCCTCGACCGCAATGGAATAGCTGGTTTCATCTTCTACGGTATCCTGGTTTTCATGCTTGTGATGTATATGAGCGGTCATGCTATCCCAGCCCTAGGCCTGCTCTTACTTATCTTAGCCCTAAGCTTTATCACCATTGCCTTCAATGAACAAATTAAAAACTTTATCTTGAAGCAAAAAAACCAGGGCCAAGATGGACTAGTCATTACCCTACTTTCAATTTTCTTTGAAAGTTTCGAAACCCTCTTAACCTACTTCTCAAACACCATTTCCTTCGTCCGGGTCGGTGCTTTTGCACTAAGCCACGGTGCGATGATGGGAGTTGTCCTCATGTTTGCGAATGCAGAAGCAGGTTTAGACCATGTCAACTGGCTCGTCTTCATTCTCGGCAACCTATTTGTGGTTGGTTTTGAAGGGCTTGTTGTCTTCATCCAAGTGCTCCGGCTAGAATTCTATGAAATCTTTAGCCATTTCTATGAAGGCAACGGCATTGAATTTAGAAGTATTTGGAACAATATAGAATAAAAAAAGGAGTTTTATAAATGACGATTGAAATGATGATTAAAGTAACCCTCACTGCTACTTTTGTACTAGCTTTTGTCCTTCCTTTTGCTTACTATTTCTCTGGTAAAGCCTCCCGTAATCGGTATAAGAAGACCCTGGCAGGCAATATTTTAACCCTAGTCTCTGGTGTTGCTATTGCTTTGATCTTAGCCTACCACCCCGAAAGTGTCCAAGCGGCAGAAACAGCTGCAGCTAGCGATGGTTTAGCAACTGGTCTAGGCTACTTAGCAGCTGCCCTATCAACTGGATTATCATGTGTCGGCGGCGGGATTGCCGTAGCGAGTGCAGCCAGTGCAGCCCTTGGTGCTATTAGTGAAGACGATTCAATTTTTGGTCGTTCCCTAATCTTTGTCGGCTTGGCCGAAGGTGTGGCTCTTTATGGTTTGATTATTTCCTTTATGATTTTAGGTCAACTCTAGGAGGGAGATCTACCCTGTGAAACAGTACGTCATTAGTGATAACCTAGATAGCTTAACGGGTATGCGTTTGGCGGGAATTGATGGGGTGCTTGTTCAAGAAGCAAAAGACTTTCGGCCCAACTTTGACGCAGTCATCAAGGATAAAGACTACGGCATTGTGATGATTTCCCCTGCCTTAATAGAAGCCAATCAAGAAATCATTGACGAGGTTCGCTTTAACCAAGCCACCCCTTTGATTGTCGAATTACAAGGTCCCAAAGATTTCCAAACAGCTGAAAATCAAATTGCCAAGACCATCCGTCAAGCAATTGGTATATCAATCTAGTAAGGAGTGTCCCCTTTGGAATTAAATGAAAAAATCGACTATTTCAACCAAGAAGTTAAGCTCCAAGTCAAAGAGCATGTGGATGAACAAGTCGACCAATATCGCCAAAACTTAGAGGCTGATTTCAATGAGTTCATCCAAAAGACTGACCAAGACTTTGATGAACAATTGCAAGCCAATAAGCAAGCTGTCCATAAAGAATACAACAAAGAAATTTCCGAACTACAAATCAAGCAACAAAGAGAACTCTATTTGAGCGAGAACAAAGTAAAAGAAGCCCTCTTTAAAGAATTTGAAGCAGCCATTCAAAATTATAAGGAAAGTCCAGCCTATCTCGACCAGCTTAAAGAAGTCGTCAAGAATATCCTGGCCTTTGCCCAAGGCGAGAAATGCGATATCTATCTCGACCAATCCGACGCCAGCCTACAAGCTGAACTAAAAGAAGCGGTCCAACACGACATTACCCTATCAGACCGGGACTTCACCGGAGGCATTCGGGGGGTCATGCGGGAACGGAATATTCTCCTCGACTACTCTTTCTCGACTTTGCTTAACTTAGAAGATGAGAACTTTACAATTAAAGAGGTGATTAATTAATGGCTAGCGTGATTTATGCAATCAATGGTCCAATTGTCCGGGTCAAAGGAAAAACCAATTTTTCCATGCAAGAAATGGTTTATGTCGGTGAACAAGGCTTAATTGGTGAAGTGATCCGGATCGACCAAGCCTACACCACTATCCAAGTTTATGAAGAAACCGAGGGACTGAAACCAGGTGAAGTCATCCATGGAACAGGCATGCCAATCAAAGTGTCCCTCGGTCCAGGTATGCTCGGCAACATTTATGATGGGATCCAACGTCCGCTTAAAGAAATTGAAAAGCAGACAGGTTTCTACATTAAACGTGGGGTCCAAGTCGATGCCTTAGACCAAGATAAAGAATGGGAGGTTAGCCCCCTCGTTAAAGTGGGTGACCAAGTAAGCGGCGGAGATATCATTGCTGAAATTCCAGAAAGTCGGTCTCTAGTCCACAAAGTCATGGTCCCCTCTGGTATGATTGGTGAAGTAACTGAAGTCGTCCCAAGTGGTAGCTACCGAGTTAGCGATACCTTGGTCAAGCTGCAGACTTTCGATGGTTCTATCCAAGAAATTAAGGCCTTCCAAGAATGGCCCATCCGCCAAGCTCGGCCTGTCGCCAACCGGCTAAAAAGTTCTAAACCTCTCCTCACCGGCCAGCGTATTATAGATAGTGTCTTCCCAATTGCTAAAGGTGGGACGGCTGCTATTCCAGGCGGTTTCGGAACAGGTAAAACCACTATGCAGCACCAGATCGCTAAATTTGCGGATGCCGATGTGATTGTCTACATTGGTTGTGGCGAACGGGGTAATGAAATGACAGAAGTACTCGAAGACTTCAGTAAGTTGATCGACCCACGAACTAATGCTCCTTTGATGGAAAGAACCGTTCTGATTGCTAATACCTCGAACATGCCGGTAGCCGCTCGGGAAGCCTCTATCTACACGGGCTTAACCATTGCCGAATACTACCGGGATATGGGCTATGATGTAGCGATTATGGCCGATTCCACCTCACGCTGGGCGGAAGCCTTGCGGGAACTCTCAGGTCGTCTGGAAGAAATGCCAGCCGAAGAAGGTTTCCCTGCTTATTTAGCCAGTCGGATTGCCACCTTCTATGAAAGAGCCGGTGATATGGAAACCTTGAACAACCAAAACGGTTCCGTCTCCATCATCGGTGCTGTTTCACCTCAAGGGGGCGACTTCTCTGAACCTGTGACCCAGAACACCAAGCGCTTTGTCCGTTGTTTCTGGGGGCTCGATTCTAACCTCGCCCACTCCCGCCACTATCCCGCCATTAATTGGATGAATTCCTACAGTCAGTATGTAGATGAATTGTCCGGTTGGTATAATAAAAATGTCAGTGAAGACTTTATCAAAAACCGGGCTGAAATGATGGCCCTCTTGCACGAGGAAGACCAACTCAACGAAATCGTGAAGTTAATTGGTTCAGATATCTTACCGGACCACCAAAAACTTGTCCTACAAACTGCTAAGGTTATTCGCTTAGCTTTTCTCCAACAGTCTTCCTTCCATGAGATTGACGGGGATGTGCCTATTCAAAAACAAGCTAAGATGCTGGACGTCATCCTCTACCTCCACCACCGATCCAAACAACTGATCCAATGGGGGATGCCGATGTCCTATCTCCAACAGTCACCCATCTTTAATGAAGTCATCAATATGAAATTTAATGTAGCTAATGATAACTTGGATGCCTTTGATCATTACTATCAAAGCATCGACCAATTCTATGACCAAGCTATCGAACAAAACGGATAAGGGGGAATATAAATGCCAATAGAATATCTCGGTTTAGCGTCCATTGACGGTCCTCTTGTTGTCGTCGATGGCGTACGCGGTGCCGCTTATGGTGACATTGTGAACTTTCGCGTCAACCGCAGTGAATTAAAAAAAGGCCAAGTCATCGCTATTGAAGGCGAACGTGCTATGGTTCAAGTTTTTGATGCTACCACCTCCATGTCCTTAGACAACACGCACTCTAGTTTTAGCGGACATGGGATGGAGATTGAACTTGCACCAGAAATCCTAGGACGGGTCTTCAATGGGGTTGGGGAAGCAATCGATGGCCTTGGAGCTATCCACTCCAATATCTCTCGTGAAGTCAATGGAGCGCCCTTAAACCCTGTCTCACGGATCTATCCCCGGAACTATATTGAGACGGGCTTTTCCGCAATCGATACCCTGATGACACTCATCCGGGGACAAAAGTTACCTATCTTTTCAGGCGACGGGATGCCCCACAATGAGTTAGCTGCCCAAATTGTAAAACAAGCCAAACTTGGGGATAACAGTGATGAAGAATTTGCTATTGTCTTTGCAGCCATGGGCGTTAAGCATGATATTGCCGACTTCTTCCAAAGATCCTTCGAGGAAAGTGGCGCTCTCGACCATGTGACCATGTTTGTCAATACCGCAGACGATCCGGCCATGGAACGTCTGATCACACCACGGGTTGCCCTAACCACAGCGGAATACTTAGCTTACGACTTAGGCAAACAAGTCCTAGTCATCCTAACCGACATGACCTCCTTCTGTGAGGCTTTACGTGAGGTTTCTTCTGCCAAGCAAGAAATCCCATCACGTAAGGGCTATCCAGGCTATCTCTATTCTGAACTTGCAACCATTTATGAGCGGGCCGGCATCGTCCAAGGTCGCAAGGGGTCAGTAACCCAAATCCCTATTCTAACTATGCCCAATGACGATATCACCCACCCTATCCCTGACTTAACCGGCTATATTACGGAAGGACAAATCGTTCTGGACCGTGACCTCTACGGTAAGAATATTTTCCCTCCAATCGGTGTACTCCCCTCCCTATCGCGTTTGATGAAAGACGGAATCGGTGAAGGCTATACCCGGGAAGACCATGAAGATGTGGCCAACCAACTCTTCGCCGCTTATTCAGGCGCCGCGGAAGCGAGAAGCCTAGCCTCCGTTATTGGGGAAGAAGAACTATCCGATATTGACAAAAAATATCTGGAATTTGGTGAAAAATTCGAAGAAGAATTTGTTGGTCAAGCTGCTGATGAGACCCGGACGATCCAAGAGAGTTTAGACCTAGCTTGGGAACTCCTGCGGGCCTTCCCACGTGAAGAATTGAACCGAATGGATACTAAGATTCTAGACCGCTACTATGACTCCAGTGATCATGAGCCAGAAAGTGAAGAAAATGGTGAGGCCTAATGGATATTAATGCTGCCCCTACTCGGGGTAACTTGATGCAGGTTGAAAAATCGCTCAAACTCTCCCGCAACGGTTATAATCTGATGGACCGCAAGCGGATGATTCTCATGAACGAAATCATGACCTTATCTAAAGAAGCCAGTCAAATCCAAGAAAAATTAAAGGCCGCTTACGGCGAAGCCTACAAACAATTGAGTATTGCTACCGGTGAGATTGGCATGGTTAATGTCGAACAAGCCGCTTATGGTGTTCCTATTTCCGACGCCCTGGACATCAAGATCCGTAGCGTTATGGGGACAGAAATCCCTGAAACGCGGCTGCCTAAAGAAAAACTTGAACCTAATTATTCACTCTTTGATACAAGCATTGCTGTTGACCAAGCCCGCATTGCCTTTGAAAAGGTCAAAGAGCTCCAAGTTAAACTAGCTGAGATTGAAAACTCAGCCTATCGTTTAGCGAATAACATTCAAAAGACGCAAAAGCGGGTCAATGCCCTGCAAAATATTACCATTCCACAGCTAGAAGATGCCCAAGTTGCCATCTCCTCAGCTCTGGAAGAAAAAGAAAGGGAAGAATTTACCCGCTTGAAGGTGGTCAAAGCGATCCTAGCCAATAAGGCAGAAGAGGCCTAAACATTGACCCCAGCCTAAAATACCAAAAAGAGTGTGACAAAAGTCGATCAGGCCTGAACCACTGGAACGAACTATGTCCAATCGTTGGTAAACGATTGGACATAGTTCGTGAAGTGGATGTCAGGCCTGACTTTTGGAACACGTTTTTGAAAAATGTACGCTTTTTTAAAAGAGGCCGGAACTTTTGTCCCAGCCTCTTTTTTCTTTCGTATGTAACTTATTTGGTCATAAATTTTTGTGACCGTTGATAAGCGCCTACCCAAAGAACAGCCATCAAGATCGACAAGATGGCTAAAGTAAGCCATGAATAGTTGTAAGAACCGCTGACATCAGCGATTGTTGCTGCTAAGAGTGAGCCTGAAGTCATCCCGAGCATCAAGGCACTCTGCATGTAACCATAAGCCTTAGGATAGTCTTCAGAGCTAAAGATAGCTGAAGCCATCAGTGGCGGTAAGACCGTACCGATCGCATTCCCTAAGCCGAATAATACAGACATGATGAGAACAAAGCTGTAATTAGCCCCTAACATCATCAGGAGATAGGCCAAGGTGCAAAGAGCAGACGCATAAATCGTCGCTAGCCGTACACCAAACTTGTCGTTAACTACACCAAGGATCAGTTTGCCTAGGATACCAACACCAGAGTAGATGGAAACCATGAGAGCCATCTTTTCAGCACCGTGTAAATTTTGAACGGCCGGTGGGAATTGTCCTAAGCCCCCATTATTCGAAATACCAATAAAGGCTGTCCCAATCAGAAGCATGATAAAGAATGGTTTCTTAACAACTTCTGTCATCGGTAAATTAACCCCAGCTTGGCTGGTCGTATCTTCAGAATTTTGATCAACTTGCCCAGCTCCTAAAGCATGAAGGCCCTTGTCTTCAGGTTTCTCAACAAAGAGGAAGAGAACAATAGGCAAGCAGACAAGCAGCATGATAATAGCATAAGTCAAGTAGGACATCCGCCAACCCACTTCCTGGATCAAGAAAGTGAGTAATTGACTAAAGATAATACCACCAACACCTAAGCCAGCGAAGGATAGACTTAAGGCAGTCCCTTTTGATTTGACGAACCAATTATTAACCAGCATGGATACTGGAATAATCGTCGTGGCTGTGTACCCAAAACCAACAAAAATAGATAAGAAATAAAAAACATAAATATTTGGTGCAAAGCCATACAAACCATAAGCAATGGCATAAACGAGAATACCAATCAAATAAAAACGTTTAAAATTACCACGCTTAGCAAACATTTGAGAGACAAAGGGTGATACAAAGATCCCCATGCCTAAAACAATTGAATTCACAATTGCAAAAGCACTATTAGCAATACCAAACTCCTCAACCACATGTGGTTGGAAAAGATTAGCAACTGCGACAGAGGCTGGTCCCATACAGGCTAGGATTAAGATGGCCCCGAGGACAATCCACCAACCATAAAATAATTTACCTTTTTCCATTAAATTCCTCCCATTTCAAATTCATTACTTATTAACTATAGCAGATATTTATCAATTTGTTTGATTTTTTCAGGAAAATCTTTGATTTTAACTAATATTCTTATCATTTCAAAGCAAAAGTGTGCAAAAAGGAGCATATTAAAAGATAAAAACACCCCCAAACAAGCCTCAAGAGACTTGTTTGGGGATGTTGAGATGCTTTGACCAGGATGCTGGCCAAGCCTATTACATGGACCGGTAACCTTGGTAGTCATCGACTTTCAGGATACGTTTAGCGTTGGCTACGCGGTCTTCTGTTGGTGGCTCCACACCTTCAAGTTTATATGGAATGCCAAGTTCATGGTACTTATAAACTCCCATGGTGTGGTAAGGAAGGATTTCAACCTTTTTAACGATATCACCTAGACTCTGGATAAAGTCAGAGAGCCCCTGTAGGTCTTCGTCAAAGTCCGTCCGCGTTGGTACGAGGACATGGCGAATCCAGATAGGCTGACCTTTTTCCTGCAAGAAGCGGAAGAGGTCTAAGATATTCTCATTAGGTGCTGTCGTTAGCTTGAGGTGACGTTCAGGATTAATTTGTTTCACGTCCATCAAGATCAGGTCTGTATATTCCAAAAGTTCTTCAAACTTAGCCAACCACTCTGGCTCGCGGGTGAAAGGCCCCCCCCAAGAATCCAGAGTTGTATGAACACCATGCTTTTTGCACAATTTGAAGTATTCAATTAAGAAATCAATCTGTAATAATGGTTCTCCCCCAGAAACGGTTACGCCACCCTTTTTCCCCCAATATGGCTGATATTTGACAGCTTCTCGGAAGAGCTCTTCGGCCGTATAAGGCGTTCCCGCATTAATCTTCCAAGTATCTGGGTTATGACAGAATTGACATCTTAAGCGACAGCCCTGCATGAAGGAAACAAAGCGAATCCCAGGACCATCTACAGAACCAAAACTTTCAAGAGAGTGGACATAGCCAATTGTTTCTGTCATCATGATTCCTCATTTCATTACTTAAGTCGTCGAGCTTACATCCCTTCGTGCATGGTACGGTTAATAACTTCTAATTGTTGTTCGCGAGTCAATTTAACGAAGTTCACCGCATAACCAGATACACGGATGGTTAATTGTGGGTATTCTTCTGGGTGATCCATCGCGTCAAGCAAGGTATCACGGTCGAAGACGTTAATGTTTAAGTGGTGGCCACCTTGTTTAGAGTAACCGTCTAACATTGACACTAAGTTATCAATCTTAGTTTCTTCATCACGACCTAAAGCCTTAGGTACGATTGAGAAGGTGTTAGAAATACCGTCCATTGAGTAGGTGTATGGTAATTTAGCCACTGATGAAAGACTTGCTAAGGCACCGTGTGAGTCACGTCCGTGCATTGGGTTAGCCCCTGGTGCAAAGGCCACGCCGGCTTCACGGCCATCAGGAGTTGACCCTGTATTCTTACCATAAACGACGTTAGAAGTGATGGTTAAGATAGAAGTTGTATGGACAGAACCACGGTAAGTAGGTGTCTTACGGATCTTAGTCATGAATTTCTTCAAGAGTTTAACCGCAATTTCATCAACACGGTCATCATTGTTACCATATTTTGGATAGTCGCCTTCGATTTCGAAGTCAACAGCTACCCCATTTTCATCACGGATTGGTTTAACTTTAGCATATTTAATTGCTGAGAGTGAGTCAACCGCTACGGAGAAGCCAGCAATACCTGTTGCCATGGTCCGTTTAACATGGGAGTCATGGAGGGCCATTTCCAGGCTTTCATAGGAGTACTTATCATGCATATAGTGGATCACATTTAATGTATTCACATAGAGTTTGCAGATCCAGTCCATCATGTCATCGAATTTGTCAATCACTTCATCATAGTCTAAGTATTCACTATCGATTGGTTGGTAACGAGGTCCAACTTGTACTTTAGAAATTTCGTCTACCCCACCGTTAATAGCGTAAAGTAAAGTCTTAGCTAAGTTAGCGCGGGCACCGAAGAACTGCATTTGTTTACCAATTTCCATAGCAGACACGCAGCAGGCAATCCCATAGTCATCACCGTATTGTGGGCGCATAACTTCGTCATTTTCATATTGGATAGAGCTGGTCTTAATTGAAATTTCCGCACAGAATTCCTTGAAGCCTTGTGGTAAGTCTTTAGACCAAAGAACAGTTAAGTTTGGTTCTGGAGCAGTACCCATGTTCTTCAGGGTTTGTAGGTAACGGAAGCTGTTCTTAGTTACTAAGGAGCGTCCATCTAAGCCCATACCTGCAATCGATTCAGTTACCCAAGTTGGGTCCCCAGAGAAGAGTTCATTGTATTCAGGGGTACGTGCAAATTTAACGATACGCAATTTCATGATTAAGTGGTCGATGAGTTCTTGCGCTTCAACTTCAGTTAAAGTTCCGTTTTCAAGGTCACGTTGGATATAGATATCCAAGAAGGTAGACGTACGTCCGAATGACATTGCAGCCCCATTTTGTTGCTTAACGGCAGCTAGATAAGCTAGGTATAACCATTGGATAGCTTCGTGAGCATTTTCTGCAGGACGGCTTAAGTCAAAGCCATATGTCTTACCAAGTTCTTTTAATTCAATTAAAGCACGGTATTGGTCAGATAACTCTTCACGGTGTTGGATAACGTCTTGTGACATATCCATGCCATCACCATCGTTGAATTCTTGTAATTTTTCATCCATTAAGAAGTCAATACCGTATAGGGCAACACGACGGTAGTCACCGATAATCCGACCACGACCATAAGCATCTGGTAAACCAGTGATGATCTTGTTGTGACGAGCTTTACGCATTTCAGGTGTGTAAGCATCGAATACCCCTTGGTTGTGGGTCTTACGCCAATCGCGGAAGATATGAGAAATTTCAGAGTCAACTTCATAGCCATAAGATTTAGCAGCTTGTTCACTCATCCGAATACCACCGAATGGTTGTAAGGAGCGTTTGAATGGTTCATCAGTTTGAACCCCAACGATTTTTTCTTTATCTTTATCGAGGTAACCTGCATCATGAGAGGTGATAGTTGATACAATCTTTGTATCCATATCAAGAACGCCACCATTTTCTCGTTCTTGTTTGGTTAAGTCCATCACTTGATCCCATAATTCAGTAGTATTTTCAGTTGGCCCTTCTAGGAATGAAGAGTCACCCGTATATTCTGTATAGTTATTTTGGATAAAATCGCGAACATTAACTTCTTCCTGCCATTTTTTACCAGTGAAGCCTTTCCATGCTTTAGTCGTATCCATTATAAATTCATCTCCTTTTGTAATTAATTTCACAATATAACAGATCTGTCTCTAATTATAACAGCTTACCAAACAGATTGCTACACTTTTCACGTGGAAAATTATTAAAATTTAATAATATTTTATGGAAGCGCTTTTAATTTAAGGATATTAGCAAAAGGATTTGCCCCTAATCTTCAAATAGCGTAAAATATAGGTTAGCAAAGCAAATTTGCTTTGGTGAATAATAATGCTTGTTCATTAATTATTTTTAGGAGGAATTTTATAATGAAATTAGTTTTCATCCGTCACGGCGAAAGTGAATTAAACTTAGCCAATGTTTTCACAGGTTGGTTAGACCCTCGCCTCTCAGAAAAAGGGGTTAAAGAAGCTCAAAAAGCTGGTCAAGACCTTAAAGAAGCTGGCATTGAATTCGACACGGTGCATACTTCCATGTTATCACGTGCCATCCAAACGACTTATAATGTCTTAGACCAAATGGACCGTCTCTACTTACCCGTCAACAAAAACTGGCGCTTAAACGAACGTCATTATGGAGGCCTACAAGGCTTAAATAAAGCTGAAACCGCTGAAAAATATGGGGATGAACAAGTCCACATCTGGCGTCGTTCTTTCGATGTTCGCCCACCATTAGCTGAAGAAGGCATCGATGATCCACGCTATGCTGACTTAGACCAAAACCGTCTGCTTGCTGGCGAATGCTTAAAAGATACCCTAGCGCGTACCCTACCTTACTGGGAAGACCACATTGCTCCTGAATTAAAACAAGGCAAAAATGTTTTAGTTGTGGCACACGGCAATAGCCTCCGTTCCATCACTAAATACCTAGAAAACATCTCTGACGAAGATATTCCTTCAGTAGAAATCGCAACTGGTGAACCTATCGTTTACGATTTAGACGAAGACCTTAATGTTGTTAACAAAACTATCTTAGAAAAATAATCAGTAAGCTTTTAGAAGCTATAACAAAAGCCAGGTCAATCACTTCCTATAAGTTGATTGACCTGGCTTTTTATCTGTTCTATTCTTTACTGAAATGGCTAAACTGACTATTATAGAGCTGATAATAGAAGCCTTGGCGGGCGAGCAAATCCTCATGCTTGCCTTGTTCAACGATTTGCCCCTGGTCAAGGACGAGGATCACGTCAGCATTCTGAATGGTGGATAGGCGGTGGGCGACGACAAAACTTGTCCGCCCTTGCATCATCTGGTCAAAGGCTTCTTGAACCAAGGCTTCCGTTAAGCTGTCGATGGAACTCGTTGCTTCATCAAGTATAAGCATTTTAAAGTTCGTCAGCAGGATGCGGGCAATACAGATTAATTGCTGCTGGCCAGAAGATAGGTTGGCTCCAGCAACCTGGACGGGACTGTCATAGCCCTGGTCCATCTGCTCGACAAGGGGGTGGAGGCAGGCTTTTTTACTTGCAGCAATCACTTCTTCATAAGTCGCGTCAGGCTTGCCGTAAGCAATATTGTCGTAGATGGTCCCTTCAAATAGCCAGGAATCTTGGAGGACCATGCCGAAGAGCTGTCTCAGATAATTCTTGTCCAGCTGACGGCTATCCACCCCATCAATTAGGATACGCCCACTATCAAGCTCATAGAAACGCATCAAGAGATTAATCAAGGTCGACTTACCTGCTCCGGTCGGTCCGACAATCGCAACTGTTTGCCCCGCTTGAACTTCTAAGGAGAAGTCTTCAATCAATGGCTGGTCTTTCTGATAAGAAAAAGCGACTTGGTCAAAGCTAAGTTGCCCTTTAAAACTAGGGATCTGAGCAACTTGGTAAGAATTGCCGGCCTCTTCTTCTCCCAGCAAGTCAAAAATTCGCTCATTAGCAGCGAGGGCTGTCTGCATCTCATTCACCACAGCGGATATATCATTAAAAGGCTTACTGTATTGGTTGGCATAGGCGAGAAAACTAGAAAAAATCCCCACCGATAGTTGACCGGAAACAACTGCAAAAGCACCGTAGAGACCGACTGCCCCATAAACTAAACTATTGACCACCCGGGCTGAGGGATTGACGAGGGCACCGTAGAATTGGGACCAAATACCGGATTCGTGGAGCTCTTGGTTGAGCTGGCTAAAGTCTTCTTCCGCCTGGTCTTCATACTGAAAGCTCTTGACGAGCAGCTGGTTAGCTGCGAGCTCCTCTGTATAAGCATGGAGCTGGCCGCGCAAAGCTAACTGGGTCTGGAAAAAGCGATAGGTGCGGTTGGCGATAAAACTGGACACTGCAATCGACAAAGGCGTCAGAACAATGACAATTAAAGCTGTGCGTACATGGATAGATAGCATCATGACTAGCACCCCTATAATCATAGCGATACCAGAGAAAAAGTTGGTAAAACTTTGGACCAGACCACTTCCCACCAAATCGACATCGTTGATCGCCCGGCTGACTAAGTCACCATGGGCATGCTGGTCGATAAAATGCAAGGGCAATTTTTGCAGCTTTTTAAAAAGATCGATCCGCAAACGGCCCATGAGTCGGTAGCTCAGCTGGTTAATCAGCCGGTTCTGCCCCCACATAAAAAAGGCGGCGAGACCGGCACTGACCAAGAGATAAGCCAGCTGCCGGTATAAGCCAGCAAAGTGGACTTGCCCCCTGCCGACGACCTGGTTGACCGCTTCACCGATTTGAATCGGAATCAAAATTTGACAGGCAACGGATAAGCTAGCCAAAATTAGGATAAAGACTAAACTTAAGCTCTCCTTCCTTAAATAAGATAGAAGTGCACGTAAAGACCTAAGCAAGGGACTCGCCTCCTTCTACTAATTTTTGTGACTTGGCCATGGCATAATAGCTAGGACTCTGAGCAAGTAGCTCATCATGCTTGCCAACCGCTTCGACTTGGCCATAGTTTAAAACAATAATTTGGTCAGCTTCAAGCACTGAGGCTAAGCGTTGGGAAACCAATAAGACGCTAGCTGATTTTTGGGCAAGGGTCGAACGAATCCGAGCCTCGGTGGCAAAATCAAGAGCGCTCAGAGCGTCATCTAAAATAAGAAGACCGGCCTCCTTGACCAGGGCACGAGCGATTGTCAAGCGCTGGCGTTGGCCCCCTGAGAAATTTTTCCCGCCCTGACTCACTGGGGCATCCAAGCCCCCATCAAGCTGGCTGACAAAGTGAGCGGCCTGGGCGTCTTCCAGGGCCCGCCAAAGCTCTTCATCTGTTGCATCTGCCTTGCCCAAAAGCAAGTTAGAACGAATCGTCCCGGTCAAGAGGCTGGCACGCTGGGGAACCAGGCTGATCATTTGTCTAAGCTCAGTAAGGGCCATCTCTTGGGTATCCTGTCCATTCAAAAAAATCTGACCGCTTGACGGCTCATAAAAACGCTCAAGCAAATGAATCAAAGTGCTTTTCCCTGCCGCCGTAGGACCTACAATGGCATAAAAGCCACCAGGTGCTAAGTTTAGATCAATATTTTTAAGTACAGCTTTTTGGCCGTAAGCAAAGCTTAGCTGGTCGATCTTAATAGCAAGTGCTGGTTCTTCTGGGTGTACGGGTGGGTATTGACTGGGCACAGGATCTACAATACTTGGCTCAAGAGCTAGCAATTCATCCACGCGTTGGATCCCAGCTACCCCGCGACTGATCATTACAAGCACTTGGACCAAGACATTAAGGGCTAGAAGGATGGTATTCATATAATTGACAAGGGCAATCACTTCGCCTTGTTGGAAGGCCCCTCGGTTCACTAGCCCCCCGCCAAAATACAGAATAAGAGCAATCAATAAATTAACCACAAAGAGGCTAGCAGGATTGGCCAGCGACTGGACCCGGGCCAGGGCAGCCTGCTGGTCCCTCCAGTCTTGGTTAGCCTCTTCGAAGCGCTGGACTTCACGCTTCTGACTGGCGAAAGACCGGATGTCTCGCATCCCTGATAAATTTTCAGCAAAGAGTTGCCCCAAATAGTCTAAGGCTTTTTGGATACCGGCCAAGATGCGGTTAGAAGCCAAGGTAATTAGGGAAAGAATCGTTCCCAAAACCAAGCCGCCCAAAATAAAGATAGGAGCAAGCTGGGGACTAACAATAAAGGACATGACCATGGCACCGACCAATAGGACCGGACAGCGTGAAGCCAGGCGGATGGCCATGGCAATACAGACCTGGATATTGTGGGTGTCATTAATCATCCGATTGGCAATCGAACTTGCCCCTAAACTTTGACTCTGCTGCAGGTCCAAGCGGTTAAGCTGGTCAAACAAAAGAGACCGCAACTTGGTTCCCGTGGATTGGGAGACTAAGGAAGCGAACCATTGGCAGACTAAGGCCAAGAGATAGCCACACAGAGGCAAAATAAACAAGAAAATCCCCCGGCTCTTAATATAGTCCAAATTTCCTGTATGAATCCCGTAATTAATAATATGAGCCATTAAAAACGGCACCAATAATTCTAAGATGGCTTCAAGGCTCTTAAAAATAAAACCCGTCAGCGCCCGCCACTTATTTTCTTTAAGCACATCAATGACACGCATAGCCAGGCGACTCTCCCTTCATTCGTTAAAGATTAGTTCTAGAATAGCAAATTTACAAGACCTGCTCAAGTTTGGTCCTAAAGAAAGAGAGTGTGACAAAAGTCGATCAGGCCTGAACCAGCTAACGCATACTATATCTGTAACTCGCTACGCTTCGAACAGCTATAGCAACTGTCCACAAACTATGGGAAATCGTTGGTAAACGATTGGACATAGGTCGTGAAGTGGATGTCATGCCTGACTTTTGGAACACGTTTTTGAAAAATGTTTGCTTTTAAAAAGAGGCTGGAACTTTTGTCCCAGCCTCTTTGTTCACATATTTTTGACTTAGTCTTCAGGTAATTCTGTCGTGTAATAAACGTTTTGCACGTCATCATCATCTTCAAGCTTGTCGATCAGATTTTCAAAAGTTTCTGCCTTGTCAGCTGGTAAATCAATCAGTGTCTTAGGGACCATGGTTAATTCGGCACTGGCAAGTTCGTAACCGTCTTCTTTCAAAGCATCACGCACATCACCAAAGTCTTCCGCTTGACTATAAATTTCGAAAACTTCGTCCGAAACTTGGAGGTCCTCAGCGCCTGCTTCTAAGGCTTCCATCAGCATGGTATCTTCATCAACATCTAAGCCTTCACGTTCAATGGCAATATAACCCTTACGGTCAAACATAAAAGCAACAGAGCCTGATTCTCCCAAACTGCCCCCATTCTTGTTGAAGATGGTCCGCACATTGCTCAGGGTACGGTTAGTATTGTCTGTTAAAGTTTCGACATAAACGGCAATCCCATTAGGACCATAGCCTTCATAAGTCACTTCATCGTAATCTTCACCACTATTTTGATTACTACCTTTATCAATGGCACGCTCAATATTAGATTTTGGCATGTTGGCGGACTTAGCTTTATCCATCACCATCCGCAAGGCGGGGTTGGAGTTCGGCTCCGGTCCACCTTGTTTAACTGCCATATAGATTTCCCGTGATAATTTTTGGAAAACCTTGGCACGTTTGGCGTCTTCCGCGCCCTTTGTGTTTTTAATTTTACTCCATTTATTATGTCCTGACACAAAAGCCCCTTCTTTCCTAAAGTAATTTTCAAATTAACGTATCAATAATAGCAAATTTTAGGGCTTTACGCAACTTAAGTTCTTAAGTCAGGCACGAACAGCTCGAGCTGGCCTGCTAGGACCTCAACTTGAACAGGCAGCTTGGGCCCGGCATCTCCGTCGACATTGGAAGTCATTGGCCGATCTAGGGCCTTTAATTGGATATGCTTAGCCCGTCTGTACTGGACAAACTTAGAAGCAGAAATATCCCCTTGAAGAGCACTCTGAAGGAGCTCAGGAACAAATTCAATACTGTGCCGGTTCTTGAGAAAGAGTAGGTGGGCCCAGCCATCATCAATCCGAGCGCGCTCAACCATATGTTCGATCCCGCCTACTGAGTTCGTTAAGCAGATCAAGATAAGTTCAGTCTCAACGATATGGTGGTCGCCATCCGTGATGATCTCATAAGTCTGGGCATTGGATTGGAAGAAGGCTTGAACGCCGTCTGCCACATAGGCCAACTTACCTAGGCGCTTCTTGGCTTCTGCCTTGGTTTCTTTAACGGCTTCAGGAATCTGTCCCACAGCAACAACATTCATAAAGTATTGGTCATTAATCCGCCCCAGATCGACAGAGCAAGTTCGTAGGCGGGAAAGCTGCCTGAGCGCCTCCTTGGGTTGTTGGGAAATTTTCAAAACCCGACCAATATCATTCACCGTTCCTAGAGGCATATAGCCCAAGGGTCGATCAAAGTGATAAGGGGCCAGTGCATTCACCGCCTCATTAAGGGTGCCATCACCCCCTGCCACAAAAATAGCATCCACCTGGTCGTGGTAGTGGCCAATAATGCGCGCCATATCACCCACTCCTCGGGTAAAAACCAAATGAGTATGCGCAAAACTTTTGGCCAAAGTCCAGTCTAATTCGGGAGCGACTGCACGTCCCAAGCCGTTACCAGCGACAGGATTGATAATGAGTAAACAGTTTTCCATGGGCCGTCCTCCTTTAGGCTTATTATACTAGAAATCTTAAGTTATAGCCTAGCTAAAGCCCCTCTTCTTGCCGTCTTTTGTTATAATAAAGAAAATCAGTCCACGGAGGTGACTTATGCCAAATTCTTCTCAAAATAAAATTCTTTCTTTTCTTAGTCATTTGAGCCGTCTGCTCGCTCTAACTGGCCAAGCTCTTAAAGCCTGCCTGGCCTTATTTTGTGCCTTTGCTGCCCTCATCCTAGGCCTGGGACTAGGTTACCTGCTTGGTCTGACGGAAGATGCCCCCATTCCGAGCCGGCAAGAGATGGCCCAGGCCATGGTGAATACAGAAGAACCCTCACAATTACTTAGCCAGGACGGCCAGGTCATTGCCCAGGTCCAGCCAGATATTCGACGCGAGAATATTCCCCTCGACCAGGTTAACCCCCTCATTGTTAATGGCCTAGTGGCAACCGAGGATGAACATTTCTTCGACCACCCTGGCTTCGTACCTAGCGCGATCATCCGAGCAGCGGCTTCTTATCTCTTTGGTATCGGCAACCCCTCAGGCGGATCAACCCTCAGCCAGCAGTTAATCAAGCAAACGCTGTTGACTAATGAGGTCAGTTTGGCCCGTAAGGCAAAGGAACTACTGCTCGCCATCCGTTTGGAAAAGTTTTTCACTAAAGAACAAATCCTTGAAGCCTATCTCAACTTCTCTTCCTTCGGCCGGAATGCGAGAGGAGAGAATGTTGCAGGTATTGAGGCTGCTAGCCAGGGGCTTTTTGGAAAAAAAGCAGCTGACGTGAACATCCCCCAAGCTGCCTTTCTCGTCGGGCTAGCACAGAATCCCTACAGCTACACCCCCTACCAGCAAAATGGCAAATTTAAGCCCGAAGAACAAATGAAACTAGGCATTGACCGGATGACGGAAGTCCTGGAGCGGATGCGGATTGAAGAAGTCATTTCAGAGGAAGAATTTCAAGCCGCTAAGACTTATGATATCCGCCAAGACTTTATCCCAAGCGAAGAAAAAGCCCCTGAAAGTCAGGACCCCAACAGCTTCCTCTTCCAAGCCCTCAAGCGCGAGAGCTTGTTCATCCTCACCCAGAGTCTAGCTGAAGCCCGAGGAGAGGATTGGGAAGCTGTCAAAAAGCAACCTGAACGCTTGGCCAATTATTATGATGAAGCTGAGCAAGCTTTTAAAAATCGCGGTCTTGAGATTCAAAGCACGGTTCAATTGGACCTCCACCAGACCTTGGAGGCTAAACTCCAGCAAAATGCAGGCCGATTGGGAAGCCCCCGCCAAGGCGATATCGTCCAGAATGGGGCGGTCCTCATCGATAATCATACAGGGGCGATCTTAGCCTTTACGGCAGGGGTTGACTACAGCAAACAGCAAACGGACCATGCTTTCTCCACACGTCGGTCGCCAGGTTCGACCATCAAGCCCCTACTTACTTATGGGCCCGCCCTCCAAGAGGGATTGATTAGTCCCGCAACGCGTCTTGCTGATAACTATATCCGGACCCAAGAGGAAGATGGCTCTTACTATGAGCCGAGTAACTATGGCCAGACCATCTCTAACCAAATTGTCACTGCCCGACAAGCCCTAGCCCAGTCCCTCAATAACCCAACCGTCCACCTCTACCAAACACTAGTCCAAGAAGGAGCTGACCTCAAATCCTATATGGACAACCTGGGCTTGGGACAAGCCATTGGCGACCATGAATACCAGAACCTGGCACTCAGCTTAGGTGGCACGCAAACTGGACCAACAGTTGCCGAAATGGCTGCTGCCTACGCCGCCATTGCCAATGGTGGGATCTACCACAAGCCTCACCTCATCCAAAGTATCCGCGACCGGCATGGCAAGCTTTACTACCAAGCCCAGTCAGAAAATAAGCGGGCCTTTAACTCAGATGTGGCCTATATACTGGCTGATATGCTGAAGTCGGTTAAAATAGAAGGCCTCTGGCAAGACCACCAGGAAGCCTTACCGGCAGACTTAGACTGGCTAGTTAAAACAGGCACCTCCGAAGGCTATATTGATAGCTGGGTTGTTGGTAGCACTCCTGCAGTCAGCCTCGCCTCCTGGATCGGCTACGACAATCCAAGCATCCAACAGAGTCTCGACCAGGCGGATGATAACCAAGCTTTTGGCCGTCCCTCAGACCGCCATGCCAAGTACTGGCTGTCAGCTATGAATACCCTCTATGCTAATAACGCTCAGCTTCTTGGCGCTGGTCAGCACTTTGACCGACCGGATAGTGTCCGTGAATTCTCTATCGTAGAGAAAACCGGTCAAGCCGCTGGAGACTTCCCTGGTCCCTACCAAAGCCGCTATCATATCCCAGCTGAAGAGGCAAAGAAAACAGAGCTCTTCCCCCAAAATATGCCCCTGCCTAATGCTAGCTTTAACTATGCCATCGGGGCTGAGCTGGATGAGCTAGCCTTTGAGCTAGAAGACTACCGGATTAAAGATTCAGATGCGACTAACCAGCGCTTTCGTTCCATCCTCCAAAGCTACCGGCGACGCTTGGAGAGAGCTTTTAATCGACCATTCAATGCCATTAAAGGCATTAAAGAAAAGGAAGACCAAGCCTCAAGCGACCGGTCTAATGCAAGTGAAGCCGCCTAATTAAGTCCATAAATAAAGCCCTCAAGCTTTTCCTGAGAAAGCTTTGAGGGCTTTTTTATTCTGCATGACTAAGAAATAAAGCTAGTTTTAGCTATTTGGTAGAATCGCGAACGATAATCTTATAAGGCAGAATGTTTTTGTTTTCAATTACTTCTTCTTCAACTGACTTATCACCCATTAACTTGGTTAGTATTCGCATGGCAACTGCTCCAATATCATAAAGTGGAGGCGCAATGGTTGTAAGTTGGGGGCGGACAATTTCTGTGATGATAGAGTTATTGGATGAGACAATCGAAATATCTTCTGGCACCTTGAGTCCCTTGTCTTGAACATAGTTGCTGACTCCAGCTGCTAATTCATCCCCAATAATCATAGCAGCTTGAGCCTTGGAATCGATCAGCTCTTGGCCAACCTCTTCAGCTGCCCGGTAGCGGGAGTTTTCAGCCGTTAAGCACAAGGCCGAATCCAAGTCCTTGTTGTGGCTAGCCAAGGCCTTCTTATAGCCATTAAAGCGGCCGAGTTCATCATCGACTTGATACTCAGGAGCGGAGATAAAGGCTACATCCTCAATCCCCTGGTCGAAGAGGCGAGAAACAGCCTCTGCTACAGCTGATTCATAATCAATATGGACAGAAGGCATTTTGCCTTCAGGATCAATCATGCCAGCCAAAACAATCGGTGTCCGAGTCCGTTCAACTTCATGGCGGATCTTATCAGTCATCGTGTGGCCTAAATAAACCAAGCCATCCACTTGGCGGGATAGGATATCCGTTACCACTTTTTCTTCCCGGCCTTGGTCAGCATTGGCCATGATGATACTATAGTCATACATAGCGGCGATATCGTCAATACCTAACGCAAAGCTTGAAAAATACAGGTTCGTAATATCGGGAATAATAACCCCAACCGTGGTGGTCCGCCGGCTTGCTAGTCCCCTTGCCACAGCATTTGGACGGTAGTCTAATTTTTCAATGACCTTCATAACTTTCTCACGTGTGGATGGTTTGACATTGGTATTGCCATTAACCACACGCGATACCGTTGCCATGGAGACTTCTGCTTCACGAGCAACATCATAGATTGTTACAGTTTGTTTGTTCATGCTTTCCCTCCTCGATTTTTCCACATGTAGTCACAGTAAGTATAAGCAAGTCTTCAAAGAAATGCAAGCGTTTACTATAAGATTCTTATAAGCTTTCATCTCTTTTTCAAATGAGTTATAGCGTTTTCACTAAAATAAGCACAAGTACTATTTTGACACTAAGTGCGGATAAATACAATACATAATTTCTTAAAATTTGAATTTTTTTACATTTATTAATGAAAATTTTACATAATGAGCGTGTGACAAAAATCGATCAGGACTGACTTTTGGAACACGTTTTTAAAAAGTTTGTTTTTTTAAAAAAAGAAGCTGGAACTTTTGTCCCAGCCTCCTTTTTCTCATTTTTTCTTGATTTAAGCTTTAGCCTTAGCTTCAGCTTGGTCTTTAGCATCTTTGGCTTCTTCTTTTGCGACATCCTTAGCTGCTTTAGCATCAGCTTCGGCTTGGTCTTTAGCTGCCTTGCCTTCTGCCTTGACTTCTTCACCGGCTGCTTTCGCTTCATCCTTGATTTCTTTACCAGCAGCTTTTGCTGCTTCCTTACCCTCTTCTGCGCTTTCTTTAACAGAATCAGATGCTTCGTTGTAAGCCTCGGCGATATCGTGCTTAGCAGCTTGGTACTGTTGATTAACTTCTTCGCCTGTTTCAGCTAATTGCGACTTAATGTTGCTTGCAGATTCTTTTAAGTTAATGCGGATATCATCAGCAGCAACATAAGCGGTATCATAGATTGCAGCCCCTTTTTCTAAGGCTAAATCTTTGTAATCGCGGGCTGTATCGCGAGCTTGACGAGCTTGTTCGTTGATATCTTGGCGTAATTCTTCACCAGACTTAGGTGCAAATAGTAAGGCTGTCACTGCTGCTGCAGTCCCTCCCACGAAGGCGCCTAATAAGAATGATCCTAAATTATTTTTACTCATGATAATAACTCCTTTAACTCTTAAAATGCTTTACTTTCTGATGCTTCTTTTACCTTACGTATATAGCGCTTTTGCTTGAGCCGCTTAGCGGTCTGACCGAGTTTTTCAACAGCGCCTGACTTTTCTTTAGCTGTCCCTGCAGAAAGTTGGCTATTAATTTGGCTAGCCGACTTATCCTGAGCTTTTTGGTCTTTTTGTCGGATGCTGACTACCAGATCCCGAGTTGCATCATTGACGTCAGAAACTGATACGCCGAGGTCACCGATTGCCTTAAATAGTGGATCCACGGTGCTCACCTTACCATTGACATCATCCATCAGCACATTAGTCTTATTCAAAAGTCCCTGTGCTTCAATAGATAAGTCATCGACATCACGCCGCAAAACAGCCAAGGTATCATTAACTTCTTCAACTGTCTGACTCACATTCTTAATGGTCGTTGTAAGTTCTCTCACTAAAAGAACCAAAAAAACAACCAAGACTGCAAAAGCTATGGCAGCAATTAAGGCTGCAGCTCCGCCCCATGTCATCTTGCACATCACCCCTTATATTATCGGGTAAGCTCTTCAGATTTATAGTCATTGCTTCCCATTTTCATAGGATAATCATACCATTTTTCTTTAGAGAATACAAAAAATAAATCTTTTTTCCTTTAGCAAAAGCGGCAAGCCAATCAGAAAACTTTACTTTTTCATGCTTTCTCCTTAAAATTAGAATACTTAAAAGAAACTAGGAGGAAGCCATGTCACAAATCCAAACTTTTTTTACTAATTATTTTTCTAAAATTGAATGGGACCAAGTCATTAGCTCTTGGTTGGGTAATATCATTCAAATTGTTATCACTGTCTTAATTCTCTCGATCGTCCGCCGCTTGTTGACTCGCTCGGTTGATTTTTATTACGACAAGGCTGAACGTTTTGAGAAGAATCCAGCCCGTCAACAAACCTTGCGTACCTTGATCCAAAATTTTATCCAGTATACCTATTACTTCCTCGTCATCTACTCTGTCTTAGCGATCTTGGGCGTTCCAGTCGCTACACTGATGGCTGGTGCCGGGATTGCCAGTGTGGCGATTGGTATTGGGGCTCAAGGTCTAGTTAATGATATTGTTAACGGCTTCTTTATCCTCTTAGAACACCAATTTGATGTGGGCGATACGGTTCTCATCAATGATTATGAAGGCGAAATTTCTAAGCTAGGCATCCGGACCACAGTCATTAAGGACTTTAACGGGGACCTACACTTTATTTCCAACCGTAATATTACGGATGTCACCAACCGGTCTCGCTACCCTATCCGCTGCGATATCGACTTGAGAATTTATCCCGATTCGGATGCTGACCAAATTGAAGCAGTGCTCAAGGCTTGTATGCAAGAAGAGCAGCCGAATCCCTTGCTCGCCCAAGATCCCATCTATCTGGGAGTCTTCCGCGATAGCAACCGCTTCAACCTGATTTACCGGGTCCGTCTCTTTGCGGTTAATGGTATGCAGCTAGATGTCGAGGGCAAGTACTATAGCAAACTCACTGAAGCCTTAGACCGGGCAGGCATTAGCCAACCTGAATCTCAATTCAATACTTCCATGGCCATGCTCCAAGCCCGTGAAGAAAAATTCAATGAAAATGTCTAATCGACAAAAACCAGCTTCCAAATTTAAGGAAGCTGGTTTTTATATGCTTAGAGCTTTAACTTGCCTTGGTCCAAGTCCTCTTGGAGGGCTGCCAGGGCTTGACCGCGGTGGCTAATGGCTGCCTTTTCCTCTGCTGTCATTTCAGCGGTGGTCATTCCCTTGCTGGGTACATAGAAGAGAGAATCGTAACCAAACCCATTCGTCCCTCGCTCTTCTGTTAAAATTTCGCCTTCTAATTTTCCTTCATAGTCTGCTAGGATTTCTCCATTGGCTCCAGCAACGACCAAGACACAGTGGAAGGCAGCTTGCCGCTTGCTTGGATCGACATCCTGCAATTCCTCTAATAGTTTGATGCGGTTAGCCGCATCCGATTTTTCTGGACCTGCATAGCGCGCGGAATAAATACCGGGGGCTCCGTCCAGAGCATCTACCGATAAGCCTGAGTCATCCGCAATCACGATTTCTCCTAAAGCTTGAGCAGCAGTCCGCGCCTTTATCCCGGCGTTCTCCAAGAAACTGCGTCCATTTTCTTCAATATCTGCCATTTCTGGATGGTCTAAAAGGGTTTCTACCTGATAATCAGCAAAGATCATTTCAAATTCTTTAGCCTTACCCGGGTTTTTAGTAGCAATGACAATTTTTTTCATCCGTTATCCTCCTATAAATCAGTTAATTTAACTTGTTTCACAATCATTTCTTGGCCCAACCAGTCCTGACCAATTTCCTTAAATAAGCGCACCGAGCCTGTCGTATAGAATTGCTGTTTAGCTTGTCCAGGCCGAGATTCGGCCAAGCCCAGATAGTCCAACAAGATCGATAATTCTGATACGGCTTCCGCCCCTGAATCGATCAAAGTAACTTCTTTCCCCATAACATGTTGAATGGTTTGTTCTAATAGTGGAAAATGGGTACAACCTAGGATCAGGGTATCGAGATCCTTTTTGCGCAAATCTGCTAGGGTCTCAGCCACTAACTTCTTAGCTAAAGAAGACTGGTATTGGTGACTTTCGACTAAAGGGACAAAGGCGGGGCAAGCCAAGGGAAAAAGCTCTAAGTGGTTATTTTTAGCCCATAAAGCTTCCTGGTAGGCCCCGCTTTCGATCGTCCCCTGGGTGCCCAAAATCCCGATGCGTCCCTTGCGTGTGGCTTTATTGGCGGCTCGGGAACCAGGCTGGATCATCCCAATCACCGGAATATCCAAGCGCTTGCGCACCTCTTCCAGACACACCGCGGAGGCCGTATTACAGGCAATAACGAGCATTTTAGCCCCCTGCTTGACCAGGAAATCGACCAACTGATTGGTAAAGGAAGAAACTTCCTCCTCAGGTCTCGGGCCATAGGGGCAACGAGCATTATCACCGATATAGATTAGGGACTCATTGGGCAGTTGACGCATGGCTTCTTTAACAACCGTTAAGCCCCCGACCCCCGAATCCAGAAAGGCAATAGGTAAATTCATAAACTTCTCAAATCCTTTATTTTCAAATTCGTGTTACAATTGATTAGAAGATGATTATAGATTTTTTACTTAATTGAAAGGTGGCTTTTAAATGAAAATTGCTTTAATTGCTCATGACAGCAAGAAAGATCTTATGATTGCTTTTACGACAGCCTATAAGGAAATTTTACAGGAACATGAGCTTTTTGCAACCGGTACGACAGGAAAGAAGATCCAAGAGGCAACAGGACTCAAGGTTCATCGCTACCAATCTGGTCCCCTCGGTGGTGACCAACAGATCGGTGCAGCGGTCTCGCAAAATGAAATGGACTTAGTGATCTTCCTTCGTGATCCCCTAGCTGCCATGCCCCATGAGCCTGATGTCAATGCCTTGATTCGTCTCTGTGACGTCTACAATGTACCGCTAGCAACTAACATCGGAACAGCAGAAGTTCTCATCCGCGGCCTTGAAGCAGGTTACCTAGACTGGCGGACCCAATACGACCAAGGCGCTATCAACAAAGACATCCGCGCCAACCTCGCCCACGGCAACCCAGACCGACCAATCAAATAAGTACAGGGTGTGAGCAAAGGCGGCTAGAAGCTTACCACTGGAGCACGAACGAAAAAGGGCAAGCTGTGCTTGCACGTTTCGATCGTGTGAAGTGGAGAAGCTTCTGCCTTTGCGAACCCGACTACAGGGTGTAAGCAAGAGCGCTTAGTCTTGAATGATTGGAGGCTCATCGAAAAAGGCTGACGTCAGTCAGACGTTTCGATGAGCTGAAATCACTTCAAGGCTGCTCTTGCGAACCCGACTACACAGGGTGTGAGACTTGGCGGTTAGGCTTGGATGATTGGAGCAAGTAAGGATAAGAGCGAAACATTCGCTCGTTCCTTACTTGTGAAATCACTCCAATCCTGCCAAGTCGAACCCGACTACACAGGGTGTGAGGAAGCTGTGCGACCGAGCCCGACTAAACAAGGGTATGGGACGGACTAGCGTGCCTCCCTCGCAAGAACAAGCGAGCTAACTCTAAGCGAGCTTGTCAAACAATCATTCATATTTAAGCACATGAGCGGTTAGGCCTGGCCCAACCACTCAATTTTTGCTTATAGATATTGTTCTAAAATTTGTTCCAATTTTTCTTTTGGTGTATAACCAATTAAGGTTTCAACTGCTTCGCCATCCTTCTTAATAAGAAGGGTTGGAATCGACATAATGCCAAATTGACGAGCTGTTTCTTGGTTTTCATCCACATCGACCTTAGTGAATTTGACTTGGTCGCCCATTTCATCATCTAATTGTTCAATGACTGGACTTTGCATCCGGCAAGGGCCACACCAAGTTGCCCAAAAGTCAACCAGGACCAGTCCGTCTTGAGTTTCTGCTTCAAAGTTTGCATCAGTTAGTGCTTGTACCATAAGATACCTCCTTGGTATTTCTTTGCTAGTGTAAATTTAGTATAACATAGGCTGCTGTTTTTTAGATAAGTTTTGCCTGGATTTAGTCTTCCTTAAACTTGACAATGGTCGCACCGTTGCCGCCCATATTATAGGGAGCAAAGTGGAAATCCACCACCCGAGAATGGCGTTTGAGATAGTTTTGCACGCCCTTGCGCAAGGCCCCTGTACCATGACCGTGGATAATCGTGACCTGGCCATAATTAGCCAGGAGCGCAGCATCAATATAGGCATCCAAACGTTTCATGGCATCATCATAACGTTCTCCTCTTAAGTCGAGACTGGATGACACTGACTTAGCTTTAGAGGCTTTAACACTAGCTCTAGCTGGCTTATCTGTTGCTGCCTGCTTGCTCTTACGGAGAAGTTTGAGATCCTTGCGTGGCAGGGTCATCTTCAAGATCCCCATCTGAACTACCCATTCATCGTCTTCCCTTTCTTCCATAACGACGCCTTCTTGACCATAAGGAATCACCTTCACTTCATCGCCAACTTCTAAAGTTTTAGCCGCCTCTTGGGCCGCTTTTTCTTTTTTAGCCTTCTTAAGTACTTTATTCTGCTGCAACTGCTGTTCTTCGTAGGTTAAATCGTCAAGAGCTTTCTTTTTATCAATCATCTCGTGCTCTTTGACCTGTGACTTACCCTGGTCGAGCTGCCATTGGCGAATATCTTGCAGGATTTTATCGGATTGTTTCTTACGTTTTTCCACAATCTCATTGGCTTCTTTTTTAGCCCGCTGCAGGTATTTTTCCTTATCTTCCCGCATGGCTTGGTAGGCTAATTTTAAATCATGGAGGAGGTCGTCGGCCTTCTGCATGTTCTGATTGAGTTGCTTAGACTTGCGTTCAAACTTCTGCCGCTGTTCATCCAGAGAGAGGAGCATATCATTAAGATTGTGGCTATCGCTAGAGATATAGGAGCGAGCTTCTTGGATAATATCTTGGTCGAGTCCCAAACGACTAGCGATATCGATAGCATTAGACCGTCCGGGCTCCCCAATCAAGAGCCGGTAAGTGGGACTCAGAGTCTTCTCATTGAATTCGACACTGGCATTGATGCTGGCTGGGTGTTCGTATGAGAAGGCTTTAAGTTCTGGATAGTGGGTGGTTGCCATCACCTTGGCTTGACTATCTGATAAACGGTTCAGGATCGCCATGGCCAAAGCTGCCCCTTCTTGAGGATCTGTCCCAGAGCCCAACTCATCGACTAAAACCAAGCTTTGGCTATCCACTCGCTCCAAGATCTGAATAATATTGGTCATATGCCCAGAGAAGGTACTCAAGTTCTGTTCGATCGACTGCTCATCACCAATATCAGCGAAGATTTCATCAAAAACTTCAACCTTTGAACCTGGTTTAGCCGTAATAAATAGCCCAGACTGAGCCATTAACTGAATCAGACCTACTGTTTTAAGGGTGATGGTCTTCCCACCTGTATTGGGTCCAGTGATAATAATCATTCGATAGTCCGAACTGAAGTAAATATCGTTGGCTACGGCCGTATCGACATCTAGGTAGGGATGGTAGGCTGCTTTAAGGGCAAGCTGGTCCCCTACTTGTGCAAGTACAGGTTTACTGGCCTGGTAAGCTTTAGCCAATTGAAATTTGGCATGGATAAAGTCTAAATGCCCGAGCAGCTCGTTATTGGACGCTAAATCCGCTAGAACGGGGACTAAGTTGGCACAGAGTTCAGCCAAAATCCGCTCAATTTCTTCCTTCTCTTCTCTTTTGAGAGCCTGCAAACGGTTGTTGCTTTCCACTACCACTTGAGGTTCAATATATAAGGTTTGTCCACTAGCACTCTGGTCGTGAACGATCCCCCCAAAGGCATGGCGGTAGGAATGTTGGACAGGGAGAACATAGCGGTCATTTCGAATCGTTACCAGCTGGTCGCTCAAATAGGCGCTTTTATTGGATTTAATAATTTGGTTCAGCTGGCGGCGAATATTGTTCTCCTCGTTGTGGAGTTGGCGGCGGATCTGCATTAAGCGGCTGCTTGCTCCATCCTTGACAGTACCATCAACTTCAATGGCCGCTTCCAAGGCCCGTCTCTCTTCCGCCAAAGCGATTAACTGGTCCAGGTAAGTTTGGATCCATTCAAAGGCTTCCTCCTCTTCCTGGAGCCGCCCCTGGAAGTTAAGCAAGCCCTTAACTAGGGTCAATAGCTGTAGAATTCCTGCTAGCTCTTGGCCATTTAAAGAAGCTTGGATCTCCAGGCGCTTTAAGCTAGGTCGAATATCGTTCACCCGACCCAGTGGCATTTCCAAGGTCAAGGCATCCAAGCGGCAAAATTCTTCAACTTCATCAAGCGCTTGTTGGATTTCTTTTCGATTTGTCATGGCTGTAAGAGACTGGCTCTTCTCGCTAGCTAGCGGGTGTTGGCAATATCCCTTAACCTCCTGACGAATACGGTCAAATTCAAGTGTTTCAAATATTTTATGATTCAAACAGAGCATCCTCCTTCGCTAAAACTAGAGATTTAGAGCTAATCCATCAAAAATAAAAGCAAATATCCACTGACTTAACAGGGGACTTTGAAATAAAAGTCTAGAAGCCAAGAAATCGTCGCCTAAAAATGACTGCACTTGTGGGAGCCCTATAAAAGTTAGCAGCTGTAAGCTGAAAAAAATTAAAAAATAGCTATCTAGCAAGGCATAAATCCCCACTAAGCTGAGCTGGCACTTGGTCGGCTGCGCCCTCTTCTGACTCGTGGCATGAACAAGTAGGGGTCTAATTAAGCGGCGCAATAGAAATAAAGTAAAAACGAAAACGAAACAAAAAGCCGCTAATCTGAAAAAGGCTGTATCCAAGTTAGGAATCAGTTCTCTTGGATAAAAAGCGTAAGTCGTATCTAAGTCATGGCCTGGCAGAGGGAGGAAAAGTTCCAAGGGACCTAGCAAACTCGGGCTCAAAAGACGAGCAAGGGTAAAGGCCAAGCCCAAGGTCAAGGCATAGCCCCATGCTCCCCAGCCTCCCAATAAATAGGATCTTCGATAATAGGCTAAGCCCTTGATCAAACTAAGCAATAAAAATAAGATAAGAATCATAGCCAGATGCGCTCCTTTGCACTAGTGGCGGCGGGTCTTAGTCAAGCCTCCCTGCTTGCGATCCGATGAAGTGCTCGGGTGACTTGCTGTCGTTTCTTGGCTTTGGTCGTGACGATCGACTGGACTGGCTGAGTCAGAGGCTTCCCGCTCTTTTAACAAACGTTGAAAGGCTTTGGCAAAATTTTTATGGAGAAAATGAATTTCTTCTTTTAACGCTTTGACTTCAGCTTCTAACCCTCCAATATCGCTGGCCATTTGTTGGCTTTGCTTGCGACTCTCGGTTGACAGCTCGAGATCTAAGCGGTCGGAAATGGCATTGACTGCCGCTAAGAGAGCTTGTTCTTCAGTTGAGATAGCATAATGGCTAGCCTGCATCTCCTTCATTTGTTGGTTAAGAATTTCAACTACCTGGTCGACATGCGCACGCGACTTGTCGCTGACAATAGTATAGTCTTGGTTAGCAATTACGACTTGATGACGCATTTTTTTATTCTTCGTCATAGGCATCCTTTCTCTCCTTAACTGGTCATTCTCTATCTATTTTAGCATGAGTCGATTAAAGGCGCTAGTCAGTCGCTTTTATTTCCATTGTATTTATCCCATTAGAAATCTCAGCTTTTATGATTTTTTTTGACAAAAACCAGGCGTTCCATGGTATCATTGAGAACGACATACTAGATGTCAACCGCTTCTGTCGGTTGAATTTTCATCAAGATTGGAGAGAATACATATGACAAGAAAGGTATTGTCCTTTTTTGCTGTTTTAATGACAGTTTTTCTGGCAATTGCAAGTGTCTTGCCCCAGCCAGCCCAAGCTGCTGAGTCTGAAGCTAGCACGCAGTTTAACCAAGAAAAAATTGAACAGGGTTTGGAAAGCCCGGGGATCCTGAGAGTCGGAATGGAAGCTAATTACGCGCCCTTCAACTGGACCCAAACTTCCGATGCCAATGGGGGTTTTGAAATTTCTAACGCAGATGGCCAATTCGCCAATGGCTACGACCTACAGATTGCTAAGCGCCTGGCTGACAAGCTAGGGCTCAAGCTAGAAATTGTCAAACTGGATTGGGATGGCCTTCCCCCAGCCCTGGAATCAGGCAAGATCGATGCGATTATCGCGGGCATGTCCCCGACGCCTGAACGGCTCCGCCAGATCGACTTTTCAGATCCTTATTATAATTCGGATATCGTTGTCGTTACCCGTAAGGACAGCCCTTATGCCAATGCCAAGAGCTTGAAAGACTTCGAAGGCGCCCGCCTTACCGGCCAATTAAATACCTTCCACTATAACTTAATCGACCAGGTGCCAGGTGTTAAAAAAGAGACTGCCATGGATTCCTTCCCTACCATGATCTCATCCGTACTCAGTGATAAGATCGATGGCTATATCTCCGAACGGCCAGGTGCCCTAGCTGCCCTAGCAGCTAATGATGATTTAACTATGGTGAGCTTTGAAGAAGGCCAAGGTTTTGACCTCGGCGACCAATCCAGCTCGATTTCGGTTGGCTTGCGCAAGTCCTCCCCTCTCACTTCAGAGATCAATGCCGCGCTAGCGACTATTTCTGAAGATGAACGGAACCAAATCATGGAAGACATGGTTGATCTCAACCAAAGAAACCAAGAAGCGGGGTTCTGGGGCGAAGTCGCTGGGATCTGGAAGACCTACAGTTCCCAATTCATCAAAGGGGCAGCAAATACCATGTTCATTGCCCTCGTTTCAACCTTAGTCGGCTTCTTTATTGGTCTCTTAGTGGCCATCTACCGGACCATTAAGGTGCCTAAACATAATCGTTTGGGGCAAACACTTTATAAGATCGTTGACTTTATTATCATGGCCTATATCGAAATCTTCCGTGGCACGCCAATGATGGTTCAAGCCATGCTGATCTTCTATGGGTCCAAGCTCTTCTTTAACATCGATATGAGCTCCATGTTTGCTGCCCTACTGATCGTGTCTGTGAATACCGGAGCCTACCTAGCCGAAGTGATCCGAGGCGGGATTATCGGTGTCGACGATGGACAGAGCGAAGCTGCTAAGGCCATCGGGATGAACCATTTCCAAACCATGACCTATGTGGTGCTTCCCCAAGCTATCCGCTCAATCTTACCTGCCCTGGGTAATGAGTTTGTGATTAACATCAAAGATACCTCTGTCCTTAACGTAATCGCTGTAACGGAGCTCTTCTTCGTGACCCGTTCAGCCGCCGGGACAACCTATCTGACCTTCCAAACCTTCTTCATTACCTCAATCATCTACTTCGTCTTAACCTTCACCACGACCCGTATCTTGCGTCTCGTCGAACACAAGATGAGCGGCAGCGATTCCTATACTGTTTACCAATCATCAACAAGTGAGGTGGAAATTCATGACTAATGCAATCTTAAATGTTGACCACTTAAAGAAAGCATTTGGCGATAATGTCGTACTTAAGGATATTGATTTCTCAGTCAGTCCAGGTGAAGTCATTTCCATTATTGGCTCATCCGGATCCGGTAAATCAACCCTCTTGCGCTGTCTGAACCTGCTTGAAGAACCCACTGAAGGAGACATTCGCTTCCATGACCAATCAATTCTCGCCAGCCACTTTGACCAAAATAAATTTCGAGCCAAAGTTGGTATGGTCTTCCAGCAATTCAACCTCTTCAAAAATATGAACGTCCTCGAAAACTGTGTGATTGGCCAAGAAAAAATAATGAAACGCAGCCGCAAAGATGCGGAACAAGTGGCCTTAGCTAACCTGGAAAAGGTTGGCATGGCCCCTTACCGTGATGCCATGCCCCACCAACTTTCGGGGGGGCAGCAGCAGCGGGTAGCCATTGCTCGGGCCCTCTCCATGGATCCAGAATTACTTCTCTTCGATGAGCCCACTTCTGCCTTAGACCCGGAAATGGTTGGCGAAGTTCTCCAGACTATGACCCAGCTAGCCGAAGAGGGACTGACTATGATCGTTGTTACCCACGAGATGGCCTTTGCTCGGGACGTCTCCAACCGCATCTGCTTCATGGATAAGGGATACATCGTAGAAGATGGCGAACCTGACCAGGTGATCAACCACCCTAAACATGAACGAACTAAAGAATTCCTAACCCGCTATTTAGCTGAAAAATAAGAAAAATTGGCAGTGCCTAGTTTAAAAACTAGGACTGCCAATTTTTTATTTGGAATATTTAGCTTCAATTTTGGCGAACCACAGGGAGAAAATCACCCCTGCAACCAGCATTAAAACAGATAAAAGTAAGTTGGAGAAGAAGCTCAATCCAGAAGCTGCCAGACCTTCCGCGGTGAAGGTTGGAAAGACGACAGTCGGGAAGATAGCCAGTGAAGACCCGATGACTGTTCCTAAGATAAAGTGGTACATTTTGGAATAAAAGTGGGCAAAGAGCCAATTGGCGACCTTAGCTAGAGCCAATACACAGATTAAGCCCCCTAAAGCGAGAGGAATAATCACTGAGAAATCTAAAGCGGCGATACCTGCAGACATCTTCTCATAGAGACCAAAGTAAATCAAAAAATTACTTGGACTCATCCCCGGTACAATGACACCTAGACCAATTAAGGCCCCAGACATTAACCAGACAAAGAAATTCGGTTCAACCGCTGTGAGCGCGCTCCCACCGACAACCATGAGCAAGAAGAGTAAGACCGCACTGACCCCCATAATAGCCAGGTCAGCTGTTGATCGCCCTTCTTCCCCAGCTTGCCGGTAGAGGGAAGGGAAGGTACCAATCACAAAACCGATAAATAAGCAGGTAAAGAGCCCTTCATAGGCTCCAAAGGCTTCCTTAACCACAAAGGAGAAAAGCAAGATCCCCAACACAAAGCCGATCCCAACTGGAATAAAGTAGCGGACATTCTGCCAGAAATTCTTGGTTAGGTTACCTAAAAAACTCAAAATTTCATCATAGAGCCCAAAGATAACTGCGAGAACCCCGCCCGATAGGCCAGGCAGGATGCCACCGATTCCAACTAGGGCACCTTTGAATATCCTAAAAAACCAATCTTTAGAAAATAAATCATTACTTACTTCTTGATTTTTCACATTTAAACCTCCATAATCTTTCACTTAACTTCTCAATTATACATGAAAGCCAGATAAATTTAATTAAAGAAGACTAAAATTTTATAAGCTAAGAAAAAACTCCCCTCCCTAGACCTAGGCCTAGGCAAGAGAGTTCAAAAGGCAGGCTTAGCGGACACCTCCGCCGCTGCCGCCACCGAAGGAACCGCCACCTCCTCCGATACTAGTAAAGCCGCCGCCCCCAGAGCTAGAAACTTCGCTCATACTCGTTGCCTTCACATAAGACTGGTTGATGGACCGGCTGATCCAGTAATAATTCATTAGAGGGACTTGGTTGAAGCTAGAATACTGGTAGTAGTTGGGATAAACTTTTTCAAATTCCTTTTCTACTTCTTCCAAGATCCCATAGGCGCCGGCATAAAGCATCATTTGATCCCAGAGACCAACTTCTTTAGCCCCTCTTTCATTGAGCAAGGAGTAATCGGCAAGATAATTCTTAAAGCCTACGACTTGGTCTCTAAAGACAAAACCTTGATCAGTCAGTGGCAGGTCTACCAAGTCATCCGCCTGGTCGCGTTCCGTCTTTTCCTTGGCTGCTTTAGCTCGTAATGACTTCAAATAGCCAGCTTCCTTCAGATAGGACTTACTGTGGGTCTTCATCTTGGCCAAGGCTTGGATGAATTTTTCTGGGTTATTCTCCACATAATGGCTGAATTCTGCCTGGCTGAGCTGGTCTCTCTTACCTTGAGCCTTAGCCATCAGCTGGTAAATACTCCCAGCTGGTCCAGATGGTGTCTGGTCAGCAACTAGGCTAAAGAGACTCTCTTCCTTGCTTCTAAAGAGACCAGATTCTAGGTTAGTCTCTATCAGTAAGGCCCCTGAAGCAACAAGGTCAAGCAAGGCAACGGTGAGATAGTTTGCCTTGAGGTCTTCAACTTCCATATCTTCCAATAAGGCATAGATTTGATAGACATCCTCCGCCGGCGTTTCCCGGTGGTAGTGGCCCTTCAAACGCTCTTCTGCCTGGGCCATGGTCGGATAATAACGAGCTTTCAGTTTACGCTGCTTGTAGATATGGTAAGCGCCCATAGCTCCAGATACTCCGACAAGAGCAAGACCCGCTAGGATGATTTTCCCTAGATGGCGGTCCATAAAGCGGTCAAAGGCTGAGGGACCTTTGGCATTCAAACTACCGGTTTGGAGATCTTCATAAGTAGCTTCCGGGTCGTAGTCCTCATAGTTATAATCGCTGCCCTCAAAAGCGGTCTTGAGATAGTCTTCAAAGGACTTGTCCACTTTGAGCCCAGTCTGATAGGTCCCCGCCGGAATACGGAGGAGAAGGGTTGCATAATTAGAGTCATCGAAATCTCCCTGACTGCTAGCTATGATCTTGCCGTTTTCAAAGGAGAGTTTCCCCCTAAAACCAAAGGCCCAGGCCCGATAGTTATTCTCTAAGGTCAGAGGCTCTAGGTCTGACTGCAGACTAATCTTAATTTGCTCTGGAGCTGGCGACATAGAGTCATTGACCAACTTCCAGAAGACCATCTGTTCGGTCTGGCTCTGAGCGACAAAATTATTAATTTGATAGGAGATTTCATAAGTATGGGAACCATAAGAACCAATTCCCCAGTTTAATTCCCCTTCTGCTCGACCATAATGGCCTGACTTCTCTTCTTGGGAGGCTTCCACATCCCAATTTTCTCGGTGGGTCAAGGGCTGGCCGTCAACTTTAACTTGGTAATCGACGAGTTCTTGGTCGTCCAGCATGGTCATTGGTTTATAGAGCTCCGTCCCCTCATCGACAACCATATCCCAGACTTCTCGGATCCTGGCACTGCCATCTGGCTGGAGGGTCACGTCAACCTGGATCCCCTTATTCTCATTGGCCCAGACCATTTCTCCAGGCAGGACCATGACAGTAAGGATAAGGCTGACTAAGAAGAGGAGGAAGCGCTGGTGTCCAGGCTTTACCATTGTGGCATCTCCGCCTTGTCAGGACTAGACTTAAAGTAATCCTTAGCCTGAAAACCAGTTAAGTTGGCAATAATGGAATTAGGAAAGACCTTGATCAAGCGGTTAAACTTAGTCACCATGTCATTAAAGACCATACGCGACTGGCGGACATTGTTTTCATACTTGTCGACGCTCGACATGGTCTGTTGGTAAACACCTGATGCTTTAAGATCTGGGTATTGTTCGACTACCACGTCAATGGCCCGCATGGCTCGTTCGAACTGGGCTTGGTCTTCTTCGATTTGACTGACACTCGATTGGCGGCTGACCCCAGATCGTTCGTGGACAATTTGCTTCAAAGTGTCCGCTTCGTGGCTCTGATAGGACTTAGTCGCTGAAATTAAATTGCTCAAAGCATCCCAGCGCGATTCCACTTGAGCCGCAATTTGGGCCATGGCATTGTCTACCATTTCAGCTGTGCCAATCATTTGATTATAACGTCCAATCCCCCACACCACAACTAGGGCAATAAGTGCTAAAACAACGAGTCCAATTATCATTCCCATAATGATCCTCTTTCTATTTTTAACGTTCAGGTAATTCTTGTACTTCGATCACTTGTAACTTGCCATCTGCGACCGTAAAAATAATATTCTGTTCATAATAACGCATGCCATAACGCTTCTCTTTATGTTGTTGGTAAGCTGGGCGGGGATCCAAGGCTAAGGCCTGGTAGGCACCCGGTCGCTTATCTTCAGGAATCTTTGCTAATTCGGCTGGCGGAAAATTAACATCTAAGCGCTCAAAATTTGCTTGGTCGACGAAACCCGAAGCCGCTTGGCTATGCGAATCTGCTTCAACTGAGTAAGGTTTAATATCGTATACCGGTGTTTCAGACACCATATCCACCCCTTTGACGTAGAGAACGGGCCCCTTGTCTTGAGTCCACTCAATCCGGTCTAAGCGAACAGAGGACAAGCCTAGACGGTTAGGGCGAAAGGGAGACCTCGTCGCAAAGACACCCAAGCGCTGGTTGCCACCGAGTCTAGGTGGACGCACCGTCGCTTTGGTCTGCTCAGCTGCCACTTGAGAAAAGCCCCAAATGAGCCAGAGATAATCAAAGTCCTCAATGCCCCGGATATAGTCCTTCTGCCGGTAAGTTGGAGTAAATTCAATCCGGCCCTCCAAATCAGTCGCCAAGGAGCTCTGTCGGGGGGTCCCAAATTTCTCTTTGAAGGCTGTATAGATGTAAGCGATTGGTTGAATTTCCATTCTGATACTCCTTTACTTGGAAAAAAGGGCTGGGCCTCAGTGCCCAGCCCTTATGTGATGGCTTATGAATTTGCAATTTCATTGTAGGCAACCGCAATTTGGGCACCTAAAACCGCATTGTTATAAACCAATTTAATATTGGCATCTAAGCTGCGTCCATCTGTTAATTCAACAATCTTAGCGAGTAAGAATGGCGTAGTATCCTTTCCTTTAACACCAGCTTCATCCGCTTCACGAATGGCTTGGTCAATAATTTGATCAATTTCTTCGTGAGGAATTTCGTCTTCCTTCTTAATTGGGTTAGTTACCAACATCCCTTGCCCCAATTCAAGATCATGAGAGATCTTCATCATACGGGCAATTTGTTCTGGAGAATCAGCCCGAGTGTTAAGCTCATAGTCAGAGCTTGAAGAGAAGAAAGCGGGAAGTTTATCTGTTTGGTAGCCAACCACTGGCACACCCTTTGTTTCAAGGTATTCCAAGGTTCTTGGTAGGTCCAAGATAGCCTTAGCCCCAGCACAAACAACAGTTACAGGGGTTTGACCAAGTTCTTCCAAGTCAGCCGAAACGTCCATGTGTTCATTGTAGCCGCGGTGAACCCCACCAAGACCGCCTGTTACAAAAACATCGATGCCTGCCATGTGGGCCCCAATCATAGTCGTTGTTACGGTTGTAGCACCGAGACCGCCCTTGGCAATAACTTCTGCCATATCTCGGCGTGAAACTTTCGCCACGTCTTTTTCACTGGCCAGACGCTCCAAGTCTTCTTCAGTCAAGCCAATTTTGATCTTGCCATCCATAATCGCAACGGTAGCTGGGGTAGCTCCGTGGTCACGGATAATTTGTTCCACTTGCTTAGCCATTTCCACATTTTGTGGGTAAGGCATGCCATGGGAAATAATTGTCGATTCGAGAGCCACAACTGGCTTCCCTGCAGCTTGTGCTTCTTTCACTTCAGGACTAATTGATAGATAAGTCTCTTTCATATATACGCCTCTTTCCAAGTATTATCAGCTTAAGAATAACATATTTTTCTAACAAAAACCATTATAATTCCTTCATCTGATAAGGATAAGGGCAAGTTTTCCAACTTTTATTTCGGCTTATAAGAGTTCTTGACGCAGGGTCTGCCCATCTTTAGCTGAAAGATAGGCAGGTGCAATATCGAAGACGGTCTTGGCCCCGTATTGCCCCTCTTTAGCTAAGCGGGCTGCAGCCCTTGCATAGGCCACATTAACCGCCGCCGTAAATTCTGGATTGGAGTCCAGTTTGAGGGTAAAGTCATAGACCTGCTTTTGTTCAGGGCTCGTTTGTCCCTGGCGGATAACCGTCCCTCCATGTGGAATCCCTGAATGGTCACGGTCTAATTCTTCTTGGCTGATAAAATGAACGTCCACTTGGTCATAAGGGGCAAAGTAGTCCGGCATGTTGACAATTTCTTCTTTAACTCGACCGCCATCGGCACCCTCTTCTAAGACTGCATAGACTAAACGACTGTGGGCTGTGCCTTGCTTGTAGTCAATGCTTTTCCCAGCATGGAGAGTTTCAATCAGGTCTTGGTTAGGGATAGTGTATTGGACAGCATCCTTGACGCCCTCCACCCGGCGTACTGCATCCGAGTGGCCCTGGCTGACCCCCTTGCCCCAGAAGGTATAGGTATTGCCTTCAGGGAGGATAGCCTCACTGAGTAAACGGTTTAAAGAGAAGAGCCCAGGGTCCCAGCCTGTAGAAATCACAGCGACAGTTTGATTCTCCTTGGCTACCTGGTCTATTCGGTCAAAGTAGCTAGGGATTTCTGCATGGTTATCATAGGCATCGACGGTATTAAATTTAGCAGCAAGGGCTGGCCCCTGGTCTGGTATATCAGAGCGTGAGCCCCCGCAGAGGATCAAGACATCGATCTCATCGACAAATTGATCAATATCAGCTAAGGCATAGGCAGGGCTTTCGGTGTCCAATTGTGCTGGGTCGCGCCGGCTAAAAATACCCACTAATTCTAAATCTGAGGCTGACTTAAGGACTGCTTCAACACCACGTCCTAAATTTCCATAACCTACAATTCCAACTTTTGCCATTTTTATCACTACTTTCTATTCATCCATTTCATAGCTGAGATCATTCCGCATCATATCGGCATAAGTCTCCCGTTTAACCGCCAAGCGATCCTTACCATCTTCCACAAAGACCACTGCGGGCCGTCCCATCCGGTTATAGTTAGAACTCATACTATAGGTATAGGCTCCCGTGTTGGGCATTAAGAGCAAGTCGCCAGCTTCCGCTTCGGGCAGAGCTGCTGCCTTCAAGAGGACGTCCCCGCTCTCACATAACTTACCGCCTACCCGGTAGGTCGCTTGAACAGGATCCTTTAGGCGATTGGCTAGTACTGCTTCATACTCTGCTTGGTAAAGGGCAGGTCGGATATTATCGGACATCCCGCCATCCACAAAGATAAAGGGCAGACCTGCTTTTGTCACTTTAACTTGACCGACAGTATAAAGGGTTGACCCGCTGGCATTGATCAAAGAACGTCCCGGCTCAATACTGATCGCTTGGAGCTCGCTTAAGCCTTGCTTAGCAGCTTCTGTCTTAATATATTTAGCATAGTCGCTTAAGAAGCTTGCATAGTCAAAAGGCTGATCACCTTCAGCATAGTAAACACCGAAGCCGCCACCCAGATTCAACTCCTGGACCTTCATTCCGTAATTTTCAGACATTTTCTTAGCAAAAGAGATGACACTTTCAGCTTCTTCAAAGAAGAAATTTCCCTTGAGAACTTGAGAGCCAATATGGCAGTGGAAGCCCGCCAAATCAACCTGGGGATCAGCTAGCATATCCTGGATCAGGCCTTCAATTCTAGAATCCGTCATCGACATCCCAAACTTAGAATCTTCCGTGGTGGTTTGGATGTACTGGTGGGTTTCTGCCGCGATGCCTGGATTGACCCGGAGCAGGAGGCGGATCCTTTGACCAGCTTCTGCTGCGACCTCACTAAGATGTTGGTAGTCAGCGATGGAATCCACCACATAGGTACCCACACCCGCTTCCAGCGCCTCACGGATCTCACTAGCCAGCTTATTATTGCCGTGGAAATAGATCCGCTCAGCGGGCATACCAGAGGCGAGAATCGTATAGAGTTCGCCCCCACTCACCGCATCGATATGGAGGCCTAAACTTTTGACTAATTGGACCATATACTTATTCAAAAAGGCCTTTGAAGCGTAGACCACCCGACAGTCCAGTCCATCTACCTGGAAATTATCCTTAAAGCAAGAAATCTTCTCCTTTAAGGCCTTCTGGTCAATAATTTGAAGAGGTGTGCCATATTTTTCTTTTAGTGTTTTAACCCCTATTCCACCAATAAACAATTCATTGTTTTTTTCTTCCATTGTGCCCGTTAAATCCACTCAGACATTCCCCCTCTTATTATTTTCTAATGTTAAAAGATTATCAATTATTTCCTAGCTTGTCAATTCTTAGGGCGGTAAAGTTAGCATCTGCCAATACCGATATAAGATCATTTTCATAATCTGAATTTATGTTTTATCATTTATTCATAAGTTAAACAATAAAAGGACTAGCTCCATGCTAATCCTTAAAGTAAAATTTAATCAAAAGATGAACGATAATGCCGATGACGATACTGAATATAATCGTTCCTATCCAGCTCAGTGGCGAATCAACACCAGGTAGAGGCATATTCATTCCAAAAAAGCCCGTTACAATGGTAGGAATAGTGAGGATAATGGATAGGACAGTCAACACCCGCATGGTTTCGTTCAAATTATTATTTAAGACATTATTAAAAGTCGAGCCCAGTTGTTCCAAGATCTGTGAAGAAAGCTCGGTCATTTCTACCAGCTGCTTGGCTTCGATTTGAACATCTTCTAATTCATCCACTTCATCATCCGTCAAGCCCCTAACGACCCGGCCTAGACGGAATTGTTCAAGAAGTAAGACATTTTGCTTAGCAGAAGTCAGGAAGTAGGCAGTCCCTGTCTCAACGTCAGATAAGGCTAGCAAATTATCCTTGGTTGTCCGCTCCCGCAATTCCTTAGTCAAGCGGTTACGCTCTTGGACCATGGATTCAACAATAGGGAAGTAGGAGGTGGTGATAAAGTAGAGACACTCAAATAAGAAAGAATGAATGGAATAATTCTTCTCAGCCGCTAAAATTTCCCGCATGCCATCTATAATATATTGGTTTTCTTCATTAGAAATAGTAATAATTCGTTGATCCTTAATAAAGAAAGTTACCGGAAAAGTTTCGTTAAAACTATTAGCCAGACGACGCTTGGGCGCATTATAAATGAGAAGCAAACAATCATGGTCATCGTCGTACTCGACCCGGGCCCTTTCGTTGCGGTCTAGGGCATAGGCTGCCATTTCCGCATCGATCCCATAAGTGACAAGGTGTTTTTGTAGGACCTTGGGAGATTCAACCTGGATATTCACCCAAGTATTAGCCTTTTTCGGTCCAAATATTACTTTACCAATCATAGATAGCCTCCCTTACTTATTTGATTATAGCATATCCACCTACTGATAACATCGATAAATAAAAGCGGAGCCAGGACGTAGCTCCGCTTCTTTGACTATTTATTTAGGGATAGAGTTGACGAGCTAATCGCGTGTCTTCACACCCTATGTAGTCGGGTTCGAGGATGCAGAAAGGGCTCCTCTTCGCAAAAGGCCGTCGAAGGCTTGTAGCCTTCTCTCTGCCCTTTTACTCCAGAGCTCCCTTTCTCCCGCATCCTCTCACACCCTTGTATAGTCGGGTTCGACTTGGCAAACTCGGAGTGATTTCACAAGTAAGGAACGAGCGAATACTTCGCTCTTATCCTTACTTGCTCCAATCATCCGAGTCTAACCGCCAAGTCTCACACCCTTGTTAGATTTCGTATTCGCCAATTCGGTTCCAATTTTTGTCGTGAAGGATGATGCGAGCGGGAACCCCTACGGCAGTCGCGTAGGGGGGAACGTCTTCTAGGACGACTGCTCCGGCCCCCACTTTGCTATGGTGGCCGATTGTTACATTACCTAGAATAGTTGCGCCTGTTCCAATTTCCACATAGTCCTTAATCGTTGGATGGCGCTTGCGTCCTTTTTCTTTACCGGTCCCGCCCAGAGTTACGCCATGATAGATTTTAACCTGGTCACCGATCTGGGCAGTTTCCCCGATGACAATGCCCATGCCATGGTCGATAAATAAATTATCACCAATCTCTGCCCCAGGATGAATTTCAATGCCTGTCTCCCGTTTGCTTTTTTCAGACAGGCGACGGGCTTCAAACTTCTCCCCTTCGAGGTAGAGAGCATGGGCTTGGGCATGGTCGCGCAAGGCTTGGATACCGGGATAAAGCTCGTAAACCTCTTGCCAAGATGTTGCGGCAGGATCTTCCTGATAGATATACTGAGCGAGTTCTATCCAGCGCGTCTCGTCCAGGTCCTTAGTCTTCATCGCTATAAACTCCAGATGATAAGTAACGTTCGCCTGTATCTGGTAGGACAGTCAACACATGGTGGTCAGGGCCTAATTCTTTAGCTAAGCGCTGGGCAGATACATAGTTAGCCCCAGAAGAAAAGCCGGCTAAAATGCCATATTTATGGGCTAATTCAACAGCCCCAGCAATAGCGTCCTCATTGGATACTTTATCGATGTAATCGATGACAGATTGGTCAAGGATCTTAGGAATAAAGTTAGCCCCCAAGCCTTGGATCTTGTGAGAGCCTGCCGTTCCTTCAGTAAGGAGTGGTGACGCTTCAGGTTCAACCCCCCAGACTTTGGCATCTGCCTTCTCTTCTTTGAGCACGCGGCCAACGCCCGTTACAGTTCCGCCTGTGCCGATCCCAGCTACGAAGCCATCAATCTCTGGTAGGTCTTCTAAAATTTCACGGGCCGTTGTTTCTACGTGGGCTTGGACATTGGCTTCACGTACAAATTGTCCAAAAACAGGAGCACCGATTTCTTCAGCAATCTCTTCGGCCTTGGCCCCGGCTCCCTTCATTCCTTCGGCACCAGGTGTGAGGATGAGTTCAGCCCCATAAGCTTTCATCAGATTGCGACGTTCGATACTCATGGTTTCAGGCATAACGATAATCACACGCAGTTTTAAAGCCGCGCCTAACATGGCTAGAGCAATCCCCGTATTACCAGAAGTCGATTCGACAATGGCGCCCCCTTCTTCGATTTCCCCGCTATCAATCAAGCTCTGTAAAATATACTTAACCGGACGATCCTTGACAGAACCACCTGGATTACGGGATTCGAGTTTAACATAGATACTAGCGGCATCTTCTGCCGTTTGATCTAATTTAATGACAGGAGTATGGCCAATTGCTTCAGATACATTATTATAAATCATTTAGGTCACCTCATTAAGCTTAACTTATTTTTTGTTAGTTGCCCTTATTGTAGATGGAATCTTCCTTCAGGTCAAGGCAAAAGTCCTCAAATCTTGTTATGATTTTTTCCGAACGCCCCTAATCGCCACAAACAAACAAAAAAACTAGCAGACCGATTCTAGAAGAGCGGTCTGCTAGTTGGAAGTGGATCAATTATGCGAGTTCAGCTCGGGCTGCAGCGAGGGCTTGACGAAGGGCATTAGCTGCTTCATCAACTTCAGCGTTGCTAGCCTTCAAGCTGAGGCGAGTTCCTACAGCCTTGGTGATCACTTTATTTAAATTATTGTAGGCATTGAAAGAAACCTTACCGAGCAATTCGCTATCGCGGATGCTCCGAACTTCACGGATCAAGTCGCGAAGTTCGAGTTTTCTTTCTTTAGAAGCACGGGCATTCAAGGTTGCTTGTGCAATTTCACGAGCTTCATTTAACTGACCCTTAATTTCTTCCATCACAGCTTGGACATCGACTGTTTTAGCGTGAAGGTCTAATTGTAGGCCAACAGCCTTAGTTAATGTTGCATTGAGTGCCGTGTAAACTTCAGTTGGCACATTACCTAAGATTGACCCATCACGTTCAAAGCGGGTGTTCCAAATAAGGTCTTTCAATTCACGTTTAAGGGCATTTGGAGCGATTTGTTGGTCAGCTGGGATGCTTTCTAAGTAAGCAACGGCTTCCCCGTAAGCTGCCTCAAGTTCAGCAACTGCGTCGTCAATTTGGTAAACGCGAGTTTCTGAGTATAATTGAACCCCAACAGCTCGTGTAATGGCCTTGTTTAGCTTGTGGTAAACTTCAAATGGTACTTTAGAAAGAATGTATTCGTCACGTTTGAAGCGGGTGTCCCAGATAGCCTTGTCCAATTTTTCCTTAATATAAGTCGTAGCGATATCTTTAGGGGTGATATTCCGGTAAGCATTACCGAAGACTTCTAAGGCTTCTAATTCATTCAAACGTTTAGTCAAACGTTCTGCCGTTGAGAAAGGATCGACAACAGACATAAAGGCATGGGTAATTTCTAGACCAGCTTTTGAGTGAACGATTTGTGGTTTCATCCGCCATTCTGTCGTTGCTGTTTTAATTAATTCGGCACCCTTGCGCAAGACGCGAGCGCGTAAACGGAAGGTGTTTGGATTGTAGAAGCTGCCTGGGTGGTAGCTAACAACCATACCGTCTGCAACGCTACGTCCGATATCCATAGCCATTTGCCCTAACTTGTCAAGAACATAGTTGACTGGTGTGCCATTGAAAGTTACTTCAGAAGGAATTAATTCAGCAATAGCACCAACGACTTCTGTTGAGAGATAAACATCTTGGCGAACTGCTTCTGCTTTGAGTTCAGCGATACGTTGGATCAATTCACCAATCTTAGTGAAGTTTAAGTTAACAGGTAGGATCGAATCCATGATCGCTCCGATACCAGCAGCAGGCCGTTCCCCTTTTTGTAAGTTTTCTAATAAGCTAAGGACGCTATCTGTTGTCCCAGTTACTTTGCCCACTAATTTCTCAAAATCTTCGAAGCTAAAAGCAGGCTTGTCTTCACCAGCTGCATAGAAAGAAAAGCCAGAAGCTCGGCTAACACTTGGTTGGCCTTCTACGATGTGGTGAGTTTCGCTTTCATCTGGTCCTAATTCGCCGTAACGGATCACAAATTTAGAAAGTTCTTCTAGAAGTTCGTGATCTAATTTATTGTCTACGAGAACTTCCCCTAAGGTCTTCAAAACGTCTTCGCTAGCCGCACGGTCTTCGTCTTGAACTGATACAGCAATAGCAACAGATAGAACTTTATTGAAGCCTTCAGGATTTTCCTTAGCGAAATTTTCTAATGCAGCGAAATCAATAGCCTCTTCTTCTGCAGGCGCTTCGTCAACGTCTACTGTTTCTTTTTCACTTTTTGCAGCTTCTTCACTGCTATCTTTACTTTCTACTTTTGATTCCTTGCTTGTTTCTTTGTCAGCGTCTTTGCTGTCAGCTTTTTCACTAGCTTTATTTTCTTCTACAGAATCTGTAGCTTCCTTGGCTGGAGCTTCAGGACGAGCTGCGTCTTCTTTTTCAACTGCTTCAGCAGGAGCCGCTGGAGCTTGGTCTGAAACAGCAGCTTCAGCTGCCTTTTCTTCTACAGGATTTTCAGGTGCCATTTCAGCTAATTCTGCTTCCAGAGCTTTAAGCTCTTCTTCTGGTAGAGCTGTTTCAGCTTTTGCTTCTGCTTCAATGCTTTGCTCTTTTTCAGGAACAACGGGATTAACAGTTTCTGCAGGCTCAACTTCAACGCTTGATTCCACATCCGCTTGTCCTGCGCCAGCTTGGTCAACTTCAGCTGCTAACACAGCTTCTTGTGAAGCAAAGAGTAAACCGATACCGAATGCCAAAGATGCGGCACCCAAACTTACCTTACGACTTAACATAGTATGTGAATGAGCTTTAGATTTATTCATCTTCATCTTCCTCCTAAATTCACGATAAACTAAGCGACAACACCAGCAATCATCCTAAGCGCTTACAAGGATGATATAAAACAAAAAAGAAACAATTTATGTATCATTTCTTATCTATAGTTTATGCCCTTAAAATGCATTTGTCACCCTTTTGGTAAAAGTTATTTTAAAAAATATTAAAGAAAGCTTTAATATCAAGCTTTCATAATCTTATAGGAAGACACTATTGTATTTTTTGTACATGGTCAGGAACTAAATGTCGAACAATTAATGTATTATTTTTATAAAAAAAGCCGGTGCACAACTTGTGTGCACCGCACTCTTCTTCATTCGTCATTTACTTTTCCTCTTTTTGGTTGATTTTGGAGTCGAGACGTTCCAATTGCTTGCGGGCAAAATCGCGTCCCCCTAAACCGAAGGCCAGCGCAAAGGCAACCGAAGCCCCGCCCACAATTAACATGAAGCCAATATTAACAATAGAAGCGGCGAATTGTAATTGGTCTAAGGCCATAAAGATGGCTAAGATGACCAAAGCGTATTGAACAGTATTAGCTAAAAATTTAGACCCTGTCGATTCTCTAAGGAAATTAGCCAACAAGTTCCCACCAATGACGCCCAGGCAAAGGATAGCGATAGCAGACAGAACTAAAGGCAAGTAGGCAATCACCGCTTGGCCGATCTGTGAGAGAACATCAAGCTGTAAGACATTTAAGGCTTGAACTAAGAAGAAAATACCAATAACAGCCTTTACTGCATGTCCTAAGATAGCGCTTAGCTGAAGGGAATGGGCATCTTCCTTAACATTAAGATACTTAGTGAAACGGTCAATATTAGCCGCACTCAATAAGTTTTCCACTAAGTCGCCGATCAACTTGGCAAGTAGAGCGCCTACACTCACAAGGACCAGGGCTACTAGGATATTCGGAATAGCAGCCAACATGGTATTGAGTAGGTTAACGATTGGTTTCGCAATTGATTCAATCCCCAAAACCTCTAGCGCAGCCGTCAATAAGGGGATAAAGAGTAAGACATAAACTAGCATAGCTAGACCCTTAGCCACTTGTTGGCCCTTGCTGCGGGTCTGGCCTTCTTCAGGATCAGTCTGCAGAAGCCCTGCCAACTTACCGTCAATATTGACCCGCTCTAAGAGATTTTGTACAATATCGCGGACAAAACCGCAGAAGTAGAAAGCTAATACTAAGATCAGAATTGAACCAATGATATTGGGGATGAAGGCAAAGAACTTATCGAACATATTAGTGATTGGTTCCATGACCCCTCCAATATTCAAGCCTTGTAAGATGGCAGGCAGGAAGAAGACAAAAACTAAAAAGTAAGCGACCTTGGCAATTGTCTGGAGCAAGCCCCTAGCATCCGTTTCATCCTGGGCTACGCCCCAGCTTAAGAAGCGTTGGTCAGCGTGGATAGCTTCCAGACCCTTGAAGGTTAACTTACGAACAATCACAGCGATAATCCAAGCGACCAGTAAGAGTAAAACCGTTCCTAAAATATTAGGAATCGCCGAAAGAATCGGCTCTAAAAAAGCATTTATGGCATCCATTTCTTATTCCTCCTATTCTTATGATAGTTTTAGTATAACAATTATTAAGAAAGTTTTAAAACGAAAGCGTTTCTTTTTTATAACTATTATTTATCCAATCTATATAGGCGGAGAAAAAAGATCAGCTAACAGGGTACAGAGCCCTCTAGCTGATCTTTGATGAATAATGATTTTTTAAACTAATCAACTCGTTTATAGTTCTAAATTCTTATTCCCACTCAATGGTCGATGGTGGCTTACTGGTGATGTCATAGACGACGCGGTTGATCCCAGAGACTTCATTGACAATCCGGCGGCTAATGGTATCTAAGAGCTCATGCGGTAAGCGGGACCATTCGGCTGTCATCCCATCAATAGATGTGATGGCTCGGATACCAATCGTATATTCATAAGTTCGCTGATCGCCCATGACGCCGACGGATTTGAAGCCTGGCAGTACCGTAAAGTATTGCCAAACATCGCGTTCCAAACCATTCTTAGCAATTTCTTCGCGCAGGATAGCATCGGATTCACGCACAATGTGTAATTTTTCTTCCGTAACTTCTCCGATTACACGGATGGCTAGACCAGGACCTGGGAAGGGTTGGCGCCAAACAATTGGATCTGGCATACCTAAGGCTGTTCCTAAAGCACGGACTTCATCCTTGAAGAGGGTATTCAGCGGCTCAATTAATTCAAAGCTCATGTCTTCTGGCAGACCGCCAACATTATGGTGGGATTTAATCGTTTGAGCAGTTTCTGTCCCTGATTCAATGACATCGGTATAGAGGGTCCCTTGGGCAAGGAAGTCTACTCCATTTAGTTTGGTCGCTTCGTCATTAAAAACTTCAATAAATTCATTACCGATAATCTTACGTTTTCTTTCAGGGTCTTCAACTCCAGCTAATTTGCCAAGGAAGCGGTCTGCAGCATCCGCTTTAATGATGTTTAAGCCAAATTTGCCACCTAAAGTTTCCATCACTTGGTCAGCTTCACCCTTACGCAAGAGCCCATGGTCCACAAAGATGCAGACAAGCTGGTCGCCAATAGCCCGTTGGAGAAGCACACCCACTACGGATGAATCCACACCGCCAGAAAGTCCCAAGAGCACCTTGCGATCGCCCACAAGTTCTTGAATTTCTGCTGTCTTGATTTGAATAAAGTCTTCCATAGACCAATCCCCTGAAGCACCGCAGATATTGAAGACAAAGTTACGTAACATTTGGTTACCGTTTACAGAAGCGCGAACCTCTGGGTGGAATTGGAAACCGTAAATCTGTTCCGCTTCATTCTCAAAAGCAGCGGCTGGGCTATGGGGAGCAACCCCAGTAATTTCAAAGCCTTCAGGAATTTCAGCAATCCGGTCCCCATGGCTCATCAATACTTGCTCTTCCTCTTCTAAACCAGCAAAGATTTTAGAATCTGTTTTCTTGATGGTCATTTCTTGTTGGCCGTATTCCCGCTTATCGGAAGCTTCAACTCGGCCACCCAGTTTTTGGGTGATCAATTGCATGCCGTAACAAATACCGAGGATAGGAATACCTAAGTCAAAGATGCCAGCATCGACATCAAAGGCGCCATCAGCATAGACAGAATTAGGGCCTCCAGATAAGATAATCCCTTTGACATTACCTTCTGCTTGGATCTCTTCTGCCGACAAGCGATGGGATAGTAGTTCTGAATACACACCAAACTCACGGATGCGACGGGTAATTAACTGATTGTACTGACTGCCGTAGTCGAGCACAATAATTTTTTCTACAGCTTTCATACTTTCATTTACTGCCACTTTTCCACTCTCCTTTATTTCCTGGACAGCTCAATACATAAGCGTCTCATTATAATGTAGTGTATACGTTTAGCCACGAAGATGCAATAAATCTTTTTTAATATTTTGATGAATTCAATTGAGATTCACCATTCTCCTTCGTGTTTTGCTTACAAATATTGTACAATAGATAGGAATGGAAATGGAAGTGAGACAAATTGAAAAGAGGAATAGGTAAAGCCCACGGAAAAATTATTTTAAGTGGTGAGCACAGTGTGGTCTATGGCTACCGTGCCCTCGCCCTACCGATTGAAGCCGTCACCATCCAAGTTAGCCTAGAAGAATCTTCTGGGCCGACTTTTCTTATGAGTGAACTCTACCAGGGAGCCCTAACGGCGGCACCTAGTCATTTAGATAACCTCCGTCAACTCTGGCAAAGTCTACAGGAAGACCACAACGACCGAGGAGATTTTTTGATCCGCATTGAAAGTAATATTCCCGCCGAACGCGGTATGGGAAGCTCCGCAGCTGTTGCAGTTGCCTTGATTCGAGCCTATTATGATTTTTACGATGCGGACTTAGACCAGGAAAGTCTCTTAGCTTATGCTGATCTGGCGGAGACGATTAGCCATGGTAATCCCAGCGGTCTAGATGCTCGTTTAACTGTCTTAAACCGTCCCCTCTCCTACCAGAAAGGACAAAGCATGGAAGTTTTTTACTTCCAGACACCTTATTATTTGCTGGTAGCTGACACTGGGATTCCAGGCAATACCAAGGAGGCGGTGGCAGGCATCCGCCAAGCTCTGGACAGCGAACATCCGTCCCGCCACTTAGCCGCTAAAGCAGCCCTAGAAGAACTCGGCCAAGCAAGCGAGGACCTCTACCAGCACTTAAGCGGAAATGCTCCCGCTAGCTTAAAAGCGATTGCGCAAAGCCTGCAGTCTTCTCAGGTCAACCTCCAAGCCCTCCAAGTTTCCAGCCCCGAGCTAGACATGGGCATCCGCCTCTGCCTCAACCATGGGGCTGCTGCCGCCAAACTCACAGGAGGGGGTAAAGGGGGCTGTTTTATTGCCCTCACGCAAAGCCAAAAAGAAGCAGAAGACCTAGGCCAAAGCTTAGTTACTAAAGAAATGATTGTTGACTACTGGCTTATCCCACTAGCCAGTCCGGAACCGAGCTAAGGAGGATATTATGACGACTTACCAAGGCATGGCGCGTGCCCATACAAATATTGCACTGATTAAATATTGGGGAAAGGCGGATAGCGAACTCTTCATTCCCATGAATAGCTCCCTTTCCCTCACCCTAGATGCCTTATATACGGATACCAAAGTTTGCTTCTCAGAAGAGTTAAAACAAGATAGCTTCTGTCTGAATGGGGAAGAACAAGCTGAAGGGGCCGTCGCTAAAATTAGCCGCTTTTTAGACTTCTTCAGAAACCTAGCCCAACTTGACCTGCCTTGCCGGGTGGAGAGCGTCAACCATGTGCCAACAGGAGCAGGCCTAGCCAGTTCGGCTTCTGCCTTTGCGGCGCTAGCAGCTGCCTGTCGCCAGGCTTTGACCTTAGACTTGACCGACCAAGAACTATCAACTTATGCTAGACGAGGGTCAGGTTCAGCCACCCGCAGCATCTTCCCAGGCTTTGTCAAATGGGAAAAAGGAGACCGCCATGAAAACTCCCGTGCCGTCCCGCTTGATCCAGCTGACTGGGGGGTAGCCATGGTTATCCTAGCCCTCAATACCCAGCACAAAAAAATTCCTTCTCGACAAGGCATGGCCCATACGATTGAGACCTCTGCCTTCTACCCCGCTTGGCCCCGTCTCGCCGAGAAACATCTCAAAGAGATAGAGGCTGCTATCCAGCGCCGCGACCTAAAAGCTATCGGACAGATTGCGGAAGCCAACGCTATGGCCATGCATGCGACCATGCTCGCTTCTAACCCGCCCTTTACTTACTTTGAACCGGCTAGTTTGGAAGCCATGGACCAGGTCAGAAGCCTGCGTGACCAAGGCTATACAGCCTACTTTACCATGGACGCAGGCCCCAATATCAAAGTCCTCTGCCCGGCTTCTGAAAGTCAGGAGATTGCCCAGGCTATGGAAGAAGCCTTCCCAGAGGCCAAAGTGATCACAAGCCAGGTAGGCCCTGGTATCCAGACCCTCGACCACTGGCCCTATTAAAAACATTTAGAAAGGAATTGTTTATGAAAAATTGTCATGTTAAAGTACCCGGGAAATTATTCTGGGCAGGAGAATATGCTGTGACTAAAAGCCAGCAGAAGGCCCTCGTTGCAGCTGTCGATGCCTTTCTCAAGCTAGAGATTGAAGCAAGTGACCAGAATGAAGTCATCAGTGATCTGGCTGCTGAAAAGCTTACTTGGTCCAGAACCAATGCTGGTAAAATTGTCAGCACCAGTCTAGGAGCCGATAAGTTCGAGCTCATCTGGGAGGGCATTCGCCTGGCCGAACGGTACTTGCAAGCTAAGTATCCTGATCTCGAACTTGGCAGCTACCGGCTCCGCATAAAAAGCCAGCTCCATGACCAGGAAGGCCATAAGTATGGCCTAGGCTCTAGCGGGGCTGTTCTGGTAGCCTGTCTCTGGGGGATCCTCCAAGCCTTCTCTGACATCCCAGAAAGTCCGTCCGCCGCTGACCGGCTCAAAGTCTTTAAACTAGCAGCCATTGCAGAGTCCCGCTTAAAGATGAAAGGCTCATTCGGCGACCTAGCTGCTGCAAGCCATGGGGGCCTCCTCCTCTATCAAAATTTTGACCGAAAATGGTTTCGCCGGGCCAAGAAAACAACCGGACAAGATGTTCTCAAATTATTAGATAGCGACTGGCCTGGCCTCACTATCCAAAGTTTAGCCTTCCCCGATGATTGGGCTTTCTATGCCTTCTGGGTGGGGCAGGAAGCCTCAACTGAAAAGCTCCTTAAGCGCCAGCAGACCCAGCTCAGCCAGGACTTTTTGGACCAGTCTCAAGAACTTGTCGAAGCCCTTGCCCAAGACTTAGAAAAGGGAGATTTTACCAACTTTAATCGCCACTTAAGTGCTAACCAAGACCTGATTGAAGACCAATTACAGAGCCAGGGCTCCTACTATGCCAGCCCGGCTTTAGAAGAGGTCGTCAACTCAGCCAGAGAAGCTGGCCTAGCCGCCAAGGTATCGGGTGCCGGCCAAGGCGACTGTGCCATCGCTATCGCTCCCAACCGCTCCAGTGCACAGACCTTCCTTGAAGAGGCTCAAGCAAAGGGCTTGAACCACCTAGATTTAAAAATTTATTTCGTATAAAAGATAGAGGTGATATTTACGATGACTAACCGGAAAGATGACCATGTCAGAGAGGCTGCTGCCAACTATAAAGAAGAAAAGATCAGCGATTTTGACCATGTGCGTTTCGTCCACAACAGTATGGGCCAATTAGCAGAGGAAGATATTGACCTCTCCAGCCACTGGTTGGATCAAGATTTCCCTCTCCCCTTCTACATCAATGCCATGACTGGAGGGAGCGAATGGACCCGCGAAATTAATGGGCGATTAGCTCGATTAGCCCAGGCTCTCAAACTCCCTATGGCTAGCGGGTCTCTGTCAGCTGCCCTCAAGGATCCCCAACAAGAAACTTCTTTTCGCATTATTCGTGAGATATATCCAGAGGGCTTCATCTTAGCCAATGTGGGGGCTGACCGGAATGGCCAGGACGCCAAAAAAGCTGTCGAAATTCTTGAAGCAGACGCCCTCCAAGTCCACCTAAACCTCCCCCAGGAAATCGTCATGCCCGAAGGCGATCGGGATTTTCGGCGGATCAGGGACCACTTACTGGATATCAAAGACCAGGTCAAGGTCCCCATCGTCATTAAAGAAGTGGGATTTGGCATGAGCCGAGAAACCATTAATGAACTCTACCAATTAGGTTTCTCGACCATCGATATCAGCGGCCGGGGTGGGACTAACTTTGCCCAAATTGAAAATCAGAGACGCCCCGACCAAGATTTTGCCGAACTTTTTGACTGGGGGCAAAGCACTGTGGTCAGTCTCTTAGAAGCCAGCCAGGCACCCTCTGACCTCACCCTGCTAGCTTCGGGAGGGGTCCGCCAACCTCTCGATATGGTTAAGGCACTGAGCCTAGGCGCCCAAGCAGTCGGTATGAGCGGCTACTTCCTCCAGCTCGTTCTCAACCATGATCTAGCAGACAGCCTGCAAAAAGTCCAAGAATTCACTGATAAGCTGAAGCTGATCTACCTCCTGCTTAACTGCCGCAATAGCCAAGAGCTCAAACAGCTAGACCTAGTCCTCAGCGCTGGGCCTTGGCACTGGGCCCAAGTCCGAGGCATTGATGCCCAGGCGCTAGCCCAACGCTCACAGCAGAGAGACCGCTAATTCATAGACAAGCAAAAATGCAGACCTTAGAGTCAAAGTCGACTCCAAGGTCTGCATTTTCTTAAAAAATAAAATAAAGTAAACTAATCGTTAGCACCCCAGCTAAAACCGTTTTGATTAAGTCTTTGGTCATATATGCCACAATAATAGCAACCAGCGAAGCGATGAGCTTGAGATTGACCAAGGGATTCAGGCTAAAGTCTTCCTCCCAAAAGAAAATATCACAAGTAATCATCGCTGTAAACAAAGTAATCGGTACATAGGGCATGGCCAAGCGGATAGACAAGGGTAAGTCAGCCTTACGGGTCAAAACACCCGGGATCACCCGCATCAAAACCGATAGCCCGCCAATAATCAGAATAAGAAGGGTTAGGCTCATAAAGACAGATCTCCTTTCTCTTCCAATAAATGCCGGTCCATGCGATAAGCCAGGTAGCTTGCCAAAAGGGTCACCAGGACAATCACTAGACTCGAAGGTGCGAAGAGCCTTAAGACCAGACTCATCGCAAGGCTGATAAGGGTTATTGAGAAAGTTTTGCGGCTCTTAATCTGAGGGATTAAGAGGCCGATAAACATGGCGATGAGCACATAGTTTACGATAACCGTTGGGAAGGCAAAGAACTGACCCAAGATAGCCCCCGCAACCGTCCCACACAGCCAGGTGAGGTAAGTAGTCAGGGCAAGATAGAAGGCCTGGTCGAAGGTCCATTCGCCTTGCCCCTGGTCAGCTTCTTGGAAGTTCACAACATTTAGGGCATAGGATTCATCGGCTGTAAACTGGCTGAGCCAGGCTAATTTCCAGGTCTTTTCCTGAGGTAAATAGGAAGCTAGGGAAGAGGTCAGAAGCATCTGGCGGGAGTTAAGCAGTAAGACTAAGCCGATAATGACCCAAGTTGAGGCCCCAGCTAGGACCAAAGAAGCTAGCATAAATTGTGCTGACCCGCCAAAGATTAAAAGCGAGCTAAGAGCAACCTGCCAGTAAGACAGACCTGCACTGGCTAAGAGGACTCCACAAGCGATGGACAAAGGAATATAGGCAATGATAACTGGCCAAGCCTGTTGGACAGCCTGCTTGAAGTACTGGTTCATACAATCCCTCCTCCACTAACTTTGTTGGACTTCGCGGTCATAGTCCATAAATTTACGGATAAAGGTATAGGGATCCACGAGACCGATGCGCTTGGCAAAGACAGAGAGAGAGCTTTCCCTCAAGGCCGCTTGGTCGACTAAATTCTCGTTAGAAGTCACATAAACAGGATCCGTATCTGCAATGATTTCCCCTTCGGACATCACGAGACAGCGTCGGGTATAGGCTAAGAGCACTTCCACATCATGGGTGTTCATAATCACAGCAATTCCCTTCTCTTGGTTGATCCGGTAAAGACTACCCATAAAGTCAACCATATGCTTGTAGTCTTGGCCCTCCGTCGGCTCATCGATAATAATGAGCTCGGGGTCCTTCAAGAGCACACAAGCCAGAAGCAAGTGTTTGAGCTGGCCATAGCTTAAAAATTTCAACGGATAATGCTTAAGATGGTCAAAGCCAATTGCAGAAAGAAGCTGGTTGAAGAGGGCTTCCTTATCTGGTGAGAGTTGGCAGCCAGCTTCTTGATAGTTGGCATAGAACTTCTCCAATTGCTCCCATGGGGTCGCCCCAACGATCAAAGGCCTAAAATTCTGAGGCAGGTAGGCAATCTTATTTTTAACCTTCTGCCGGTTAGCGGCGGTTATTTCCTGCCCATGCCAGAAGACCTGGCCTTGGTCCGCTTCTAGGCACTGGCTGAGAATCCGACTGAGGGTTGTTTTCCCCGCCCCATTGGCTCCAACTACACTAAGCATTTCCCCCTGACAAATCTTCAAATCAAGGTCTTTAAGGGCATGGTTTTTATGATTGTAGTGGTAGGAAACATCTTCCAAGCGGATAAGTTCTTCCGTCGATTCTTGATAACGAAAACTAGGAATAGAGAGGGCCCAGTCTTCCATAACATCTTTTAATTTAGGGCCAGATATGTGGTTGACATGGGCGATATGGTGGACTTGGTCGAGGGGATAGCCGGCATAGCGCATGGCCGTCACATAGAGGGGCTCCCGCACATCAAGATTGGCTAGGATCGCATGGTGGAGTAAGTCTGATAAAGAACCATCGAAGACCAGACGGCCGCCTAGTAAAACCAGGACGCGGTCAATATGCCGGTACATCATCTGTTCTAAACGATGTTCAACAACCACAATTGTCGACTGAGTTTTCATATGGAAGTCATCCAAGGCATCGACAAAGTGCTCCGCCGCTCTCGGTGCCAAATTTGCCAGGGGCTCATCAAAGATATAGACCTTCTTGTGGTCCTTGATATGGTCCATCATCCGGTAGAGGTCTTGCTCGCCAGCAGACAAATCATTGAAAGACCGTTCTTGGGAATCCTTAGCCAATAAAGACCAAATTTGTTTAGTGAAATCTCCTTCATCTTGAGGGGCTAGGTCCACTAGCTCTTGATCGGCTGAATCTTCTGAAATAAAGTCAGCGATATCCTTCCCTTTAAAGCTTTCCACGTTATGATCACAGTAGCTCACGCTGCCTTCGATCTTTCCAGGATTAGCTGCTGTCCCTAATTCTTGGTTCAAGGCCTTAAGAAAACTTGTCTTGCCTGACCCATTTGCCCCCAATACAAGGACCTTTTCTCCCTTTTCAATGGTCAAGTTAATGTCTTTAAGGGCTGGAAACTGTGCCCCAGCATAAGTAAAAGAAAAATTATTAAATTTAATCCAGGCTTCCCCCATCCTTGCCAACTCCTTTCGCCAAATACTGCTAAGGCCTTATTCCTCTCCAGCAGTGATTTAAAATAAAAAACACAAATAAACTTCTCCATGTATTTTAACATAATTTTAACACAGAAGAAGTTTATCTGATTGATTCATGTTAAGTTTTATCTCTAGTCGCGGCCAATAATCCGCACTTCTGTCTCTAAGTCGACGCCATAGCGGTCCTTAACCACATCTTGGACATGGGCAATGACGGCTAGATAGTCAGTCGCTGTGGCCTGGCCGATGTTCACGATAAAGCCCGCATGTTTTAATGAAACTTGGGCCCCACCAACCGTATAGCCTTGGAGGCCGGCCTCTTGAATCAGCTGGCCCGTGTAATGTCCCTCAGGCCGTTTGAAGACACTGCCACAAGAAGGCAGGTCCAGCGGCTGCTTGGATTCGCGTAAGTGGGTCAATTCAGCCATCCGCGACTCAATGGCGTCTGGATCCGCAGAATGGAGCTGCATATGCACCCTAACGACAACCCCGCCATTCTCCTGAAAACAGCTATGCCGGTAAGCAAAGTCAAGCTCTTGAAGAGTGAGCTGACGCAGACTGCCTCTTTGATCGACATAGTCCACACTGGATACAATATCAGCCATCTCGCCGCCATAAGCACCCGCATTCATAAAGACGGCGCCGCCCAGACTCCCCGGAATCCCACAGGCAAATTCTAGCCCACCGAGGCTGTGGTCGGCAGCTAGGCGGCTGACATCAATCAAGCGGGCTCCCGCTTCAACAACCAAACTCTGGTCTTGGACCTCAGCTGCCTTCATATCTGTTAAGATCATGACGATCCCTTCAATGCCGCCATCCCGAACAATTAAATTGCTGGAATTGCCCAATACCATGATAGGGATCTGTTCGGTTTTAGCGTATGACACAAAATCTTGAACTTCCGCAATGGTCTGAGGAAAAACCAGGATATCGGCCGGTCCCCCTGTGCGTGTATAGGAATAAGAGCTCAAGGCCTCATCGAACTTAACCTTTGCTTGAGGAAAATGCTCAAGAAATTTATCTTTCATCACTTAACGATCACCTTTCCCGCCTAATCAATACTTTCGTCCCTCCATCATACCACAAGTCCAAATAAATGAAAAGATAGCTTAAATATTTGGCCCATCCTAGTCTTAAGCCTTATAATTTGCTAAAATAGATGCATTGACCAGCTCTTAGCCAAAATACTATAAGAAAGGACAATGACTCATGACCAAAGAAAGACGTCAGGCCCTCTTGATGACTGCCCTCAGCCTCTTCTTTTCGGCTAAACAATTGATGGCAGACCCCCAGTCTTTAAACCACTGGAACCTCATTTTGAGCCTCCTCATCCCTATCGTTGCTATCATTTTTTCACTCAATGACCAGGCTGCTCGTTGGCGCTGGGGCCTCGCCCTCGCTAATCTCTTCTTATTCTTCTTCATGCTCGCTATCACCTTTAAAGCATGGTAAAAAATAGCCAGGGCCCAAGTCTCCTCCAACTTCATCAATGAAGTTAAAGCTGAGATTAGGTCACTGGCTATTTTTTTTATTGGTCTTCGCTGTCATCCACCCGACGTCCCATCATCAAGACATCCTGGTAACTTTCTTGACAGAACATTGCAGCAGGGGTCTTGCCAATCAATTCAAAATCAAAGTGTTCATAGAGCTTGATGGCACGAATGTTCTCCGCATTCACTTCCAAGCGCAGATAGCGTAAGGAAGGGCTCTCCTCTGCCCACTCGATCATATCTTCCATCATCACCCGGCTGAGACCCATGCCCCAGAAGCGACGGAGAAGACAAATGCCGATCTCTCCGACATGACCTGTCTTGGGATTGGTCGGTGCACCAATACTAGCGACCCCAATAATCTCCCCATTAAGGCTAGCCAGCAAGAGGCGGTTATTGGTCGTCTCTTGAATTTGTTTCAGATAACGCGTCTCCTGTTCTTGGTTAATCCCTAGACCTTCCTCATCGAAGGTCAAATAAGGACTCTCAGCCCCAACCTGGCGGTAAAAATCTAATAGTTGCTTAGCATGCTTGGGCTGGCCATCTTCAAAAACAATTTCGATTTCTTCTTTCTTCATAACTAGCAATACTCCTCTTCTATAATCCGGGCCAGTTGCTTACCCCGCGGTCCAAAGCCTTCAAAATGCACTTGGCGGTCATCCTCCTGGCCCTTGCTAATGCTTAGCCACAAATAATTCGTCGATAAGTCCTCTTCAATAAATTGTGGCCACTCGATAACCGTTAAGCCGTCCCCTTCTAAATACTCTTCCAGTCCCATACCCTCAGCCCCTGTCTCTTCCAAACGGTAGGCATCCATATGGTAGAGCGGAAGCCGGCCAGATTGGTATTCACGGATAATGGTAAAAGTTGGGCTCTTAATATTCCCAGAAATTCCCAGCCCTTCTGCTAAGTAACGGGTGAAGGTGGTCTTTCCTGCTCCTAGGTCCCCAGCCAAGCAAATAATATCGCCGGCTTTAACATAGGAAGCTAAATAGTGGGCAAAGGATTGCGTGTCGGCCTCCCCCTGCCAATTCAAAGTCGCAGACATCCTATCCACTCCTTTCATTATATTGTCGATTAGTCTTATTTTATCACCAAAGCAAGAAGGGAGCAAAAAGAAAAGAGAGTGTGACAAAAGTCGATCAGGCCTGAACCAGCTAACGCATACTATATCTGTAACTCGCTGCGCTTCGAACAGCTATAGCAACTGTCCACGAACTATGGGAAATCGTTGGTAAACGATTGGACATAGTTCGTGAAGTGGATGTCAGGCCTGACTTTTGGAACACGTTTTTGAAAAATGCTTGCTTTTTAAAAAGAGGCCGGAACTTTTGTCCCAGCCTCTTTTCTAAATTCTTATCCGCTCGCTTAGTCATCCAACAAAGCTTGGTTAGCGGTAATGATTGAAATCTTATAAACATCTTCTTCGTTACATCCGCGTGAGAGGTCAGAAATTGGCTTAGCCATACCCTGTAAGATAGGCCCAATTGCTTCGAAGCCGCCAAGTCTTTGAGCAATCTTATAGCCAATGTTACCCGATTGGATTTCTGGGAAGACAAAGACTTTTGCTTGGCCTGCTACCTTAGAATCAGGTGCTTTTTGTTTGCCGACAGATTCAACGAAAGCCGCATCGAATTGTAATTCACCATCGATGTTGAAGCGTTCAGGCGCTTTTTCTTGAGCAATTGCCACTGCTTCAGCAACTTTCTCTTGTTGGGGAGCAGAAGCAGATCCCTTGGTAGAGAAGCTTAGCATAGCCACATTTGGTTCAATATCGAACAATTCAGCAGTCTTTGCAGATTCAATGGCAATTTCAGCCAGAGCGTCCTTGTCAGGGTCAATGTTAATGGCGCAGTCTGCGAAGACATAGCGTTCATCGTCACGAACCATGATGAAGGCACCTGAAGTGGAACGAACGCCTTCTTTAGTCTTAACGATTTGGAGGGCAGGACGAACGGTATCCCCTGTTGAGTGGACAGCCCCTGATACCAAGCCATCAACCTTGTCTTGATAAACTAACATTGTCCCGAAGTAGTTTTCATCTTTAAGAATTTCACGAGCTTGTTCTTCTGTTGCTTTGCCACGACGGCGTTCTACAAAGGCATCTACCATTTCATCAAAAGCATCGTAGTTATTGGGATCTACAATCTCAATTCCAGACAAATCGAAGCCGAATTCTTTTGCCTTAGCTTGTAAGTCATCAGGGTTACCTAGTAAGACAGGTTCCACTAAACCATCTTGCTTCAAGCGAACAACGGCTCCTTGAATGCGCTCTTCAGCACCTTCAGGGAAAACAATGCGCACTTTTTTGTCTTGAATTTTAGCTTTTGAGCTCTCAAACATATCCATTATTTTGACCTCCTAATTTATTATCATATGTCTACTTTTATCTTATCATACTTTGACCAAAATTCCTCTTGAAGTGGTCGAATTCTCACTCAATTCTTAGCGAACTTGGGCTCCCAACTCCTGACTTAGAGATTGAATTATAGCGTCCACATTAGCCGTAACCTCGTCGTCTTGGAGGGTGGCTTCTGGGTTCAGGTAAGACAGTTGATAAGCTAAAGATTTCTTACCTGCTTCGATCTTGTCACCAGTATAGAGGTCGAAGACTTGGATATCCCGCAAGTATTTGTTCCCTGCTTCTTGGATGCAGGCTTGGATTTCAGCGTGACTGACACTTTCATCAACGAGAAGGGCAATATCCCGCTTAATGCCTGGGAATTTTGGAATACTTTCTTGGACAATCGTTTGCTTAGGTAGGTCAAAGAGCCGGTCTAAGGACAGTTCAAAGACGTAAGTGGCTTGAGCCAAGTCATAGCTATCCGCTGTTTGTGGGTGGAGCTGGCCGATAAAACCAAGAACAATTTCTTCTTCCCCGAGATCAGCTAAAATACGGGCGGTCCGTCCTGGATGGGTATCAGCGATATCATGCGCAGCCTGGTAGCGGATACTGCAAGCCAGGTTCATGGAAGCGAGCAAAGCTTCAACAATCCCCTTCATCGCAAAGAAATCAACTGCCTGGTCTTGACCTTGCCAAGATTGGTCGATGCGGTTACCAGTCCAAACGGCTGCCAAGTGGTTTTCTTCAACTGGCTGGCCGTCTTCCCAGTAGGAAATGCGGCCGCTCTCATAAATGGCAACATTTTTGATATTGCGAGCGATATTATAACGGGTGATATCGAGATCAGTAGTCAGCAAATTGGTCCGCATGAAACGGTGGTCTTCACTCATCGGGAAGTCCAGCTCAACGGCTGCTCTTTCTTCTAATTGCAAGACATTTAAAGCTTCCGCACTGACCAAGTTATAGCCAATGACTTGGTTGAAGGAAAGAGCTTGCATGGTCTGACGAGCTCGACGGTCGAATTGTTGGCGCTCGGTCAGGCCAATTTTATAACCTTGGGCGTCAGGGAGATGGGAAGGAATCTTGTCGTAACCATAGATGCGAGCAACTTCTTCTGTTAAGTCAGCTGGAATATGAATATCCCAACGGCGTGGCGGAACAGTTACAGTGAAGTGGTCGGCATCCCCTTCTAAGCCAAATTGCAAGTCGGCAAAGACTTGTTCAATATCCTGGTAAGTTAATGCGGTCCCTAAGACACGGTTAATATAAGCCAAGGAAGAATCCACCTTCACATCCCCATGATCTAATGTAGAAGCTTGGGCAAATCCTGGTTCTAAGTCGCCCGAAGACCAGGCAACCATTAATTGAGCGGCATAATAGCCCGCTTCCGCGATCGTCGCTTGGTTAACCCCACGTTCATTACGCATGCTAGATTCGCTTCTCAAGCCTAAGCGGCGGGCTGTCTTACGAATATGGATAGGTTCAAACATCGCTGCTTCAAGCAAGACATTTTGTGTGGACTCATCAATTTCCGTATCGTAGCCCCCCATAACGCCCGCTAAGGCAATTGGCTTTTGGCCATCCGTAATCACGATATCTTCCTCCGTCAACTGACGCTCTTCGCCATCGAGAGTTTGCAGGGTCTCACCCGCTTGGGCCATCCGTGTTTCAATCTTGCCTGTTCCTAATTTATCGTAGTCGAAGGCATGTAGAGGCTGGCCGTATTCGAGCAAGACATAGTTGGTCGCATCTACAATATTATTAATAGGACGGATGCCTGACTTCATTAAGCGCACTTGGACAGCTAGCGGACTAGGCTGGATCTTCACATTGCGTACCAAGAAGGCATTGTATTCAGGGACCATGTCTGGATCATCCACTTGAATGGAGACAAGTTCTGCCAGGTCCGATTGCTTAGCGAATGTGTCAACATCTTCACTAGAAAACTCAGGCTGGCGGCCATAAATAGCAGCCACTTCCCAAGCATTCCCTCTGACTGACAAGGCATCTGCCCGGTTAGGTGTCACATCCAAATCAAGAATCGGATCGTCTAGCTTGAGATAGTCAACAATCGAAGTTCCGACTGGTGCATCTTCTGGTAAGACAGCAATCCCATTAGCAAATTCTTTAGGAACGACATTTTCTTCAAAGCCGATTTCTTCTAAGCTACAAATCATCCCTTGGGAAACTTGGCCGCGCAGTTTTCCTTTCTTAATCTTTACATTGCCTTTAATCCGTGAGTTAGGAAGGGCGACGATAACTTTTTGATTGCTTGCAATATTAGGCGCGCCACAGACGATTTGATAAGGCTCTTCTTCACCAACATCGACTTGGCAGATATGGAGGTGGTCTGAATCTGGATGGTCAACAACTTCGAGGGTATGTCCAACAACAACCTTCTTCAAGACACTCCCTAGATTTTCCAATCCATCGACTTCAATCCCTGTCCGTGACATCTTATCAGCGAGTTCTTCCGCTGTAATCCCCTCTAGAGAAATAAGTTCATTTAACCATTCAATTGATACTTTCATTTACTTGCTTACCCCTTTTCTTGGAACTGTGTTAAGAAGCGTAGGTCATTTTGGTAGAAGTGACGGATATCTTCAATTCCGTACTTCAACATAGCCACCCGGTCTGGCCCAATCCCAAAAGCGAAACCGGTATACCGCTCACTATCTACGCCTGACATTTCTAAGACATTTGGATGGACAACCCCTCCACCGAGGATTTCAATCCAGCCACTCTGCTTACAGATATTGCAGCCCTTGCCTCCGCACTTAAAGCAAGAAATGTCGATTTCAACAGAAGGTTCAGTGAATGGGAAATAGGATGGGCGAAGACGAATTTCCCGGTCTGCCCCGAACATGTGTTGGGCAAAGACTTCGAGGGTCCCCTTCAAATCAGCCAAGCCTACATTTTCAGCCACTACCAAGCCCTCAATTTGGTGGAATTGGTGGGAGTGGGTGGCGTCATCATCATCCCGACGGTAAACCTTACCTGGACTGATCATCTTAAGCGGACCCTTGGAGAAGTCGTGCTGGTCCATGGTCCGTGCTTGGACAGGTGAGGTGTGAGTCCGCAAGAGGACGTCCTTATTGACATAGAAGGTATCCTGCATATCGCGGGCCGGATGGTTTTCTGGTAGGTTCATCCGCTGGAAGTTGTAATAGTCGGATTCAATTTCTGGACCTTCGACAACTTCATAACCCATGGACACAAAGAGGGTCTCAATATCCGACATCACTTGGGCAATAATGTGTGGCTTACCGAGCTGAACTTCTTGACCAGGCAGGCTAACATCAATTGTTTCAGCTGCCAAGGCTGCTTCTAGAGCTTCAGCTTGGAATTTTTCCTCTTTTTGGTCCAATGCAGCCGCTAACTTGGTCTTCAATTCATTAGCGAAGGCCCCCACTTTAGGCCGTTCTTCATTGGACAAGTCCTTCATTCCCCGTAAGGTCTGGGTCAATGCCCCCTTCTTACCGAGATAATCAATCCGTAATTGTTTAACACCATCAAGATCCGTTAGCTGGGATAATTGATCATGCATTTCCTTCTCTAAAGCTTTCAATTGTTCAATGATATCCATGATAACTCCTTTTATTCAATGCCATTTAATTTAATAGAAAACAAAAAAGCCTTCCATCCCTCAAAGGGACGAAAGACCGCGGTACCACCCTTGTTTCAGCTGACAAAAATTACTGCTGACACTCAAAGCCTTTAACGCTGGCTTGCGGACACCTTTTCCATCCGGTCCCGGTGCCTACTCAAGAAGTGAAAGGGCCTAGTCCATGTAGAAGAAACTCTCAGTCGCTGATTTCTCTTCCTGGCTACACTTGTGACTATTTCCGTCTTCTATCAACGTGATATTACAACTTATTATAAGCAAAATTCAACTTAGCGTCAACTCAAATCCTGTATAAAGCCAATACCAGACCAAAGTTTTAAAACAGAAGCTATCAGCAAGTCTGAGTAGAAAAGGCTGAAGCATTTTGCCCCAGCCCTTTATTTTTTATATTAAATTTTATCATCTTTAGCCATCCACTCATCAGCCCATTGGTGAAGATTGTTAAGAACAGGTTCTAACTCCAGACCTTTTTCGGTCAGGCTATAGAGCGCCACCTGGTGGGAATCAATTTCTGTAGTTTTGCGACATACGATACCTAACCGGCCCAGTTGACGCAAGCGCTCGATTAACACCCGGTCAGAAATACCATTGATACTGTCACGCAATTGCCCAAAACGCAAAGGCTCATTTAATAAACTTTGGATGATTAGACCGTTCCATTTCTTACCAATCAACTGAAAACCACGTTCAAATTTAGGACACAGTGTCGGCACGTGTTTCTCTGTTGTCATCTTAATCTCTCATTTCTTCTCTCAGGTCTAAGCCCAAGAAATATTTATAAACTTTACACTGGAAGCTTGTGCTAAAGTTACGGAAAAGCGGATAAGCAAAATCTTCGCAAGCTACCCACTTATCAACCATGGTCACGATATAAGATTCCCGATACTTAGGAAGTGCAGCCGTTGCCAGCCACATATGCTTAACAATAATATCTTCTTCGATTGGATTGAGGCTTGTTAAAGCACGCGAATTCTGCAAGGCAATGTAGGGATGGTTGCTTAAGTGATTGCCGTGTGAGAATGATAACTCGCCAGGCATATAATAGAACAAGTCATGCATTAAGCCTGCACGTGCCACCGACCGGTAGTCTAAACCTAACTTACGCGCAATCTTATAGCTCTTGTAGGATACTTGAAAAGAATGAATCATCCGGTTTCCATGAATATGTTGGGGGAAGCGTTCCAAATCTTTAATAAATTGATGGTCTTTAATATCGGCTACGAGCTCTAAGTAGTCGCTGTCAGATTCCCATGGTCGTGTGTGTTTGTGCATTCACTCATCACTCTTTCTACTTTCTAAATCACGGGACGATATTCGTACATCATAATTGCAGCTGCAATGGCGACATTTAAGGATTCAGCCTGCCCAGTCATAGGAATATGCAAACTGACATCCGCCAATTCAATACAGTCGGGGCTAACCCCGTTACCCTCATTACCTAATATAATGCCCCATTTTTTGGCATCTGTCAAACAGTAATCCTTGACACTCTGTGAATCACTGGACAGGGTGGAAGCAGCGATCCGGTAACCCTGGCTCTGCAATTGAGGGATGGCTTGGTCCAAGTCAGCCTGGACAATTTGGAGTTTGAACTGGCTCCCCTGCATGGCGCGCAAGGCCTTACTATTATAAGGATCAACGCTCCCTTTACCAAGGATCAGGCTGTGGTAACCTAGGGCATCCGCTGTCCGGATAATAGTGCCCAGATTACCTGGGTCCTGGAGGCCATCGAGGAGGAGAATAGCAGAAGATGTCAACTGGTCAAGCGCGACCGGTTCAGGCAAGGGCATCACCGCAAAAACCGCCTGAGTGCTTTCTGTTTCTGCCAGATAACCGGCTAGCTGTGGACTGATCAATTGACAGTTACAGTTCGCATAATCAGCCTTAAAGCTAGCCTCCGTGCATAAGATTAATTCTGGCTGTTTTCCCGCTTCTAAGGCCATTTCCAATAAGTGAGGGCCTTCCAGAAGATAGCGCTTGGCCTTCCGCCTTCCCTTCGCTTGCTGCAATTTCTTAATGGCTTTAATCTGCGGGTTCTGTTTGGATTCAATCATCATCTTATTTGATTAAGCGGTAAATGGCTTCAGCATAGATAGCCATCGCCTTTTCAAGGTCTTTGAGGCGGGCGAATTCATTGGCTTGGTGCATGGTATCTGGTGAATCAGGGAAAAGTGCACCGAAGGCCACGCCGCGTTCGAAGAGACGCCCGTAAGTTCCGCCCCCGATCACTTTTTCTTGGCCAACTTCACCAGTATATTTCTCGTAAACATCGAGTAAGGTAGTTACCAAGGGGTCATCAGCTGGCACATAGTGGGGAGCCTTGTTCGACTTGCCATCTTCCCGGCTAAAGGCATAGTCTTGGCCGAGCTCATCCAAACGGCTACCAATCTCTTCATAGCTAATGCCCTGAGGCACCCGCATGTTTAAAGTGACCTTAACTTGGTCGCCCTCAACTGCAAAGACGCCTGGATTAAGGGTGAGATCTCCCATCACGTCATCATGGTGGGCAAGGCCTAATTTTTCCCCATAGAAGTCTTCGTGAAGACGGTCTGCCGTAAAGCTGATAAAGCTATTTTTAGCTAAATCGTCGCTCAGTCCCTGCAAGAAAAGAGCCAGGTAAGTTGCCGCATTTTCTCCTTGAGAAGGATCCATAGCATGGGCTGCTTTCCCTTCACAAGCGACAAGGACTTGCCCTTGGTCTGTTGCTTCAACCGTTAAGCTGGCAGCTGGATGAGCTTTTTGGAAGTCTGCTACAGCAGCTTGAACTTGGTCGAGATCTTTGTTCGCCAAACGGGCTTGGGCTTCAGCAGGCACCATGTTCTCACGCTGGCCGCCTTCAAAGCTGACTAAGTCCCCTTGGAAAGGTGAAAAAGTGAGATGACTGGTGTACTGGCCTTTTTCCCCATTAATAATGGGAAATTCAGCATCTGGTGAGAAGCCAAAGTCCGGTTTCACTTCGCTTTCAAAATAGCGGTCCATGCACTTCCAGTCGCTCTCTTCATCGGTCCCTACGATAAAGTGCACCCGTTTAGAAACAGGAAGTTCCAAGTCTTTAATAATCTTTAGGGCATAGTAAGCAGCCATGAGAGGCCCCTTGTCATCACTTGCTCCCCGGGCATAGAGCTTGCCGTCCTTGATCACAGGATCAAAAGGATCCGTCTCCCAATATTTATCCACAGGCACCACATCCACGTGGGCTAAGATACCCAGGATTTCGTCGCCCTCACCAAATTCAACCCGGCCGGCAATATTATCGATATTAGCGGTTTGGAAACCATCGCGCTCAGCCATAGAAAGGAAGGTCTCTAAGGCCTTTTTAGGGCCTGGCCCAACCGGTGCTTCTGCACTAGCTTGGCTGTCATCTCGTACACTATCCACTTTCAGTAAAGTAAAGAGGTCTTCATAATAAGCCTCATAGCGTTTCTGTGCTTCTTGTGTCCAATGAATTGTCATAAGGTAAACGCCTCCATCTTTTTTATCAATTATAGCATATTTCCCCTCAGTTTAAAGCCACTTACTATATGAAAGCTTTAAAAACTTTATAAAATTTAAATCTTTACGATCAAAAGAAAGAGGCAAGTTGCCCTGCCTCTTTATCTGAATGAGGCTTGAGAAAAGCTCCAGCCTCTTATTAATTAACGAACTTTTGTTAAAGTCTCCTATTTAATCACTAATTGGTCACCAATTTGTAGGAAATCAGACGTCAGATGGTTCCATTCCTTCAATTGGTCGACACTAACACCATGACGAACCCCAATCAACCAGAGCGAATCCCCTGCTTTGACGGTATAGTTGGTCTTTTCGGGGCTATTATCAGCCATCTGTTCTTTAACACCTGGCTTCATTTCCCAATCGATCACATAGTGGCCATTATCCCAGTTGACATAGAATTCTTTGTGGCGCTTGTAGTCAAAATTTTGACGCCCGTAACGGACAGCATCCTTAATGCTTTGGAAATTCTTGGCATCTCTGACATAAGGATTAGTGGTCTTCTCTGTTTGAGGAGCGTTTGAAGTCTTTTGGCCGGCTGCTTTCTTAACAAGCAGTTGGTCACCAGGATGGATCACAGAATTGGCATTCAGTTGGTTCCACTTCATCAAGTCATTAACCGTTACGCCTTCTCTTTGACTAATGCCCCAGAGTGAGTCGCCTGCTTTGACTTTGTAATTGGCCTGGCCTTGATGGCTTACTTTCACTTCTTTTGGCTTGGCGACTTGGTCTTTCATTTCCCATTCGAGGACATAGCGGCCATCCTTGCCTAAGTTCACATAAAATTCTTTGTGTTTGGTGTAATCAAAGTGGGCCCGCCCATATTGAACTGCTGTTTTCACATCATCAAAGCGCTTAGGATCAACTAAGCGTCCTTGTGCTGTGACTTCAGGAGCAGGAGTGGGCTTTACTTGATTATTTTCAGCTACTTGAGGGGCTTGGATGACTAGCTTTTGTCCAGGATGGATAACACTTTGAGCGGTTAAATGGTTCCACTTCATGAGATCTTGGATGCTGACCCCATGGCGGTGGCTAATGGCCCAGAGTGAATCGCCAGCCTTGACTTGGTAGTCACTAGCTTGTCCTTTTGCCTTGCTTTCTGCCTGATCAACCTTCACTTGAGGCGCTTGGCTTGCCTTAACTTGAAGCTTTTGTCCGGGATGGATGACGCTCTGTGGCGTCAATTGATTCCATTTCATCAGGTCTTGGATGCTGACGCCATAACGTTGGCTAATGGCCCAGAGTGAATCGCCAGCCTTCACAGCATAAGTGGCTGCGCTTGGAGCCTTCTTATCATCTTGACGAAGGGCAGGTTTTTGTCTTTGACCCGCTTGCATTTCCCAATCGACCGTGTAGGTGCCATCTGCTTGCCAATTCACATAGAATTGTTTGTGGCGCTTGTAATCAAAATGGTCGCGGGCGTATTTAACCGCTGCATTGACATCCTTAAAGGTCTTTTGGTCACGAACATAAGGGCTTCCAGTCTCTTCAGCAGCTTGTTCTGTTTCTGTGTTAGTTGCTATTTCTTTGCTTGGTGCTTTAGCCGGAGCCTTGACCACGAGTTGCTTACCAGGAAGAATCAGGCTATCCGTCTTGAGTTGGTTCCATGCCAATAAATCATCCAAGCTGACCCCATTATTCTTAGCAATCCGCCAGAGCGAATCGCCTGCCTTAACTTGGTAAGTCGTTTCTGCAGCTTCAGCTTGTTTTGCTGTTTCTGCTTTTGGTGCAGGACTTGTTGGCGTGCTCGTGCTAACTGGTGCTTGATTTTCTAGCTGGCTAGCAGGCTTTGCAGCTTGACTGGCTGGCTCTTGTGTCTGAGCTGCAGGGCTTTGGTCTTGGATATACAAGGTATCCCCTGGGTGCAAGACATAGTTATCCTTCAGTTGGTTCCAGTTCTTCAATTGGTCAATGCTGACGCCATAAGTATTCCCAATCTTCCAGAGTGAATCTCCCGCTTGAACCTGGTGTTGGTTAATTTCATCAGCTTTTACACTTTCTCGACATAATTGATAAGCGGCAGTAGATACTAAGGCAAGTGATGCAAGTGATAATTTCTTAATAACTTGTCCTTTATTCTTTGTCATTGCTTCCATTGTTAAAACCCCCTCGCTTTAACATTTAATCTTCTAAGTGCTTCTATCATACCGCTAACCAAGAGGAATGGGAAGGCTTTTGTTACAAATATTTCATAGTTATCGTAACATTTGTAATATTAATTAAATTTATGGGGAGACTTCCCTTCCTATCTTTATTATAACGTAAAGCAAAACTTAATGCTAGCGCTTTCATATTTGGGATAAATAAAAACACAGCAAACTTTAGAACTAGTTCGCTGTGTTTAAAAAAACTAGCTAAGTCCTAACTTGCGGCGCAGCTCTTCAGCGCGTACACCGAGAACCAGGTCTAGCTTGTGGCTCTTAAGCATTAAGAGGAGGTAAACCCATACCGCAACGGCAACTACCAAGAGGCTAATGACAATTGAGCCGAGGAGATTAGGCATGGGCAGGAGATAAGCTAGAATCAAGTAGAGCAGGCCTGCCACAAGGAACATAATAAAGGCAGAGAGAACAATCGGTAAACTTTCATTTAGGAGTTCCCGGTAGCGGAAGCCAACTAAACGATGGATGTGGTAGAGATAGTAGAGAGAAATCGTTGTGAAAGAAATAATCGTCGCTAGCATAGCGCCAGGTGTTCCGAGGAAGTAAATTAGAGGATATTGCCATACTAACTTCATCACCAAGCCCAGAGCTAGGCCGATTACCGCTTGCTTATGGTGGTCCATTGCCTGTAAGACGGAGACTAGGACCGAGTAAGCGCCCATTCCCAGAGCGGTGAAGCAAGAAATTCTCAAATACATGCTACCTAAAGCATCCGGCCGATAAACTAAATTATAAACGGGGCCGGCCAAGATAAAGAGACCTAAAGCTACTGGCAACATAACCATTAAGAAGAGTTGCAGGTTATGAATGACCAAGTGGCTAGTCTCGCGTAGAAGGGGTTGGCTAGTTGATCGTTCCTGATGGTCCAATTCCCGTGAATAAGTATTCGCAATCACTGGAATAGAAGTTGCTCCGATAGCCAGGGCCAGGGAGACGAGGACAGTCACTAATTTATTAATATTAGCGGAAAAGATCCCGTATTCGTAAATGATATCAGCCTGTCCTAAATTGCTCACCTTCTCCATGATAGGCATGAAGGTATTGGTATCGATCAACTGGGTTAATTCAATACCAGAGCCTGTAATGATGAAAGGAATGGCGATCATAATAATTTCTTTGATCATCCCGGACGTTTTGACCTGGTAGCTGGCCTTCTTAGTCAGTGACACCGGATACTCCTTGCGGTGGCGCAAATAATAGAAAGCTAGGGTCAAAATGGCCACTGCCCCACCGATGAAGGCGGCAAAAGTCGAATAGCTAACCGCAGTGACAACAGAGCCATCGAAGATACGACGGATGACATAAACCGACGCCAGCATATAAGCCACCCGGAAAAATTGTTCCGTAATCTGAGAAATGGCACTTGGCTTCATATCCTGATGACCTTGGAAGTAGCCCCTAAAGATCGAAAGTAAGGGGAAGAGAATCAAAGCAGGCACTAAAGACCGAATGGTAAGAACAGCATGGCTGACCTCCCGTGTTGGCGTCGATTCTGCCAGCCAGGGCGCTGCGAAGAAGAGGACGAGGCCCGAAACGAGGCCCATTACTAACATGAGAATGGTCCCACTCCTAAAGAGCTGCTGGCTCGTGTCATATTGTTTACGAGCATTGTAGTAGGCCATCTGCTTAGCGATGGCTGAAGGCACACCGGCTGTAGAGATGACCAAAAAGATTGAATAGTATTTATAGCCGATATCATAAAGGGCATTGGCTTCGGCCGCGGTTTGGGGATCTCCCATCCAGCGGACCCAGGGAATAATATAAAGCAAGCCGAGTAATCTGGAAGCAAAGGTCCCCACTGTCATCCAGGCTGAGCCCGAACTCATACGCTCGGCAGCATCCGATCGAATCGGAGCTTTTTCGTTTTCCATTTAATATTCCAACTCTCTTTCATTGGATGAACCAAAGTTAATTTAAACATTAACTACATGATATATAATTCAATTTCACTTTGCAATAACTTGCCTGTCAAATTTACAGAATTATAAGGTCAAAAGAAAAGATATAGCCCGCTTCAGAAAAATCTCTGAAGTGGGCTATCATCTCATTTAAGTTATTCATTTGCTTTTTTCTCTTGGCGGACCATGGCAGAAAGGTCACCAAGCAAGGTCTCGAAGGCCAAACCTTCCCGGTCCACATCGGGTTCATCAATGGAACGGGCCAAGGCCTGACTGACCTTGGTGACTGCTAGAGCAGAAGCATCGGCCAAGCTAAAGCCATTGACTAAAGCTCCCACCAAGATACTACCAAAGATATCCCCAGTGCCATGGAGCTTGCGACCAATAAAATCAGACTGTTTGAGCCCTTCTTCATCCTTATCGGCATCATAATAATGGGCACCGGTTTGCCCTTCCCCGTCATAGCCAGCCCCCGTTAAGACCAAGGACGTCTTCTTAACCTGGTTGCAGGCATGGACGAATTGCTGGAAGAGCTCATCTTCAACTAAGCCTTCTTGATAAGGCAAGCCATAAATCAGGCTGGCCTCCGTCTGGTTGGGCATAATCAAATCAGCAATATCGCATAAGCTGCGCATCTTATCGGCATAAGCCTGGTCAAAGCCAGGATAGAAAGCCCCATCATCGGCCATAACTGGGTCTAAGTAGAACTTTCCCCCTTCAGTTAGCAGGTCTGGAAGGGTCTCTAGCAAGAAATCGATCTGCTGGATATTTCCCAGGTAACCGACATAGACTGCATCGAACTTAAGGCCGTAAGTCTGCCAATTTTCAACAATTTTAGGCATCTCCTGACTGAGGTCGAGATAGGTATAATTCTCAAAACCAGGTCCAGTATGGGTAGACAAGAGAGCCGTGGGAAGGATAGTCCCGGTCAACTCCATACTGGAAATGATAGGCAAGGCAACAGTGGTTGAACACTTGCCATAGCAGGAAATATCATGAACAATTAAAACCTTTTTCACACAATCTCCCCTTAGTTGGCTACAATATTAACCAGTTTATTTGGTACGGCGATCACTTTACGGATGGTTTTACCTGCAATCTCAGCTTGGATCAGTTCGTGAGCTTGGGCACGTTCAGCTAATTCTTCTTTCGACAAGTCTGCAGGCACTTCATCATGGGCCTTGATCTTCCCATTGACTTGGTAAACCACTTCAATTTGGTCGTCCGCCAAGAGGCTTTCATCGTATTCTGGCCATGGCACATAAGAAATCCCAGCTTGGCCAGTCAAACGTTCCCAGAGCTCTTCACCCAAGTGAGGGGTAATTGGCACAAGTAATTGAACAAAGCCCTTCATGTATTCAAAAGCTAGGGCTTCTGCCTTGTAGGCTTCGTTAATGAAGACCATTAATTGGGAAATAGCTGTATTAAAGTGTAATTTCTCATAGTCTTCTGTGACCTTCTTAACGGTTTGGTGGTAAACCTTGTCCAGTTCGCCAGTATTAATAGTTGTGATCCGGTCGCGCAGCTCGCCTTCTTGGTCGATCATTAAACGCCATACCCGGTCGAGGAACTTACGAGAACCAGCCAAACCTTCTTCACTCCAGGCAATCGAAGCATCTAGAGGGCCCATAAACATTTCATAGAGACGGAGGGTATCTGCCCCATAGGCTTCCACCACATCGTCAGGGTTCACCACATTGCCTTTTGACTTAGACATCTTTTCATGGCCTTCACCCAGGATCATGCCTTGGTTGAAGAGTTTTTGGAAAGGTTCCTTGGTTGGGACAATGCCTAAGTCGTAGAGGAATTTATACCAGAAGCGGGCATAGAGCAAGTGGAGAACCGCATGTTCTGCCCCACCGATGTAGAGGTCCACATTGAGCCAGTAGTTAGCAGCTTCTTCGCTAATCACGGCTTGGTCATTGTGCGGATCACAGTAACGCAAGAAATACCAAGAAGAGCCTGCCCACTGTGGCATAGTATTGGTTTCCCGTTTGCCCTTCATCCCTGTTTCTGGGTCTGTGACATTGAGCCAATCTTCAAAATTAGCCAGAGGAGATTCGCCTGTCCCACTTGGTCGAATATTTTCTCCCTTAGGTAAGAGCACAGGCAGGTCTTCTTCCTTAACCGCTGTTGTCGTTCCATCTTCCCAGTGGATAACAGGGATTGGTTCGCCCCAATAACGCTGGCGTGAGAAGACCCAGTCGCGTAGACGGTAAGAAACCTGGGCTTCACCCGCGCCTTTTTCTTCCAAGACTTCAATGGCTTTCTGGATGGCTTCTTCCTTATCTAGACCATCTAATTCAGCGGAATTGATATGTTTACCGTCACCGGTATAAGCTTCTTCTTCGATATTGCCACCTTCAATGACTGCTTTAATCGGAATATCGAACTGCTTAGCAAATTCATAGTCCCGGCTATCGTGGGCAGGAACGGCCATAATGGCACCAGTCCCGTAAGACATCAGGACATAGTCTGCAATCCAAACCGGAATTTCTTCTCCACTCAGCGGATTAATGGCATAAGCACCCGTAAAGACGCCAGTTTTTTCCTTGGCGAGGTCGGTCCGTTCCAGGTCCGCCTTATGAGAAGCTTCTTCCACATAAGCTTCGACTGCTTGGGCTTGGTCAGCCGTCGTAATCTTCTTCACTAAGGGATGTTCAGGCGAGAGCACACAGAAAGTTGCCCCATATAAGGTATCTGGCCGAGTGGTAAAGGCTTCAAAGCTTTCCTCACTATCCTTGATTTGGAAGTTAACTTGGGCCCCTTCTGACCGTCCAATCCAATTGCGTTGCATTTCCTTGATGCTCTCTGGCCAGTCGAGGTCATCTAAGTCTTCCAGCAAACGGTCCGCATAAGCCGTAATCCGCAGTACCCATTGTTTCATTGGGCGACGCACAACAGGATGGCCGCCCCGTTCGGAAAGCCCATCAATAACTTCTTCATTGGCGAGCACAGTCCCTAAGGCCTCGCACCAGTTGACCATGATTTCATCTTCATAAGCAAGCCCCTTCTCATAGAGCTTGGTAAAGATCCACTGGGTCCACTTATAGTAATCGGGGTCCGTCGTGTTCACTTCACGGTTCCAGTCATAGCTAAAACCGAGTGACTTAATTTGATTCTTGAAGGTTTCGATATTTTGTTCAGTGAATTGGGCGGGATCATTCCCCGTATCCAAGGCATATTGTTCAGCTGGCAAGCCAAAAGCATCCCAGCCCATAGGATGGAGGACATTGTAGCCCTGGGCCCGTTTCATCCGCGAAACAATATCTGTTGCCGTATAACCTTCTGGGTGACCCACATGGAGGCCGGCCCCAGATGGGTAAGGGAACATATCCAAGGCATAGTATTTAGGCAAGGAATGGTCCTCTAAAGTCTTAAAGCTATCGTGTTCTTCCCAATAGCCTTGCCATTTCTTTTCAATTTCTAAATGATTAAATGTCATCTTCTTCTCCTTTTCTATATCGATACAAAAAGCCCTAGCAAAATTTGCTAGGGCGTCTTTTACGCGGTACCACCTAAGATAAAACAACTTCTCATGGCCTTAACGCGGACGAAACGCCATAGCTTCACCAGTCGCTTAGCTATGGAGGTCTGTTAGATGAGTTCAACAAATGCCATGATATGCTCCCAGCTAACGCATACTCTCTTGACATGGCACGCTTGCCTACTACTTCTAACCCTTTTATCATATGGACTCATTGTATCACAGGATCGTCTCCCATGCCAGGGCCAAGTTTCTTCTCATAAAAAAGCCAAGTCCAAGTTAAGGACCTGGCATGGTGGCTTCCTTGGCCTCAGCCTATTTACCAGGAATGGTTAAGCTTTGACCAGGCAGGATCAGTGAATCTTGTTTCAAATTATTAGCTGCTAAAAGCTCATTTAGCCCTACCCCATGGTTAACTGAAATCCGGTAGAGATTGTCCCCCGCCTGGATAGTGTAGGCTTGGCTTTGAGCTGTGGCTGGACTGCTACTTGCTTGGCTTTGGCTGGCCGCATTGGCAGGCGCTTGGGCTGGAGTCTGTGCTTGGCTCCTTGCTTGAACTGGCGCTGCCTGGCTGGTCACTGCTTGAGAAGCAGGAGCCACTTTAGCAGGCGATTGGCTCAATTTCAATTCTTGGCCGACATAGATGTTAGACCCAGTGAGTCCGTTCAATGCCTTCAATTCTTGGACCGTCATGCCATTAGCTGAAGCAATCCGCCAGAGGGTATCACCCGCCTGAACCTTATGCCCGCTAGCAACCGGTGTCGCTTGGCTAGCTGGTGCTAGAGGACGGCTTGTCGCAGGTGCTTGTGTCGTTTGCTTAGCGCTCGTCTGACCACCAGAAGTGGAGAAGACTTGGCCTGGATGGATTAAGTTAGACGTTAAGCCATATTGCGCTTTAAGAGCTGAAACAGTCGTTCCTAGATTACGAGCAACGGTGTAAAGGCCATCACCTGGCTTAACCGTATAGGACTTGCCAGTCGACTGGCTACTTGTTTGCTTAGGCATTTGCTGACTTGGTGCCGGCTTAGACGCTTGACTACTATTGGCAGCCCCTACACTGAAGACTTGGCCTGGATGGATTAAGTTTGACGTTAAACCATATTGAGCCTTAAGAGCAGAAACGGTCGTCCCCAGCTTTCGTGCGACAGTATAAAGGCCATCGCCTGGCTTAACCGTATAAGACTTGCCCGTAGACGGCGTATTAGCCTGCTTAGTGTCTTGACTGCTTGGAGCTGGCTGAGCCTTTTGACTGCTAGTGGAGGCTCCCACGCTGAAGACTTGGCCTGGATGGATTAAGTTTGACGTTAAACCATATTGAGCCTTGAGGGCGGAAACACTTGTCCCTAAGTTGCGTGCCACTGTATAAAGGCCATCCCCTGGTTTAACCGTATAAGACTTGCCAGTACTTTGCTTTTGACTAAGATTTTGACGAGCTTGGGTCTTAACTGATGGCGCGCTGCCTCCTTGGTCATAGGCAGTCAAACCATACGTTTCGATCAAGTTGTTTAGCTTGGGGCCATAAGAGGTGTCCGTCGCATAACGGCCAGTTAGCCAAGCTGTCGCATCACGATAGGAGTTGGTATTCGATTTCCATGCCCCACTGTAGAAATTAGAATTAAAGGAAGGGCCGTTCTTCAAGAGACCCACATAGTCAATTAAGGACTCACGATAAGATGGATAAGCTCTAAAACCGTCACGGATCCCATAATAAGAACCTGAGCCATTATCTTCAAGGGTATTCATCACGACTGAATTGCCTTGGTAGTTTCCTTTGATACCGAAGAGATTGTTATAAGGTGCTTGAGATAAGCTACTTGATCCCCAGCCTGATTCAAGGACGGCTTGAGCAATCATCACAGAAGCATAGAGGTCATTTTGACCTGCAAGTTCAGTGGCATGGGGAACCACTTTGTTTAAGAATTGATTGGTTCTGGTCGAAGTGGCTGTGACTGCGACTTGGTCTGCAGACACGGTTTCTGTTAGGTCGGCACTGACTGCTGCCACAACAGCTGCAGACCCACAGATTAAGGCACCAGTTTTCAAAAGTTGAGCTTTATTTAATGTCAATTTCAACGTGTCAGCCTCCTGTTTAAATTTACTTGTTTCTATTATAATTCAAATCTAGCTAAAATGGGGTGAATTTTATAAAAGTATGGACTTTTAATATTTGTAACCTTTTTGTAATCTAGGAGGAAATGCTATAATAAGCCTAAGCTTTGAACTCCAATTTAGAATCGAGGTTGCAATTCATGCATAATATTATCCAAATCTACCACCACATCATAGAAGAGAGCCTGAGTCCCGGTATGACAGCGCTCGATGGCACCGCTGGAACAGGCCAAGATACTGCCTTTTTAGCCCGTTTAGTTGGCCAAGAAGGTATGGTCTATGCCTTCGATATCCAAGCTGAGGCGATCCAGCGCAGCCAAGAACGCTTAGAGAAAGAAGCGTTGGACCAGCAAGTGACTCTCATCCAAGCGGACCATGCCTGCTTGGACCAGTATTTGCCAGAAGGGCTTGCAATCGATCTAGCTTGCTTTAACCTAGGCTACCTGCCCGGTGCGGACAAGGCCATTATCACGCAGGGCCAATCAACTTGTCAAGCCTTGGACCAATGTTGCCAGTATCTTAAAGCAGGGGCTAAGATTCTTGTCGCCGCCTACCTAGGACACCCAGGAGGTATGGAAGAATATGAGACGGTCTGCCAACACCTAAGCCAGTATCCCCAGGAGGCTTTCAATATTAGCCAAGTCCAGTTCATTAACCAACGCAATCTCCCACCTCGCCTGATCATTATTGAAAAGAGAGGAGGAAGTGCGCATGACAACCATTAAAAAGCTAGCCAATTTTAAGGTCTATAGCTTGCATTTAGCCAGTCTATCAGCCCTAATCCTGGCCTTCCAAGTGGACCAGTGGCGCTGGCAAGCCTGGGCCGTGATTTTGCCCTTTCAATGGCTCTTAACCGAACTTTTCTATTGTTTTACAGACGGTAAAGAACTTAGTCTAGTCAAGAACATCAAAGGCCTCCTCCTTACTGAAGTTCTTGTCTGGCTGCTCTTCATCCTGGCCTATTTTGAATTTGGTTGGCCGGTTCCTCGCCTCCTCATCCTCTCCTACCTTTTAGTCCACTCCAGCCTGCTCAGCCATAAACTGGTCAAGTTAATGCCCCACCTGGCCTATGTCGGTAGCCTCATCATCTATACTTACCTTATTCTCTATACGAATAGCCAGCTAGTTAGCCACCAATACACCGCTTTCTACCTCGCCCTCTTTCTAGGCCTGGCTGCCCTCTTCACGCGCTCGGAAGTCCACGATCCTATCTTTTCTGGTGAAAAGAGCTTCTATCGATTCTTGGGCATTCTTAGCCTCATCGCGAGTTTGATCCTGGCTAGCTTTCTTCTTCCTCAAGGCGCTTGGTTTATCCTCATCGCCTATCTTCTCGCCCTCCTTATCCAGTACGACCACAAGCAGGCTCTCAAAAAGAGAACTGCTAATCAATAAAAAGTTTTGGGTCTCCTCAGTCATAGCTGAGGGGATTTTTGTTTTTATCTTTTTAATATCTCACTTAATGAATTAGTCGATCGATGGTTTATATATCTATAAGGAGGCAGAAAAATGACAGATAATTTACCCCTCATTCTTCAATTCAAAGACCTTGATAAAGAATCCCGGCCCCGTGAACGACTGATTGCTGGTGGAGCTGAACGCCTCGCCAATTATGAATTGTTGGCTATCCTCTTAAGAACAGGAAGCCGCCAAGCCTCGGTCCTAGACCTAGCCGTGCGCGTCCTAAAGTATTACGAGAACCTCTATGACCTGCGCTATGCGTCCATCGAGGAGCTCACTAAGATTCCTGGCATTGGCCAAGCCAAGGCGGCCGAACTCCTGGCCGCTCTTGAATTTGGCAAGCGGGTCAATCAAGCCCAGTGTCCAAAATTTGGTCAGATTGGTTCTAGCCAGGAGGCAGGCAACTGGTTGCTCAATGAGATGCGCCACTACAAACAAGAACATGTCTTGGTCCTCTTTCTCAATACTAAGCATGAAGTAATCCGTCAGCAGACCATCTTTATTGGTTCCTTAATCATGAGCGTGGCCCACCCCCGAGAAATCTACCACGCAGCCGTTCGCTGCTGCGCAGCCCGCATTATCGTTGGCCATAACCATCCTTCAGGCAACCCCTCTCCTTCCCAGGCTGATATCGATTTTACCCAGCGACTCCTAGACTGCGGCAGCTTACTAGGCATTGACCTACTCGACCATATCGTGGTAGGGAGCGAAGACTTTGTCAGCCTACGCGAGTTCGGTATTTTTTAAAATAAGTCTAAATTGGAGTCTTATGATTTGCCCAACTTATAAACTACTGATATAATACTAGTCAGTGACCTTTAGGATTTTAATTTAAAAGTTTTAACTAGCATTAAAACGGCTAATTTTTCCTCTTAAGCTTCACTAAATATTTTATTGTGCCAAGGCACAGGGAGGATTTTATACATTATGGAACAAGGAACAGTTAAATGGTTTAACCCAGCAAAAGGTTTTGGCTTCATCGAACGTGAAGGTGCTGACGATGTCTTCGTACACTTCTCAGCTATCAACGATGAAGGCTTCAAAACACTTGAAGAAGGTCAATCTGTTGAATTTGAAATTGAAGAAAGCGACCGTGGCCCACAAGCGGCTAATGTCAACAAATTATAATTCTTCAAAAGAGAGTGTGGCAAAATTCGATCAGGCCTGAACCACTGGAACGAACTATGGGAAATCGTTGGTAAACGATTGGACATAGTTCGTGAAGTGGATGTCAGGCCTGACTTTTGGAACACGTTTTTGAAAAATATTCGCTTTTTAAAACGAGGCTGGAACTTTTGTCCCAGCCTCGTTTTTATGCCCAAAAAGGCCGCAGGAGAAGGTACTAAGCCCTTTCCTGCGGCTTTTTCTAATTTTATAGCTAATTCGCCTATTCGACGGTTACGGATTTGGCTAAGTTTCTTGGTTTATCCACATCATAGCCCCGTTCAATCGTGGCGTAGTAAGCGAGAAGTTGAGCGTAGACGATGCTCACCAGCGGCAAGAGACACTCTTCTACCTGCATCACCAGCAATTGGTCCCCCGGTCTTTGGCAATTTTCGCTGGCAATATGGATAACTTGAGCCCCGCGCGAGCGGACTTCCTCCACATTACTCCGCACCATTGCAGCCGTCTTCTCTTGAGTAATCAGCGCAATGACCGGCGTCCCTTCTTCAATTAAAGCGATAGTCCCATGCTTCAATTCACCAGCAGCAAAGCCCTCTGCTTGGATATAAGAAATTTCTTTTAATTTAAGGGCTGCTTCCAAGCTAGAGTAATAGTCCAATGACCGCCCAATATAAAAGGCAGTCGATTGGTCAGCAAAATACTGACGGGCTAGGTCATGGCAGCGATCTTTTTCACTCACAGCTGCTTCCATGGCCTGGGCTACCCGCCCCAATTCCTGCTTCATATCGAAGGCGAGCTTTTCGCCTTTTGCTTGGGCCAAGGCACCGGCAAGAATGGCCAATACCGCCATTTGCGCTGTGTAAGCCTTAGTCGAAGCAACCGCGATTTCTGGTCCCGCATGGAGGAGGAGGGTATCGTCTGCTTCACGCGACAAGGTAGACCCTGGCGTATTGGTAATCGTTAAAGAAGGATAGCCTTCTTCATTGGTCTGAACCAAAACTTGCCGGGAGTCAGCAGTTTCTCCAGATTGGGAGATATAGATAAAGTAAGGCTTCTCACTCAATAAGGGGCGGGCATAGGCAAATTCCGAAGCGATACAAACCTCAACCGGAATCTTAGCCAAGGATTCAATCAAGGCCTTGCCCATTAAACCGGCGTGCATCGAAGTCCCCGCCGCAATGATATAGAGGCGGTCGGAAGCTTGGATCTTCGCTAGAATATTAGGATCTACGTTTAAATTTCCCTGGTCATCACTGTAGGCTTGGACAATCCGACGTAGGACTGCGGGTTGTTCGTCGATTTCCTTAAGCATGTAATAAGGATAGGTCCCCTTCTCCAAATCATCCGCATTGAGACGGGCCGTATAAGCTTGGCGTTGGATTGGCTGACCAGACGCATCTTGGATATGGTAGGCGTCGGCTTCCAGGTCAATGACCTCTCCATCATGGATTTCTAGGTATTGGTCGGTCAATTGAATGGCCGCCATAGCATCAGAAACCAAGCAATTAAAGCCTTGACCAAGCCCCAATAAGAGTGGACTTTTGTTCTTAGCCGCGTACAAATGATCAGGATTCATTTTATCCAAGAGCACAAAGGCATAAGAGCCCTCAACTTCATTCAAGGCCCGCAGGAAGGCTTCCTGACCAGTAAGTTGGTCTTTCTCGGCGAAGTAAGCGATCAGTGCAACGACCACTTCCGTATCCGTTTGGCTCTTAAAGGGATAATCTGCTAGATATTTTTCTTTGACTTCCTGATAATTCTCAATTACCCCATTATGGACCAGGCTAAAACGACCATCCGCGGATTGGTGGGGATGGGCATTGGCCTCGCTAGCCACACCATGAGTCGCCCAGCGGGTATGCCCAATCCCAGCACTTGCTGATGGGTCAGCTTCGACCTTATCCCGCAAGGCTTGGATCGGTCCAGCTGCCTTAAAAAGCCGACCTTGCCCTTGAGAATTAACGGTAAAAATCCCCGCTGAATCATAACCTCTGTACTCCAGACGTTCTAGTCCGTTCAAGAGGGCCTCTGTGACGTCCCCTTGACCAATAAATCCAGTAATTCCACACATATAAATTTCCTCCTAAAGATAGAATAACTAGATCTTCCAGCATCTGGCCTGCCCCTTGTGTATTTGAGGGCCTGCCTATAGACCATGCAGCCTCTGAACCATCCGCCGATTATTCGATAAGTTCAGTCCTCGTCACCTATTCCTAGGCCTGGCGCTATCCCTATAGGATTTCCTTAAATGAATTAGAAGATCCCTTCTATTTTATACTAAGCTTTTTTAGCTTGTCAATCAATTACCATAAAGCGTATTAATAGAAAAGGCCGGGACCTTCTGTCCCAGCCTTTTCGTTATTATAAAGCTAAGCTTTTAAATCTTCAATACGTTCCAGGGTAGCTTGAAGTTTTTCTTGGTATTGGCTACCTTTTTCCCGTTCCTTAGCGACAACTGCTTCAGGAGCATTATTGACAAAGCCTTGGTTGGCTAATTTTTTCTCAACTCGGGCAACTTCATCCCGCCATTTATCGGCTTCTTTTTCAAGACGGGCAATTTCTTCGTCGAGATTTAAGAAACCAGCTAGAGGAAGGTAGACTTCACCGGCATCGAAGAAGAGAGTCATGGCCTTATCGGGGACTTCTAGATCTGTCGCAATGGTAAGATGGTCAGGGTTCAGGAATCGGTCCAGATAATCACTATTAGCCTCTAACATGTCCTTAGTGGCTGGACTATCCGCCTTAATTTGGATATCGATCGCCTTAGAAGGCGCCACATTGTTCTCATTCCGTGCATTGCGGACCGCACGGATAAGGCTGATTAAAGCCTCCATTTGCTTGGCTGCCTCTTTATCGATTTGATCCGCTTGAACTTCGGGATAGGCTGCAGTCACGATGCTACTACCTTCATGGGGCACATTTTGCCAGATTTCTTCCGTAACAAAAGGCATGATCGGATGGAGCAAGCGCAGGATTTGGTCAAGGGTATAGGCAAGAACTGACCGGGTCGTTAACTTAGCGGCTTGGTCATCGCCGTTCAAGACTTCCTTACTCATTTCAATATACCAGTCACAGAAGTCATCCCAGATGAAGTGGTAGAGCGAGCGTCCAGCTTCACCGAATTCAAAGTTATCGAAGTTACGGGTGACTTTTTCAATCGTTTCATTTAAGCGGGTCAGGATCCACTTATCGACAATATTCGTCACCTGGCTCAGATCGATTTCATCATAGCTGAGGCCATCCAGGTTCATCAGGGCATAACGGCTGGCATTCCAAATCTTATTGATAAAGTTCCAAGCAGCCTCTAGTTTTTCTGGATAGTAACGGATATCCTGACCAGGTGTCGATCCAGTGGCTAGGAACCAGCGGAGGGCATCTGCTCCGTATTGGTCCACCACATCCATTGGGTCAACCCCATTGCCCAGAGACTTGGACATCTTGCGGCCTTCTGAATCGCGAATCAAGCCGTGGATCAAGACATTTTGGAAGGGACGACGACCGGTAAATTCCAGGGATTGGAAGATCATCCGGCTGACCCAGAAGAAGATAATATCATAGCCTGTTACCAGGGTGTTGGTTGGGAAGTAGCGTTGGTAGTCCGCTGCCTCTTCATCCGGCCAGCCCATGGTAGAGAATGGCCAGAGCGCACTGGAGAACCAGGTATCGAGGACGTCTTCATCCTGGGTCCAGTTTTCTTCGTCAGCAGGAGCTTCCATGCCGACATAGATTTTCCCTGTTTCATTGTGGTACCAGGCTGGAATTTGGTGGCCCCACCAGAGTTGCCGTGAGATTACCCAATCATGGACATTCTCCATCCAAGAAGTAAAGGTTTGTTCAAAACGTGGAGGGTAGAAATCTACGCGGTCTTCCGTTTTTTGGTTAGCCAAGGCCTTCTCAGCCAGCGGCGCCATCTTCACAAACCATTGGGTCGATAAGCGGGGTTCAACAACGGCATCTGACCGTTCGGAGTGCCCCACACTGTGGACCATTTCTTCAATTTCAACCAAGCTACCATCCGCCTTAAGGTCCTCAACAATGGCCTTGCGACACTCTTCCCGGGTCATGCCCTGGTACTTGCCAGCCTTTTCGTTCATGGTCCCATCGGCATTCATCACATTAATCCGCTCCAGCTGGTGGCGGTTGCCGACTGCGAAGTCATTCGGATCGTGGGCAGGTGTAATCTTAACCACCCCGGTCCCAAATTCCCGGTCCACATAGCTATCTGCGATTACAGGAATTTCCCGCCCGACTAAGGGTAAAATCACCGTCTTACCGATATAGTCTTGATAGCGTTCATCGTCAGGGTGGACTGCTACAGCCGTATCCCCAAGCATGGTTTCAGGACGGGTAGTTGCTAGGCGGAGGCTGCCAGAGCCATCAGCCAAGGGATATTCCAGGTGGTAGAAGGCCCCCGCATCATCCTTATAGACCACTTCGATATCGGACAGAGCGGTTTGGAAGACCGGGTCCCAGTTGATAATATATTCGCCACGGTAGATCAATCCCTTCTCATAGAGGGTCACAAATACCTTGCGAACTGCTTCAGATAAACCGTCATCTAAGGTAAAGCGTTCGCGGTCATAATCAACCGAAATCCCCATCTTGGCCCATTGCTTACGGATGGTTTCAGCGTATTCTTCCTTCCACTCCCAGGTCTTATCGATGAAGGCTTCCCGACCTAGGTCATAACGAGAGACATTTTCTTCCTCACGCAATTTTTGTTCGACCTTAGCCTGGGTAGCAATCCCGGCATGGTCCATCCCAGGTAGCCACAAGGTGTCATAGCCTTGCATCCGTTTCTGGCGGATAATCATATCTTGGAGAGTCACATCCCAAGCATGGCCCAGGTGGAGTTTACCCGTCACGTTGGGTGGTGGGATCACAATCGAATAAGGCTCTACATCAGGATTGGCATTGGGTTCAAAAACCTTGCTATCCAGCCATTGGTCATAACGGCCAGCCTCAACTTCATTGGGCTGGTACTTTGTTGGCATATCAATTTCTTGCATGACAGACTTCCTTTCTTAATTGACAACTTTTTCGACAGGCAGGCGTCCCTTCATAAGGAAAAACACCCCATCCCTCGAAAGGGATAGGGTGTAAGTTTACACGGTGCCACCTAATTTTTTGACTCGAAGATAACGGCCTTAAACCGGACAAATTTGTCAGTTTGCAAGCTACACCCTAAAGCTCTGCCATGGGTTTCCCACCAACTCCCACTCGCTTAGGACAGATAATTTTAAGGCCTCTTGCGCATTACTTTTTTCATATCACTACGCTAAATTGTAACAGTTTTTTAGTTATTTGGCAATTCTTCTTTCCAGGCCTGGGCCAAGTTGGACTGACGCTTGGGCATTTTGGAGACAGCAGGGTGTCCCTCGACATAAAAGCGTAAGTGCTTGTCTGTCCAGTCCCCTTTATTAGGAATGCCGATCCTAGCCGATGAAGCAATTTGTCGAGGATAGCGCCGCTGATCGAAGTCTATATAGAGGGGGCCCTCTTCTACTGATGTGCCATAGTCCCGTGCCTTGTCAACTGCAAGCGCTTGGCAGAGCTTACCCGGGCCATTCGCTAATTCAAGCCCTGTTTTCTGCCGGCGCTCGGTCATAAGGTCAAGGCCTTCTGCTGGCTCCAGAGCACGGATTAAGACCCCTTGTGGAATACTTGGAGACTGGGTGATCATATTTAGACATAACTGGCCGTGGATATTATAAATATAGAAGATGCCCGCCTCGTGGTAGAAGGCTTCTGTGCGCGCTGTCCGCTTAGCTCCATAAACATGGGCTGCTCGGTCATTATGACCCAAATAGGCCTCCGTTTCCACGATCCACCCTGCTGTCCGGCCCTCTGCTAGGTCGCTAACCAATAGGCAACCGAGGAGGTCTTGTGCTATGTCAATCGTCGTTAGGTTAGGATCTTTAAAGAAGATCTCTTCTCCCACTATGCATCACGGCGTTTAGTCCGCCCGTCCCATTCTCTAAAGCCCCCTTGGAGGATATAGAGGTCGGTAAAACCAGCCTTATAGAACTTAGCGGCAGCTCGTCCGGCTAAGGCTACCCCATCATCATAAAGATAAATGGGTTGGCTCTTGTTGAAGCCTGGCACCCCTTGTTGGAGACTGGAATAAGGGACATTCCGTGCGCCAGTAATATGGGCCGAACGGAACTCATTGGCTTCCCGCACATCCACCACTTGGGCCTGGCGCATACCGGCTTCAAAATCTTCCTGGGATAGGGTAGTTGCTACCTGTTTGCGCTGCCACCACTGGTAGGCAAGGTAGATCCCGTAGCCTAGGATAATGGCTAATAAAATGCATAAAATAATATTTTGACTCATAGTATCTTACTCCTTTAGATCATTTTGGACAAGGGAAGCTGCTCCAATCATTCCCGCATCATTGCCTAGGCTGGCAATCTTAATCTCAACGCTTCCCTTAATCCCTGGGTAGAGACCAGCTTCAAAGGCCGGCTCCAGACCCTGGATTAAATAATTTCCGGCTTGGGCCACCCCGCCACCTAAGAGAATACATTGAGGATGGACGCAGTTAGCGATTTGGCTGAGGCAGCGGCCCAAATAAGTGAGACATTCTTCCACAACTGCCTGAGCAAAGACATCCTTAGCCCTAGCTTTTTCAAAAATTAACTCGGTATCAATTCGGTCAGGATGGGCTTGGACAAAGCTCTTGAAGGAACTTTCAGGGCTTTCCTCTTGTTTGGCTCGGGCCAAGGCTGTTTGACGGAAGCCGGTTGCTGAAGCAATGGTTTCAATACAACCCCGATTGCCACAGGTGCAGAGAAAGCCTTCCGGATTGGCCTGGATGTGTCCGATTTCCCCGGCGTTACCCGCGCCTACCAGTAATTGGTCGTTAACAATTAAGCCTCCACCAATGCCCGTGCCCAAGGTGACCAGTAGGAGGTGGCGGTAGTCTTTACCAGCTCCTTTGGCATGTTCTCCGAGGGCTGCCACGTTAGCATCATTTTCCAGGGCCACTTTCACCCCAGGAAAGGCCTCCTGGAAGGCCCCCCGGATGTCTTGGGCTTTGGCCCAGCCCAGGTTAAAGGCCCCTTGTACACTACCGGCTTGGCGGTCAATGCTGCCAGGAGTCCCCATGCCAATCCCAATCAAATCACTCGAAGTCAACTTGCGTTCTTTAAGTTCGCCTTGGATCGAGGCAATTAAGTCAGGGATAATGGCTTGCCCGCCATTTTTAGCATTTGTCGCGACTTGCCAGCGCCCCACTTCATCAAGCTGGCGGTCAAATAAAGCCAGTTTAGCAGAAGTGCCTCCTAAGTCTATTCCTACAATATATTCAGCCATTTGAATGTCCTCCTCTTTCAATCAACACATACTAAAATAATAGCTGGTAAATGCCTGCCTTGGCAAGAATGAAATAAACGATGGCCACATATACAGCGAGAGCTAAGACGATTTGCCAGATTTTAACTTCATTTTGCTTCTGAGCAAAGATAAAAGAACTCAACAAGCCTCCCAGAGCCCCACCTAAGTGTCCTGCGATATCCACATTAGAAGCCATAAGATTTAAAACTATGTTCATAGCAATAAGTGTCTTATAAGTCCGTCCTAGGGCTTCATAGTAAGGATTATTGGGATGCATATAGGCTTTAACAATAAAGAAGGCAAAGAGGCCGAAGAGGGCCGTTGATGCCCCGGCTGAGATAGCAGCTGAGAACTGGTAGCTCATCAAGTTTCCCATCAAGCCAGAAAGTAAATAAATGGCCAAAAACCGCCAATGGCCCACGATTCTTTCGACCATGGGACCTAAGTAATATAAGGTAATCGAATTAAAGAGCAAGTGGGTAAAGTCAATATGGATAAAGATAGGGGTCAGCAACCGCCAATACTGGCCCGCCGCAATCAAGGCATTCACCTTGGCTCCAAATAAAACTAAAATATCCGCTCGCTCACTGCCTCCCAACCAGGTCATTAATAACCAAACGATAACTTGGATGGCTAGCAAGCTATAAGTAACAATGGGCTGCTTTTGCTTCATAACATCCTCCCTTCCCTTTAAGGTCCATAGATTTATTATAGAGTAGCTTCTTGTGAAGGTAAAATAAAAAGAGGGAAAAGCACTCTCCCTCTTTGCACCGGCTCCTCACAGAGGAGAGCTCGGCATGACTTGTCTGAAACTTATTTCTTAACTTCGCGGAATAAGCAGACACGTTTTAATTTTGGACTATATTTCTTTAATTCTAAACGATCAGGATTGTTACGTTTGTTTTTTTCAGTTAGGTATAAACGTTCACCCTTGCATTCAGTATTTTCTAAAAGAATGTTAACGCGCATTGGACTACCTCCCATTGATTTGATTTCATTTGCTCTTTTTTAGCATACCACAATATTTTAGCATATGATTTAAGACTTTGCAAAATGATTTTTCTAGTTGTCTGATCCTTGGCTGGCTTCTTGACTCTGGTCTGCTTCATTTTGTTTCGTATTGTGACCAAAGTAAGCAGATAAAACATCATAGCCTACACTTTGAGCGTCGACATCCGCAGCCGATGAAGACTTGGCAGGGATAACAATCGAAATGGCAATGCGCGGATTGTCATAGGGAGCATAGGCCACAAAGGTCGAATTGACGATGCCGCGTTCATTGGTTTCTGCCGTCCCGGTCTTAGCGGCGACAGACACTGGGAAGCTCCCAAAGAGATCATTACTCAAGCCATCTGGATCTGCGACAACCGCCCGGAAGCCTTCTTGGATGGCTTGGATGGCGGCGGGTTCGATCTGGACTTCATTGAGAAGACGGGGTTGGCTCCTGTAGATCAACTGGTTAAAGTTTTCTTTAGCTTTTTGGCTGGTATCCGTCTTTTCAATCGACTTCATTAAGTGCGGAGCATAGCGTTTGCCCCCGTTGGCAATGGTTGCCACATACTGGTTGAGCTGCATGGGGGTATAGGTATCAAACTGACCGAATGACATGTCCAAGTAGTTCCCTGGAGCAGACTCTCCACCATTCAGACCGGTGGATTCATTCTGAAGATCAATACCGGTCTCAACTCCTAGGCCAAATTGAGCATAAACATGACGCAATTTGTTCCCTAAATTAGGATCGAGGTCAACCAGAGACATCCCGTCTGTGTATTCCGGCATGCCACCAATCGCCATAGCCACCCGAATCATGTAAACGTTAGAGGAGATAGCTAGGGCCTTGCGGTCATCCAAAACTACCCGGCGGCTTGGATCAAAAGCATACCACCAAGACGCTTTGATTGGCGTTCCTGAGAAATTCAAGGCCTGGTCGACAAAAGTATTGTCTCCCCCTGGTTCAAGGACATCATAGTAGTAGCCGGCCGCAATGGTTGCTCCCTTCACGGTTGATCCCATTTCAAAGGAAGCGTTGATTGTTCCTAAGGCATCATCGTAGAGCTTACCATCTTCACCCCGGCGCTTGCCGCCCAGGGCCAGCACCTCGCCATTGCGTGGATCTGTTGCGACCACATAAATCTGATTATTTTCGCCAGTAGACTTATTTTCTAAGTAGTCTTCGGCGATGGCTTCGACTTGCTTCTGCAGGTTGGTATCGATGGTTAGGCGGAGGGTGTTTCCGATATCGCCAGAGTATTTTTGCCGGTTTTGGACGAGTTCGCCATTCTGGTTAACTTCGGTCTCATACTTGGCCTTGGCCCCTCTCAGATCTGCCTCATACATTTCTTCAAGATAGGATTGGCCGACCCGGTCATTACGGGCATAGCCCTTGGCCAGGTAGCGGTTAGCCCGGTGACTTGGCAGCCCCTCTTTCTCGGTCGTAACAGAGCCTAGGACACTGCGCAGGAGGTCTTTTTCAGGGTAGACCCGTTTCCAATCAATGGTTGTTGTCACCCCAGGCAGGTCGGCACTGTGCTCGCTGACCCGGGCCACTTCTTCATTAGTCACGTTCTCATGCTTAATCAGGGTCGTGCTGAAGGCGTAGGCGCTATTCATCTGCTTATAGATCGCGGCAGCTTCCTTATCTTGGTCAGATAACTTGCCCAAGTCTTCTGACTGGATACGGTTGAGCTGGGCATCATAGAGTTGGCCGCCCTTCAAACGTTTCTCCTCGCTGGATAAGCGGTCATTAAGTTCATCTTCATGACTTGCTGCCCAATAGTCTTTCAGGTCACGTTCGGTTAAGGCTTCGGTATCCATTTCAATGAAGTCGGCTAACTTACGTGCCGTCTTAGCCATATCTTCCCCACTGGTATTCTTGCCCCGTGTGTAGCCGATTGCCTGTAAGCCTTCATTATCAACTAATTTATGGCCATCTCGGTCGACAATATAACCACGAGGCACACCCTCTTTAGCTACATTTGTCTCCGTTAAATGGACCAATTCTTCGAAGGTCTGACCATTGACTAACTGCAAATAACCCAAACGGAAGATCAAGAGGGCAAATCCAGCAAAAACTAGGACCAAAAGAATATTTAAGCGATTTAAATAACGATCCCAGTGCGTTTCTTTGCGCTTAACTTGCTGCTTGTCCAATTCTTCACCTTCTTTCAGACATTTATTATAGCAAATGGACCGTTTGAATGAAAGCCGCAGGGCCCATTTTTATCTTAAGCTTAAAGGATAAAAGGACTTGGCTATTCGCCCTGCTTATATTAAGATTAGTTGAAGACGTGATTCTAAGAAGGAGGTCCCTATGAAGCTGATCAGCCGCTATTACCAGACCCTAAAAGAAAAAATCCACCATCATCCCCTAGCCTGGTCCCTAGTGGCCAGCTTTGGCTTACCTTTTGTCATCCTTATGGTCTTTTATTTCTTTGGCATAGGTCTTTTTCCTTTCGGTGATGGAAGCCTCTACACCGTTGATTTGGGCCAGCAATATATCGACTTCTATGCCTATTACCGCAATGTTCTCCTAGGGCAATGGGACCAAGCCCTCTACAGCTTTCAAAAAGCCCTAGGAGGAGAAATGCTGGGAACCTGGTCTTATTATTTAATGAGCCCCTACCTACTTATCTTGCTCCTCTTTCCCAAGTCTTGGATGACCCTGGCTGTCGCCCTAATCATTGCAGCTAAAATTGGAACGGCTGGGGCCAGCTTCCAATACCTCCTGGCTAAGCACTATGGCGATATTTCCTGGCGGTCGCTTAGCTTTGCCTTTGCTTACGCCCTGATTGGCTATGTCTCCGCTAACCAGCTAAATGTCATGTGGTTAGACGCCTATGCCTTCCTCCCCTTAGTCGTCTACGGCTTGGAGAAACTCCTAAAGAAAGGGTCATGGCCCGTCTATATTCTGAGCCTGGCCTATATCCTCATCGCTAACTATTACATGGGCTTCATGGTCTGCCTCTTCCTGGTCCTATACATGGTCTATGCCCTCATCCGCGACTTTTACTGGCCCAAGTGGCAGGCCAGCTTGCAAGAAGTCTGGCGCTTTACTTGGACTTCCCTAGCCGCAGCTGGCCTAGCTGCCCTGGTCCTCCTGCCGACTTACCAGGCACTCAGTCTAAGCAAGGGCACCTATGCGAGTGAGGTCAACTGGGAATGGGAACTAGCCTATCCAATCCAGGATCTTTTGAGCAAATTTTACCTGGCCCCCTTTAACTTCGACCAAATGCCTGAGGGCCTGCCCAATGTCTATATCGGTAGCCTGGGCCTAATTGCCCTCGCCCTCTACTTCGGCCAAAAGAAGATTCCCAGCCAAGAAAAATGGGGGGCTGGCCTAGTCCTCCTCCTGCTCATCCTATCGATGAATGTCAAAGCCCTCAATATCATTTGGCATGGCTTCCAACCCCCTATCTGGTACCCCTACCGCTTTAGCTTTGTCTTCAGCTTCTTTTGCCTCTTCCTGGCCTACCGGGGCTACCGACACTTACGGACCTTCCGGCTCAAGACAGCCCTTATCCTCTTGGGGCTTTTCACCGCGTCCACGGTCTATGTCCTCAGCCAAGGCGAGCGTTTCGACTACCTGCAGGGGCCCTATATCCTGGCCAGCTTTGTGATCTTTATTCTCTGTAGCCTGATGCTATTCTTTATCGACCGCCGTCCTATTTGGTCAACTTTTCTCATTTATTTGCTCACGGTTGTGGAACTTTCCGCTAATACTTGTCTGAGTTTGTCAGCTATCTCTTATCTCAGTCATTCTGAAGTCGCGGACTACAACCAACTGACCGAAGACTTCATTGAAGAGCTCAATCCTGCTAGTAAGGACTTCTACCGCATCAGCAAGCTCTTCCAGCGCACCAAGAATGATCCCATGCAGCTCAACTACTACGGCCTCAGCCATTTCAACTCCACCATCGAAAAGTCAACCACTGAGCTCTTCCGCTATCTGGGCCTGCCAACCAGTGAAGGTTTTGTGTCCTATAATAACGGAACTCTGATTACCGATGCCTTCTTTGGTGTCCGTTACTTGGTCGAAAGTAAATCTCAGACGACAGACCAAAGCAGTAACCAGCTCCATCTCCAAGCAGCTAGTCATCGGCCCGATATTAAACGCTATCCTTTAGTCCAATCTGACCCTTATTTAATGGCTTACGAAAACGATAGTGCCCTCCCCTTAGCTTATAGTCTACCTAGGGAGATCTTAGACCTTAAGCTCCACAATGCCTATCCCATTTTGCTCCAGGACCAGCTCCTGCAAGTTGCCAACCGCCAAGCCGTTAAGGACTACTACCAGTATTTCCAAGTGGCCTCTTTTGCTGGTCTGGAATTAGATAAGGTAGAGAGTGCAGATCCCAAACAGATCAATACTCACTACCGAAAAACTTCAGATAAGGGCGATGCCTGGATTCATTTCGATATCCAGCTTAATTCCAATGACTCCTATTACTTGACGGTACCTGGCCATCTGAGCGAAGATGACCTAGTCTTCTACCTGGATGGCGAGCCCCTGGCCTATGAGAAAAGCTTCAATAGTGTCCAAGTCTATAACCTAGCAGCCAATGAAGCCGGTCAGAGCCACCGTTTCTCCATCAAACTGCTAGCGGATGACCTGGACTTAAACAATGTCAACCTCTACCGTCTCAACCCAGACCTGGTCAGTCAAAGTGCCAGTCGACTCCAGGCTTCCGGCCTCAAGATAGACCGCTTCAGCAACCGCCAAATCCAGGGACAGGTCGAAAGCCAGGAAGACCAAGATTGGCTGGTCTTCACCCTTCCTTATAACCAGAACTGGACCTTCACCGTCGACGGCAAGAAAGTCGCTAGCCAGCCTGTCCTAGACGGCGGATTCACAGCCATCCCCCTTGGCAAGGCGGGTAAGCACCAGATTAGCTTATCTTTCTGGCCTAGCGCCCTAACTACCGGCCTGGTCGTCTCTGCAACAACAGCAGGCTTCCTCATCCCCCTCTACCGCAGAGACAAGAAAAAATAAAAACGACAAAAAGTCGCCCCCTTCTCTAAAACTTAAGAGAATCGAGGCGACTTTTCCTGTCTATCAATTAAAGAAAAAGGAAACTTGCTAAGCTAGTCAAATGCAACCTGCCAGTCCTGGCCTGCCTCTTTAGCCTCATAGCACTTAGCCAAATGAGCAGGAGAGGTGCGGTAGACTGATAGATCTGGCAAATCATCCAAAGCAAAGAAGGCACAAGCAGAGGTTTCATTATTGGCCTGAAAATCCACGCTCTCCAACTGGCACTCGACGAATACCTTCACCACCGTAAAGAAGGTATCATTAGCATGACTAGTTTCAAGAAAGAGCAGGCGGTCAGCATGGACCTTGGCTCCCGCTTCCTCCCAGGCTTCTTTCTCGCAATTTGAAGCCAAGGTTTCTGTAATATCCATCCAACCCCCGGGCAGGGCCCATTGCTGGTTTCTTTCCTTAACCAAGAGAATTTCATCGTCTTGCCAGATAACCGCCCGGGTGTCAATCTTAGGCGTCTGATAGCCCTCCTCCTCGCTAAAAACCATGGCAATCTCATCTGCTGAGGCATCCGTCAGCTGGTCAAACATCTCCTGTGAAATGGCTCGGATCCTTTCGAATCGTTCCAAGTCAAAATCATTCTCGGTATAATAACATCCTGCCTGGCCTAGAGCCTGGAGCTCCTTGGCCCATTTCATCCATTTTGACATCTAATCCCTCCCTTGCATTGATTATACCTGACTAAATTCTCTTACAAAAGGGTCAAAAAAAGAAGCCAGGGTCAAACCTAGCTTCTCAATAAAGAATGAACTATTTAGCAGCTGCATATAATTCGTTAACGTAGTCCCAATTCACAAGATGCCAGAATGCATCGATATAGTCAGCACGTACATTGCGGTATTTGAGATAGTAAGCATGTTCCCAAACATCCAAACCTAAAACAGGCGCTTGACCATTCATAACAGGTGAATCTTGGTTAGGGGTTGAAACGATCTTCAATTCACCGTTTTCAACAACGAGCCAAGCCCAACCTGAACCAAAGCGACCGCTAGCTGCACTGGCAAATTCTTCCTTGAACTTGTCGAAAGAACCGAAAGTCTTGTCAATAGCTTCTTTGATTTCGCCAGTCGCTTCACCACCAGCATTAGGAGCAAGCATCTTCCAAAATTCACTGTGGTTGTCGTGGCCACCTACATTATTGATGACAGCTTGACGAATGTCTTCTGGCACTTGGTCGATATTGGCTAAAATTTCTTTAGCAGACTTGTCGGCAAATTCATCATGCCCTTCCAAAGCTTTGTTGGCATTGGTCACATAAGTGTTGTGGTGTTTGTCATGGTGCAATTTCATTGTTTCTTCATCAATGTAAGGTTCTAAAGCATCATAAGCATAAGGTAATTCTGGTAACTCAAATGGCATATTTAACTTCCTCCTTTTTCTATTCTTCTTAAAGTGTAACAAGTCTTAGCCCGAGATTCAAAATATCCGCTCAAGGCTTTTAAATTTCAGTTAAGGAACTAAGTTTTTTGGTCGTCTGGCTAGGATTTTGCTATACTTAATAAGAAGTACAGAAGCTAGAAAGAGGCATCCTATGATAGCAACTTGGAAATTATTTATCTACAGTATCTTTAAAATTGAGCGCACCATCCCAGCTCTAACTATGAAACTAGGCAAGAAAATCGCCTACTTAGCCCTCCTGACCCTGGTCAGCGCAGCAGCCCTCTTCGCCAATATTTTCCCCGTTCTTGAACTGATCGAAGACAATGGCGAGCAGGTAGCCCAGTCTATTCCGGCCTTCCAGGTAAAGGATGGCGAGATTAGTCAGTCGGAATCGGATGGTTTCGTCAATAAGACGGACCTCATCACCTTCGCCTATGACCCTAAAAACCAGATTTCTGACCAAGAAATGCAAAACATTGAGAAGAAACCCAAACTGGTTATTCATGCCCAAAAAGATCAGGTCACGATTGCTGCCCTCAACCAAAACTACCAGCTTCCCTACCAGGACCTTGCTGGACAGGGCAAGGACTTAAACCAAGCCAATAGCCAAGCGCTCATCCGCCAACTGACCCAGGTTACTGGCCTCACCATGGTTCTCCTATTTGCCAGCTTATATATTTCTTCATTCTTCTATGTCGCCTTCCTAGCCCTAATGATCAGTCTGATCGCACAGATCCTGAAATTAGGAAGGCCCCTCCATTTAAACTTTGCAGATCGATTTAACCTCGGACTCTTCAGCATGACCCAGTCCCTGGTAGTCTTCAGCTTGCTTAATCTCTTAGGCCTGATGGTCCCCTTCCAATCGGAGCTCATCATCCTTCTAGCCCTCTTCCGTTTCTGGATTATGACTTTGAGAACCCATGTGGTAAAATTAAGCGAAGATGAGCTCAAAGCAAAAATTAAAGAAATTGAAAAATATTTTGACGATAAGAATAAATAAGAAAAATCCTAAAGGCTAGCTCCTTCTAGAGCGCCTTTAGGATTTTTTGTTTTAGCCGATTAGACCACTAAACTTTGCGAGTTTTGTTCACTCTCTTCTCTGTCCTTTTAGTACAGAAGCCCCTTTCTCCCGCTAGCCTTCGCACCCTTCTAGTCGGGTTCGACTTGTCAGGCTTGGAGTGATTTCACAAGTCAGAAACGAGCGAATGCTTCGCTCTTATTCTGACTTGCCCCAATCATCCAAGCCTAAGCGCCAAGTCTCACACCTTTAGTAGTCGGGTTCGAGGATGCAGAAAGGGCTCCTCTTCGCAAAAGGACGTCGAAGGCCTACAGCCTTCTCAGTATGAACTGAAGGGCGTTTTTTATGGATTAGACTAGATTAAAAAGAATTGCGGTCCTTATTGGCCTTGCGTTGGGCCCGGAGTTGTTGGCGGCGTTTCTCCCTAGCCTTGGTAGACTTATGCTTCTTAATTTGCCGGTCCAATTTCTTCTTGTAACCTGGTTTGACTTTCTTTCGTTTGTTTTTGGCAATCATGCCCTTCACTGTATGGTCCGTTTCTTCTTGGTGGTGTTCCTTGCGTTGGCGACTTTGGTCATGGTGACTAACATCTCGCCACTCGCCGTTCTTCAAGTCCATCACTTCAAATTGGATACCCTTCTTCTCCAACCATTCAACTGCAGGCTGTTGGTCGGGTTCGTAGAAGGTGATTGCGGTGCCAGGCAAGCCTTGCCGGCCGGTCCGACCTACCCGGTGGATGAAGAATTCCAATTCATGAGGGATTTCATAATTAATAACATGGGAAACTCCATCGATATCAATCCCCCGAGCAGCTAGGTCCGTAGCTACCACGTATTGGAAGTCTAATTGCTGGATTTGCCGCATGACACGGCGGCGGTCGCGGGCAGACATATCGCCGTGGATCTTAGCCACCGACAGCCCACGTTGGCGCAAGGCCTCATAGACCTGGTCAACCTTGTCAATCGTATTGGCGAAGACCAGAGCTAAATAGGGTTGGCCTACCGTCAAGGCCTCATAGAGCAAGTCTTCGCGCTTGCGCCCACGGACTGGGAGGAGGATGTTACGGATGGTTGGTGAGATCAATCCTTCATTCGCAATCGTCACCCATTCCGGAGCAGCCATATACTTTCTTAGAAAAGGATGGAGCTTCTCTGGAATAGTGGCCGAGAAGACATACATATGCAAGTCTTCAGGCATCCGGCTAGCAATTTGGTCAACGGTTTCTAGAAAGCCCATATCCAGAGTCATATCCGCTTCATCCACAACAAAGTGCTGGCAATGATGGAGGTTGACTAGTTGCTGTTGAACCAAATCTAAAATTCTTCCGGGCGTCCCCACAATCACATGGGGGGCGCGGTGGGTTAGGCGTTCAGCCTGACGCTTGGTATCTGTCCCCCCGAAGGCCCGCTCTATCCGCAAATCAAAGGGGGCAAATTGGCTGATTTGACTGGCATTCTTATAGAGCTGCTCGCCTAATTCGCGAGACGGCGCCGTAATCACTAACTGGGTCCGGTCCCGGTCTTCAAGCTTATCGAAAAGAGGCAGTAGGAAGGCATGGGACTTTCCCGATCCCGTCTGGCTCTGTGCCACCAAGCTCTTGTCTGCTTGGATCAGGGGGATGACCTCTTCTTGAATCGGGGTAGCTTCATGGAAGCCTAAGTCTTGGATGGCTTCTTCAATATAAGGCGCAAAATTATAGTCTGAAAATGTCATTATGGACTCCTTTCACTCGGGCTAAGCTTGGCCTAGCTGGTCCTGGTAAGTCTGGGCAGCATCATGGAGGGCTTGGACGACTTTATCCTGATCTGCAGCTGAAGGGATGCTCGCCCCACTGGCTTTGGGATGGCCGCCACCATCAAAGGCCTGGGCTACCGTATTAATGGTCGGACCCTTCGAGCGAATTCGGCAGCGGTAAGTGCCATCAGCTTGTTCGACGAAAACCACCCAGGCCAGAACGCCTTTGATTTGTCCAGGCATTTGCACAATGCTGTGGCTCTCCGCTTCGCTTAAACCAAGTTCGCTAAGAGTGGCCTGGCTCAGGCTGACACTGACAACGAGACCATCTTGACTTCTTTGTGTATGGTCGAGGACATAGGCTTGGAGCCGGGCTTGACCAGGCGTAATCTCCATGGAGGCCTGCATCAATTGACTGGCCGGGAAGTCAAAGGCCAAAAGTTTACCTGCTATAGCTAAGGTTTCAGGACTTGTGTTGTCGAAGAGGAAACGTCCGGTATCTCCTACGATCCCTAAGAAGAAATTCTGAGCAGCTCGAGCCGTCATTTTTAAAGCATTTTGTGGGTCTAAGACCGTCCGCGCCCATATTTCTGAGCAAGAGCTCGCTGTGGTATCCACATAAGAGAGATCACCATAGGGTTCATTATTGGGATGGTGGTCAACTTTGACCAAGCGTTCGCCAGAGCTATAGCGGTCATCATCGATACGAGCCGTATTGGCTGTGTCATTAACAATCACTAGGGCCTGATTAAAGGTCTCATCATCCACCTGGTCCATAGCCGCAAATTGAGCTAAGGAAGGCTCCGTTTGCCCAACTGCATAGATTTTTTTGTCAGGATAAGTCGCTTCCAAGACAGCCTTTAAGCCGAGCTGGGAGCCTAAAGCATCAGGGTCGGGGCGCTGGTGGCGGTGGATAATCACCGTATCGTAAGCAGCAATGGCTTGTAAAATTTCTTCCATAAATGATCTACTCCTTCATATCCAAGGGAATTTGCATGGTCAGAGTGGCCTTGGCCATCAATTGTTGCCCATGATAGACATGGACTTCAACATAAGCATGGCGTCGGCCCAAGGTCAGGACGCGGGGATGGATTTCCAGTGTACTATTCAATTGCACTAAGCGCAAATTGAGGAAGTGGACACTTTCAATGATGGCGGTCTTTTGGACAACATCAGCAAAGTATTTTTCAACGACTAATTGGATCACCCCAAGCAAGAGTCCTGTTGAAAGGGTGCCTAATTGGTTAGACATGGTCGCATCTGAAAGCATCCGGTAGCGGGGACTATCGAGGCTGTCATCGAGACACTCAAGCTTCTCTTCAAGCATGGATTCGAGCCGGCTATTGCGGTTGACATGGTGCTGCTTATATTCCAAGGTCCGTAAAACATCCTGGCGGGAAACGATACCCAGAAGATGGTTATTGTCGTCCACTACAGGTAGGAGTTCCAAGCCGTCCCAGACCATCATATGGGTCACACTGACCACACTCATAGAGAGCTTGGCCACCAAGGGGTCAGCGGTCATACAAGATTCAATAACTTCCCGGTCTTCCTTCCCGAGCAAGTCCTTAGCTGTTACAATCCCCTGCAATTCATAATTCTTATTAACCACTGGAAAACGACTGTGGCGGGTTTTCTCATTGAGCTTACGATAGTCAACCACATGGCTATCGGTAAAAAGATAAAAGGTCTTCTCAAAAGGAATAAAGATGTCTTCAACTAAGACAATATCTTGCTGGATAGCCCGCTCAATCATGGCCTTATTAATGACTGTCGCTGTGGAATAGGTGTCAAAAGCCACACTCATGATAGGGATCTGCTTCTGGTTGGCCAGGTCGATATTGGCTTGGGAGGGTTGGAAGCCCCCGGTAATCAGGACGGCCATTCCGTGCTCTAGGGCCACTCGTTGGATATCTTCCCGGTCCCCAACAATCATCAGGGCTTCAGGTCTCAGATAGGTCATCACGGCTTCCTCTTGCATGGCACCAATAATGAATTTGGTGATTTCGCCATCCAGTCCCCGCTCGCCCCCATGGACGGTACAATCAGTTAAGCGGACAATTTCACGGATGGTCAAGCGCTTGGTTTGGTCGTAATCATAGGGTTCAATCCGAACCGTACCAACCCGTTCGACAGTCCGGACGAGATTTTGATTTTCGGCCTCTTTGATGGCCCGATAGGCGGTACCATCGGATACCTTCAAATCACGAGCAATACGCCGCACGGAAATCTTCGTATCAATTGGTAAATCGCGGATATAATTCAATATTTGCTCATGCTTAGTCGTCATCTTTCTTCTCCTTTGTTTCTGCTTGATAGTCTGGAGTTGGCGGCTTAAGGGGCAGGCTCAGATTTTCAAAATCTTGAGCAGTAAGTTCAGACAAACCGACCCCCAAGAGGCGGATGCCCTGGTCAACTTGGCCAAATTCCTCCCATAAATCTTCGGCGTGGAAGGCGATCTCCTCCGCATCATAGATAGGCGTCTGCAAAGACCGCTGCCTGGTCATAGTAGCAAAGTCTGGGTAACGGAATTTGAGGGTGACCACCTGGCCGTGGAGCCCTTTATCTTCTGCCGATTGACTGACCTCAGCTGCTAGTCGCTGGAGCTGCTGGCGAACCTCATCTTCATGATAGAGGAAGGGATAGAGTGTGGTTTCCTTACTAATTGACTTGCGTTGGCGCTTGACCCGGACTGGCCGGTCGTCAACGCCCCGGACCCGTTCGTAGATCCGCAAGCCAAGCTTCCCAAAAATTTCCAGGCATTCTTCCTGACTCAAGGCCCGCAAATCGCTTCCCTTATGAACCCCTCGCTCATGGAGACGCTCAGCTGACTTCTTGCCGATGCCATAGAAGTCATCGACGGGCAGCTGGTCCAAAAAGGCCAGCGCTCGCTTGGGCGTAATTACCGTCATCCCCCCCGGCTTCCGATAATCTGAAGCGAGTTTAGCTAAGAACTTGTTATAAGAAACACCGATACTGGCTGTCAATCGGAGCTCCTGGTAGATACTTTCTTGGATATCACGGGCCAAATACATAGCATAGGGCTGGTTGAGCTTATTCTCCGTCACATCTAGGAAGGCCTCGTCAATGGACAAGGGCTCAATTAAATCCGTATAGCGGGCAAAGATTTCCCGGACTTGGGCTGAAACCTCCCGGTAATAAGCATGACGGGCAGGAACAAAAATCGCCTGAGGACATAGTCGGTAGGCTTCTGCCGCACTCATGGCCGAATGAATGCCAAATTTACGTGCTTCATAGCTGGCTGTTGCGACCACTCCCTTACCGCTATTCTCTTTGGGATGGCGGGCAATCACTAAGGGCTTACCGCGGTAGCTGGGTTCATCCCGCTGCTCGATGGAAGCATAGAAGGCATCCATGTCGACGTGTAAAATTTTTCTTTTGGCTTCAATTTTGGGTTCCTCAAATTCTAGAATCCCAATCGTCCGCATACTAGCCCTCCATTCTCCCTAGACTTAAAAACTTCGGCCTCTTTTTTGACTAAGGAACTTTTTAGCAAAAAGCTGTTCCAAAAAGCAGTCCTGACATCCAGTTCCATAGTAGGCTCCAATGGTTCAGGCCTAAGCGATTTTTATCACACGCTGACTTCCACAAATATATTTTGACTCGCGCCAGCATTTAAACGTAAGCTCTGGCCTTGGTCTAAATCTTTCAGGACCAGGTCATTACTATAGGCTTCCCGGTCAACGAGTTCATAAGCTTTATTCATGCGCAGGCCATGTTCATCCAAATAGGCCAGGAGCTGGTCATCATCTACCACCCGGCGCACGATAAAGGAAGTCCCTAAGTGAATATTTGCCAAGGCCTCCATGGCTTCGTGTTCTGAATGCCCTGCTTGGTCAGGAATCGCACCACCATGAGGACAGTACTTTGGATAACCCAGATAGGCCTCTAAGCGGTTGATGAAGTCATCCGAAACATAGTGCTCTAAGACTTCGGCTTCGGGGTGGACTTCATCCCAAGGGTAACGCAATTCATCGTGTAAGAAAACTTCCCAGAGCCGGTGGCGGCGAATAATCTGCGAGGCAAAATAGCTTCCTTCCTCCGTTAAACGAACGCCCTGGTAGGGAACATAGACAAGATAGCCTTCAGCCTGCAGCTTGTTCAACATCTCAGTGACGGAAGCAGCTGAGACATGGAGCGCTTGACTAATTTCCTTATTGGAGATATTACGCTCATCACCCTTCAATTGGTAGATTGCTTTCATGTAATCATCTTTACTTCTAGACATAAGACCTTCATTCACTCCCTCATTTGATCTGGTTCAACTTGGCCAAGCCCATAAATTATCTAACCTCTATTATACATGAAATTAATAATTTTCAGAATGATAGAAATTTCCTCCGTCTTGAAATTTAACCAAGAAAAAAACAGGATAACCAGCTGGCAAAAGCTTCCTTCTGGCATCCTGTTTCCGACTATAAAAGATTAGAGATATCCATATCATCAAGCTTAGGAACCGACAGTGTGGACGCTTCCAGATAGGCGTAATCGAAGTAGTCATTGGCTGTGAGCGCGTTCACAGCTTGGCGTTTCTGACGAATACGTTTGGGTTTCTCCTTCTTCCAGGCATAAGTCGTAAAGTAGGCTTCAATATCCTGACTCCTAATCTCTGGATAGCCTTCTTCTTGAAATTGCTTGGCCTTACGCTCAAAGGCTGCTTTCAGCCAGAAGCGTTCCCAGTCACTAAGTGCGATCGCTTCCGCTAGTGGCATGTTTCCCTATTCCTCGTCTTGAGGATCCGCTTGACCTTCGCGCACTTCAAGTCCATCCTTTTCTTCTACTTGGTCGGCTTCCTGAGTTTGGACTGTTTCTTCTTCTGCTTCTTCAGCAGCTTGAGCCTCAGCAGCATTAGAAATAGCTGCATTAGCCGCTTCAGTCCCTGCTGGATCCGCCTTCTGTGTCCGAGCAATCGCTGAACGTTCGAATACGAGCAGGACCCCTTCACAATCTAAGGTAATGGTGTTCTTCACTTCATCGATCTCATAGATGACACCATGAAGGCCGCCGATCGTTACCGCATGGTCACCGACGCCCATAGAGGATAACATGTCCTTATGCTGCTCTTGGCGTTTTTTCTGTGGACGGATCATTAAAAAGTACATAATCCCACCAAAAACAATAAAGTATAACAAGAGACTCATTAAGCCTCCGCCAGATGCTGCAATATAGTATGAATTCATTCTAATTAGTCGCTCCTTTCAAAAGTAAATACCGTTAATACGTCTATTCTAACATAGCTCGTCTCCTAAGAGGCTAATTAGCCCTTTAATTCCTAAAAGTTTTTAGGATTTTTAGTATTTAGGCCGTATGCTTCGAAGAATTCTTCCTTAAAATCTAAAAGATTGTCATCACGGATTGCTTGGCGGACCTGGGCCATGAGATCTAAGAGGAAGTGGAGGTTATGGATAGAAGTTAGGCGCAGACCGAATGTCTCATCCGCCTTAAAGAGGTGGCGGACATAGGCCCGGCTAAAGTTCTGGCAGGTATAGCAAGAACAGTTTGGATCGATGGGGTTAAAGTCCCTCTGATAAGGGGCATTCTTAACCACCAAACGCCCTTGGCTAGTCATGCAGGTCCCATTCCGCGCAATCCGCGTCGCCAAGACGCAGTCAAACATATCGACCCCACGAATAACACCTTCAATTAAGGCATCTGGGCTCCCTACCCCCATCAGGTAACGGGGTTTGTGTTCAGGCATGACGGGGGTCAGATAATCGAGGACTTGGTACATCTCGTCCTTGGATTCCCCAACCGATAAGCCACCAATAGAATAACCTGGGAAGTCCAGACTGATCATATCCTTAGCGTGCTGGAGGCGCAGGTCCTTATAACCTGCTCCCTGGAGAATCCCAAAGAGAGCCTGGTCATCTGGTCTCTGATGGGCCTTGAGCCCCCGTTCAGCCCAGCGCGTCGTCCGGTCAATGCTGTGCTTAACATAGTCATAGTCATGGTTAAAGTCTGGACACTCATCCAAGGACATGATAATGTCTGCGCCCAAATTATTTTCGATTTCAATCGCTTTTTCAGGGCTCAAGAAGAGCTTACGTCCATCCAAGTGGCTCTTAAAGTGGGCCCCTTCTTCGGTCAATTTCCGACTGTCGCTCAAAGAAAAAACTTGGAAGCCACCGGAATCCGTTAAAATTGGCCGGTCCCAATTCATAAATTGATGGAGGCCACCTGCCTCCTTAACAATATCATCACCTGGTCTTAACCAGAGATGGTAGGTATTGGAGAGAATAATCTGAGCATTCATGGCCTTTAATTCTTCCGGTGACAAGCTCTTCACGGTGGCCAAAGTACCTACTGGCATAAAGATAGGCGTTTCAATAACGCCATGAGGAGTCTTAATTTCCCCCAAACGGGCCCCCGTGTGTTTTTCTTTTTTGATTAATCGATATTCCAAAGCTGGCATGGACTGGCATCCTTTCTATCAAAGCTAAAGCCTAGCATTCATTGCTTCAATCATCATTTAATCCTACCACATTCCAAGCCCTAGCTGCAAGCTTGGAACAATATGTATAAGAAAAAAGAGACTGGGACAAAAGTTCCGGCCTCTTTTAAAAAAGCGAACATTTTTCAAAAACGTGTTCCAAAAGTCAGGCCTGACATCCACTTCACGAACTATGTCCAATCGTTTACCAACGATTTCCCATAGTTCGTTCCAGTGGTTCAGGCCTGATCGACTTTTGTCACACTCTCTTCGCGCTTTGGCGCTACTTAATCAATTTTAACGGCTTGCTTGACCAGAGCCACAACTTCATCTGCTGTTGTAGCTTCATTTAAGGCTTTATCAGCTAAAGCTGCCATTTCCTTAGTATCTAATTCCGCCATCAAGGCCTTGGTTCTCAGGATGCTTGAAGCAGACATGGAGAATTCATCCAAGCCCATACCAACGAGCAATGGGGCAGCGATTTGGTCGCCAGCCATTTCCCCACACATCCCGGTCCATTTACCTTCTTTATGTGATGAATCAATCACATGCTTAATCAGACGAAGGACAGATGGGTTGTAGGGTTGGTAGAGATAAGACACATGCTCATTCATCCGGTCTGCTGCCATAGTGTATTGGATCAAGTCATTGGTCCCGATAGAGAAGAAGTCGACTTCCTTAGCGAACTGATCAGCAAGCACAGCTGCTGCAGGAATTTCAATCATGATACCGACTTCAATATCTGAAGCCACTTCATGGCCTTCCCCTTCAAGTTCTTGGCGCACTTCTTCTAGGAAGGATTTAGCTTCACGGAACTCTTGCAGGCTAGCAATCATTGGGAACATGATCTTCAAGTGGCCGTGTGCTGAAGCACGGAGCAAGGCCCGAAGTTGGGTGCGGAAGAGGTCCTTTTGGTCGAGGGCAATCCGAATGGCCCGGTAGCCCAAGAAGGGGTTCATCTCTTCAGGCAGGTCCATGTAAGGCAATTCCTTATCGCCACCGATATCCATAGTCCGGATCACAACCGCCTTGTCGCCCATAGCTTCCAGGACTTTCTTGTAGGATTCATACTGGGCTTCTTCTGTTGGCATCTCATCAGAATCCATATAGAGGAATTCTGTCCGGTAGAGGCCGATCCCTTCTGCCCCATTATTGAGGGCCCCGTCCACATCCTTAGGGGTCCCAATATTAGCGCAGAGTTCAAAATGTTGACCGTCTTTCGTTACGGTTTCAGCATCTTTTAGGAGTGCCCATTGCTTGCGTTTTTCTTCAAAAGCAGCCGCCTTTTCACGGTAAGTGGCAAGCTCTTCTTCAGTCGGGTTAACAATAACTTCCCCGTCTAAACCGTCAATGACAACGATATCGCCATCATTTACGGATTGGGAAATCTTAGCCGTCCCTACGACAGCAGGAATTTCTAAAGAGCGGGCCATAATCGCGGAGTGAGAAGTCCGGCCCCCAATATCGGTCGCAAAACCGAGCACGTATTGCTTGTTCAATTGGGCCGTATCACTTGGAGTTAAGTCGCGGGCGATCACAATGGCTTCTTCATCGATCGTCGCTGCATTGGGGATGTTCACCCCTAATAACTTAGCTAGGATCCGGTTAGAAACATCACGCACGTCAGCTGCCCGTTCTTGCATATAGGCGTTATCCACCATTGCTTCAAAAGTTTGGATAAAGAAATCTGCCACTTGGCGTAGAGCTGCTTCAGCGTTAACTTTGTCGCTTTCAATCTTAGCTGTGATCTGACCGTTAAATTCAGGGTCATCGATCATCTGTAAGTGAGCATCAAAAACAGCTGCTGCCTCAGGGCCAACATTTTCCAGAGCTGATTCGTAAACTTTTTCAATCTCTTGACGAGCCTCTAAACGAGCCTCTTCAAAGCGCGCTTGTTCAGCTTTGGCATCTTCAATCGTTTTTTCTTCAAAACTTAGGTCTGGTTCAGCCAGTGAATAGGCCTTAGCAATTGCGATCCCATCACTTGCTGCAATACCTGTTAATTGTAAGGTCATAGGTCCTCCTTAGTTAAAAGCTTGTTAATGCGTTTACATACTTATTGTACTATAGATTTGCTTAAAAACCTATAGGAATTACTTAGCTTTTTGGTCGCGTTTGAGGAAGAAGTTTAAGAGTAGAGCTCCCACTACAGAACCAACCAACCAAGCAATCACATATTGAACAGGGTGGGTTACCCCATTGGTTAATACGGCAAAGATCCCACCGTGTGGCACATAGCTGACACAGCCAAAGAACATGCTCAAGGCACCAGCCACACCAGCACCAATAGCTAGTGAAGGAATTACGCGGACTGGATTAGAGGCTGCAAAAGGAATGGCCCCTTCGGTAATGAAGGCTGCCCCCATCACATAGTTAACCATAGCAGAGTTGCGTTGGGCTTCTGGCCATAAGTTACGGTTTAGGGTAGCAGAGATGGCGATGGCCATTGGTGGTACCATCCCACCGACCATAACAGCAGCCATAACATCTGAACCTGCCCCGTTGGCTTGGGTAACTAAAGCTGTACCAGTCACATAGGCTGCCTTGTTTAAAGGACCACCCATGTCAATAGACATCATGGCACCGACGATGAAGCCGAGAACGACGCCGAGTTCACTAGGAATGGAAGCCAGGCCATTGGTTAAGGCATCCATGATCATGCCCATTGGGGTATTGACAACAAAGAACATAGCTAAGCCCATGAGCAGGACACCGAAGAGTGGGTAGATGAAGATTGGTTTCATCCCTTCCAAGGACTTAGGCAACCAAGCAAAGGCTTTCTTCAAGAGCCAAATAATTCCACCAGCTAAGAAACCGGCAACTAAAGCACCCAAGAAGCCAGATGGCGCTGCATTGGCGAAGTAGCCTTCTTGGTTAAAGGCAGTCAAGATTCCTGGATTGGCAAAGACGCCCCCCATAGCCCCTACAACTAAACCTGGCGTATCAGCGATGGATTGCCCGATAAAACCAGCCAAGACTGGAAGCATCATGGCAAAGGCTAAACTACCTAGGGTATTTAAGAAGTGGGCAATCTCATTAAAGCTTGGGTCTGCTGGGTTAGCGGAATTAATGCCCCAGAAGAAGGAAATAGCAATTAACATCCCCCCTGCCACGACAAATGGCAACATGTGGGAAACCCCATTCATCAAGTGTTTGTAGATTTGACGGCCCAGTGATTCATTACTTGAATCTTCCTCTTCCTCATGGGCGGATTCACTAGCATGGAAGGTCTTCGCTTCCCCTTCTGCTGCTTGACGAATCAATTCATCTGCCATGTTAATCCCATCCGCTACCTTACGGAAGATGACAGGTTTACCATCGAAGCGATTAATTTCTACTTTACGGTCAGCAGCTACAATAATAGCTGTGGCTGCATCGATATCCGCCTTGGTCAAGCGGTGGTTGACCCCACCCTGGCCATTGGTTTCAACTTTGATCTTGTAGCCAGCTTTTTCAGCCGCTTGTTTGAGCTTTTCTTCAGCCATATAGGTGTGGGCAATCCCGGTTGGGCAGGCGGTGACAGCTAAGATGTAAACATCATCGTCAGCAACAGCTGGTGCTGCTTCCACTTCCTCTTCTTCTTCAGCCTCTTCTTCCTTATCCGGATCAAATTGGTCCATGATAGCAACCACATCGGTAGTCGTTTCAGCTTCAAGTAAGGCTGCCTTGGCTTCCGGTTTCATCAAGACACCAGATAATTTAGAGAGGGCTTGTAAGTGTTCATTGCCTTCGCCTTCAGGTGCTGCAATCATGAAGATTAATTTAGCCGGTTGCCCGTCCATAGATTCCCATTCGATCCCTTCCTTGCTGCGGCCAAAGATAACCGCTGCTTGCTTAATGGAAGGATGTTGGGCATGCGGAATCGCGATCTCATCGCCCACCCCAGTGGTTGACATTTCTTCGCGGGCCTCTAATTTCGCCACATACTCATCGACATTGGTCACGCCGCCAGCTTGGGCAAATTTTTCTGCCAGGTGCTTGAGCGTGTCGGTCTTCGTTGTTGTCTGTAAGTCCAAGTCCATTGCGTCTTGGATAAATAAATCTGCTAATGCCATAAATAACTCCCCTCAAATGCTTCTATTTAATTTCTTTGACATTAATTTCTTGGTAAAGTGCATAAACTTTGTCGGCTGTTGCAATCCCTGCGGAATAAGTGGTGGCAGATCCAGAGGCCGCACCTTGTTGCAAGCTTTGGGCATAGTCTTCTGTTTCCAGATACTTGGCCATAAAGCCAGCCAGCATGGAATCCCCGGCACCAGTTGGGTTGACCACTTGACCATTCGGTACGTCAGACTGGTAAACTTCCCCATTAGCTGCTACCAGGAGGGCACCCTTAGCCCCTAAGGAAACCAGCACATTCTCTGCGCCTTCCTCTTGAAGCTTCTTAGCATAGTAGATGATGTCTTCAACACTTTCAATCTTGACATTGAAAATTTCACTCAACTCTTCATTATTCGGCTTAATAATGAATGGCTTAGAAGCGAGGCAGGCACGCAAGAGATCGCGGTTAGTATCTAAGACAAAACGGGCGCCCTTGTCCAAGCAAATATCGGCAATTTGCTTAAAGTCATCGGCTGTCATCCCAGGTGCCTTGTTGCCCATTAAGAAGACCACATCACCGGCCTGGAGTTCTTGTTGGAAGAAGGCTGCAAGTTCCGCGCGTTTTGCTTGTGGAATTTGAGGGCCTTCGCCGTTAACCTCTGTTGCCGTTGCTTGACGGGTATTGATCTTCGCATTAATCCGGGTAAAGCCATCGACCTCGATAAAGTAGGGGTCGATTCCTTCAGCCTGGAGTTCGTCTTTAATGAACTGACCGGTAAAGCCGCCTAGAAAGCCCGTTGCTCGGTTCTCGTGGCCTAAACGTCGTAAAAGAATGGACGCATTAACCCCTTTACCCCCAGCGACATAACTTTCTTCAGCTGAGCGATTCAATCCGCCTTCAACTAATTGATCGAGCTGGTAGACCATGTCGACGGCCGGATTAAAAGTAATTGTATAAATCATCCCTTCACCTCTCTTAAATTAATTTGTTCGCTGCATTGTTGCTTGAGCTCAGGGCTCAGCTCACTCGTTATCACAATTCCTGTGTCCGCATCGGCCACCTTGGCAAAAGACATCTTGTCCAATTTGCTGCTGTCAGCGAGGAAATACACCTGGCCGCCTTGGCTGATCGCCTCTTGCTTAATATTAGCCTCCTCGATATCTGGAGTCGTCATGCCAAAATCGGGGTGGATAGCATTGATCCCCATGAAGACCTTGTTAAAGTGATAATTCGCAAGTTGCTGAAAAGCTTGGGAACCGACGACAGCCCGCGTATTTTTCTTCAGATTACCGCCCAACATAATCGTATCGATGGCTAAAGCATTCAAAGCCATGGCTTGTTCAATTCCATTGGTAACCACCAAAATATCGAGGCCCGCTAAATGGGGAACCATCTGTAGGGTGGTTGTCCCAGCATCTAAATAAATAATATCCTTGTCTTGAACTAAGTTAGCCGCTGCCTTGGCAATCGCTTCCTTCTCTTCAATATGTTGGGTCAATTTCTCGTCGAGTGACTTCTCATTATCCAATGAATAGTGCCGTCTGGCGCCACCATGAACGCGGGTTAGCTTCCCTTCATCTTCTAAAGTGGATAAGTCACGGCGGATAGTCGCCTCAGAAGCCCCGAGTTGGTCAACCAGACTGGTTACCTTGACTAGGGATTCTTTCTCGAGCATCTCCACAATGAGTTGCCTTCTTTCTGTCGCAAGCGTTTTCAACACCCCCTCTCAATTAATAGAATACCATGTTCGAAGGATCGTTTCAATCATTTTCGATCATATTCGATCACTTTTTTTGATATTAATACCCTTAACTGGTCAATTATGGTCACCATCAATCATTTATCTCGCCAAACCAAAAGAAAATTATGTAAAAAGAGGCTGAAAATTTCAGCCTCAATCTTTCAAATGATAGTATAAATAATCCTTCAGGCACTGGCTAAAGAGCTTCTTATGCGAGAGGAAAGGGCTGTGGCCGGCTCCAGGGATAATACGGAAAGCCTTCTGGGGAGCTTGGACTTGGTCAAAGAAGTCAAAGACTTGGTCTAGGGGGGCTTGCCAGTCCAGGGATCCTGAGACTAGGAGCAGAGGGACCTCCAAGCGATCGATAGCTGATAAGTCCATACGCTGGGCCTCTTCCATCAGGTCAGCTTGAATCTGGGTAAAGCGCGTCCCTTGGCAGGCCATAAGCCCATACCAACGCAGGTCGGCCCAGCTTAGATCAGGTGAGCTGAGAACTTGCCAAACAACCTTTGCTTGGGCCTTCCAGGGAATCGTCCGCAGATAATCTTGGGCCAAGCGCTCCACCTTAAGATAATTCTTTGCTTCAATATAGCGAGACTGGAGGGCATGGCGGGTAGCTCGCTTGGCCTTAGTCAAGGAAGCCAGGGCCTGGCGGTCACCAAGACGGTTGATGACCCCCTCAGCCATATCCAAGATGAGGAAATTACCGGCAATCATGTCCGTAATCTGACTGATCCCCACATAGGCTAAGAGCTTGCCTGGATGGGCCTTGGCATAGCCTAGGCCCAAGATGGACCCAAAAGAATGGCCGACCAAGATCAGCCTCTCCTTACCGTAACGCTGGCAAAGTTTATCGACTAAGTCATCCAGGCTCGCTTCCAATTCCTGGTAGCTGGGGCCCTCCTGATAGCGGTCCGGATTAAGGTAGTAAGACCGCCCTGAACCAGCCTGGGTCCAGTAGCAGATAATAAAATCGTCTTCCAATGCTTTCTGGTAGCTATAAGTAAGCGCCGGATTAGGGAGACCTGGCCCTCCGTGAACCCATAAGATAAGGGGCTTGGTCCGATCTTGCCCCCGCACCTGGACCGCCTGCCGGTAAGCCCGGGGTCCGAGGTCAAATACCAAGTCCTCAGCCAGTTCAGCTCGGTAGAGACGCTGGTTGACCTTTCGATAAATATAGAGAAAAGCGAAGACGAGGACGAGACAAAGCAGGCAAGTGATCATAAATGAGCTCCTTTTTAGGGCGGCCAGGCTAGGCTTGGTAGCGGCATTCCCCTTTGAGATAGGTGGCTTTAAGATCCAAGTTTTCGTCCAGAATAATGAAGTCCGCATCCAGGCCAGGCTTAATTTGACCACAGACATTTTCCAAACCTAGCGATTTGGTTGGGTAATAGGAAGCCATCCGGACAGCTTCGGAGACCGACGCTAAGCCCCATTCCACCACATGCTTGACAGCTGTCTTTAATTCTAGGATGGAACCAGCTAAGTTACCGCCCTCCTTCAAGCGGGCAGCTCCATCTTTAACGATGACTTCAAACTCACCTAGCTTGGAAGGCCCATCTGCTAAGCCCCCTGCTCGCATGCAGTCGGTCACGAGGAGGCTTTCTTTTGGCCCACGTTGGTCGACTAGAATTTGAGCAGCGCGCGGATGGACATGGTAACCGTCACAGATGAGTTCAGCATAGACCTCCTTGAAGCTGAGCGCTGCTCCCACCATACCCGGTTCGCGGTGGTGGAGACCAGACATACCATTGTAGGTGTGGACAAAGAAGTCAGCCCCCGCTTCATGGCAGGCCTTGGCCTGGTCATAGCTCGCATTAGAGTGGCCTAAGCCGACATGGACGCCCAGATCTTTGGCAGCTTTGACAAAGTCAACTGCCCCTTCACGTTCTGGCGCAATCCCGATCCGGTTAACTAAGCCCTTGGAAAGTTGCCGCCAATTTTTCAGCTGGTCAATTTCTGGATCTAACATGTAATTGGGGTTCTGTGCGCCCTTGTATTTCTCGGTAAAAAAAGGACCTTCTAGGAAAATTCCTTGGACCTTGGCTCCACTTAAGTGAGGTGCTGTATCACCAATCATCTGGCAGACTTGGTTGAGCTCTTCCGTTGGTGCAGTCAGGGTTGTTGGCAACCAAGAAGTGACCCCACAAGACAATAAGCCTTCCGCAATCGCTGCCAGGCCTTGGGGATCTGCGTCCATTACATCATGGCCCAAGAAGCCATGGATATGGAGGTCAAAGAGGCCTGGTGCCAGGGTAACTTCCCCTAGATCCACATAATCCCGCCCCTCCTCAAGTTCGGTGTAAATGCCAACAAATTTGCCGTCTGCTACTTCAACATAGGCATCACTTAGGTCTTCCTGGCTGAGGATCACCCGCTTGGCCTTGTAAATTTCTGACATCTCTGTTCATTCCTTTCTCATATCTGCCCCAATCACTTATCACATGGCAGAGCTTATTACTGACCTTTATTTTACTCTGTCCCCCTAGAAATTCAAGACTCTTTCAGTCCGCTAAATTTCTTTTAATTAAAGAATGAAAGTTTTTTCACCGGCATTCATGGTAAAATAGTCCTAAAGCTTAAAATAGAAAGAAGGACTTAGACATGCCCTACCAAGTATATGCCGACAAAGAAAGTGCCTCACAAGCCGTATTTGAGCTTTTTAAGGAAGAGCTCAGCACTAATCCGCAGACCGTCTTTGGCTTAGCAACCGGCTCAACGCCAGAAAAACTCTACCAGTTACTTAGAGAATCTGATCTTGATTTCAGCCAGGCCACTTCAATCAACCTGGATGAATACTATGGTCTACCGGCTGACCATCCCCAATCCTACCATTATTTCATGCAAAAAGAACTTTTTGCTGCCAAGCCATTCCGCGCCTCCTACCTTCCTGACGGTAGTACAGATAACCCTCAAGCGGAAGTTAAGGCCTATGAAGCCATTATTGACCAAAACCCCATCCAGGTCCAAATCCTAGGCATCGGTCACAATGGCCACATTGGCTTCAATGAACCTGGATCACCTTTCGATAGTCTAACCCGCCTAGTTGACCTCACTCAGTCGACCATCGAAGCTAACCAACGCTTCTTCGATAGCATTGACGAGGTCCCCACCCAGGCTTTGAGCATGGGGATTGCGAGCATTATGAAGGCGGACAAAGTTATCCTTATGGCCTTCGGTGAAGAAAAATCCAAAATCGTCCAAGCGGCATTAGAAGGGCCAGTGACTGAAGAAGTGCCAGCCAGCGTCCTTCAAAACCACCCCAATGCCCTCTTCATCCTCGACCAAGCTGCCGCTAAATATCTAAAGTAAAACTTAATAGGCGATTAAAAAGGCAGCCCGCAAATTTTCTGCGGGCTGCCTTTTTTCATTTAATCTAGCCAGCGTGCGCCCTCTTCGTCGAGGTCCAGTACACGAATCTGAGCATCTTGGATATCATGGCTGAGTATGTCAGCTAAGTCTTCAGCATTTTCCTTATGGGCCAGGGTCATGATAGTTGGCCCAGCGCCACTTAAGTAAGTGCCATAAACACCAGCCTGTCCGTCTAAGCTTTGGCGCACTTGCTTAAGTTCAGGAACCAAGGGGCTACGGTAGGTCTCATGCAAGAGGTCCATCTCCATAAGATGGCCAGCTTCTTCCAATTCGCCGACAGCTAGCTTACTAGCTAGGACATTGCCGATACCATTGGCTCTCACAGCTTGGGCGAAGTCCAATTGCTTGGGGAGGACAGCCCTTGCCTGACTAGTCAGGAGCTGCTTATTAGGAATGGTCACCACAAAGGCAATGTGGGGGAAGGTATGCTTGGTCCATAAGACCCGGTCGGCTTCCAGGGCCACCCCTATCACTAAGCCTCCTGCCAAGGCAGGCGCCACATTATCCGGGTGCCCTTCAATCGCATTGGCCATATTAATCTTCTCTTCTTCTGACCAGCCTTTTTGTCCTAAACGGTCGGCTAATTCAATCCCTGCAATAATAGCGCTAGAACTTGATCCTAGGCCTCGCGCTGAAGGAATATCGGAATGCATAGCGAGTTTATGGGCAGGCACTTCTGGGGCCAATTTTTGGATGGTTTGGATGATCAGGTTGTCCTCACCGTGAGGAATGTCATCGCCCAAGTCATGGTCAATCCACCAAGCATCAGCTGGCTCTAACACATCCATGGTTAAGTAGAGGCTGACCGCTACACCAATTGAATCAAAACCAGGGCCCAGGTTAGCTGACGTCGCAGGTACAAGTAAACGTGTCATCGTCCGCCTCCTCTAGTCTAAGACATTATAAGAAGCAGCGCATGCCATCTGGTCAGCTTCCTCTACGAGTTCAAGCAAATATGCCTTCTCTTCCATAGTCATCAAATCCGTCACCACAACTACCTCAGCTTCTTCACTGTCGCTAGGCAGTTGAAGGACATGGGCAAGGCTGATATTTGCCTTGGCAAAAAGTTCCGTCAAACGGGCAAAAGCGCCGGTTTGGTTGACCAATTTAAAGCGGAAGAAGGCCCGTCCTGTTACATCCTTGGCCTTTGACCAAGTGCTTTCCCGGTTAAAACGGGCAAAAGGTGCGCCAACTGTGCTTTCATTCATGTTGCGACCAATCGCAATAATATCAGCCACGACGGCAGAGCCTGTTGGTAAGGCGCCAGCCCCCGCACCATAGAACATCAATTCCCCACTAGCTTGGCCAACCGTATAAACAGCATTCATTTCTGCATTAACCGTAGCTAGAGGATGGCTATTAGGAACAAGGGTAGGCGCTACTTCAGCATAGACCTGGCCATCCTGGCAAGAGGTCGAACCTAATAATTTGATGATATAACCGAGCTGCTTAGCTACTTGGATATCAGCTTGTTTAATTTGACTAATCCCTTGAATAGGAAGGTCATCTAGGCTAATCTCTGCTCCAAAAGCCATCTTAGTCAGAATAACTACCTTACGGCCTGCATCCAGACCTTCGACATCAGCTGTTGGGTCAGCTTCTGCGAAGCCAAGTTCTTGGGCATCCTTTAAAACCTTTGCATAGTCTGCCCCCTCTTGGGTCATCCGGCTGAGGATATAATTCGTGGTTCCATTGAGAATTCCCCGCACTTGGACCAATTCATCAGCCACAAGCGAATTAGATAGGGCACGGAGAATGGGAATTCCCCCAGCAACCGCCGCTTCGTAATAAAGATCGAGGCCTTTTTCCTGGGCTAAGTGGCTGAGGCTTGCCCCATGGACAGCGATCAAGTCTTTATTCGCTGTCACCACATGCTTGCCGGCATTAAGGGCTGCTTCAATGCAGTGTTTAGGGAAATCAATTCCCCCCATCAATTCTGCCACAATTGCAATCTCAGGATCATTTAGGATGTCATCCAGCGATTCTGTTAGAGGAATTTGTTCAGCTAAGTCTCCAGTGACTTCATCCACAGACTTCACCAAGGCCGTCTTCACAACAACTTCCTTACCGAGGATAGCTTGCATCTTCTCCTGGTGTTGGAGGATAATTTCTGCCGTCCCTCCCCCTACTGTCCCTAAACCTAGTAATCCAATATATAGTTTATCCATCTTTCGGACCTCCTCTTTCTCTTACTTAGAAGTTGACTGCGCTTTGTCATAGACTTTCAATTCAGCCTGGGCATAGTGCACATCCCCTAAATAGTCTTCCTTATTACCATTAATCTTCATAAAACATTCATCGCCCTTACCGGCTAAAAGAACCACATTTGGCGCTTGGTCTGCCGCTGCATCCACAAAAGCTTGGTGGATGGCTTGAGGTCGGTCCAATATAATCTCTGCTTGGCCACCAGCCTCTAAGACATGCTGGTGGAGAGTTTGACAGATCGTTTCAACAGACTCGGTACCTGGGTCATCCATGGTCAAGTAAATGGCGTCCGCCTCCTGGGCAGCAACCTGGGGCAAGTCTTCGCGCCGACCGATCCCGCGATTTCCCGGTGCCCCAAAGACAATCCGGTAGCGGTGGTCAGGGAACATCTGCTTAGCAGCATGGAAAAGCTGCTCAAAACTCAAGAGATTGTGGGCAAAGTCCACGATAGCCTTCAGCTGGCCATCAGCTGACTGAAAGACCTCCATGCGTCCTGGTGCCTTAATTTGAGCCAAGGCTTGGTTAATCAAGGCATAAGGAACACCGTAATGACGGGCAATGGCTATAGCGACCAGGGCATTTTCCACGTTGAAGATTCCCTGCATACTCATAGTCATTTCTTCCTGCCCTTCCGGATCGTGGAGGGTAAAGCGCTGGCCGTCCGCTTGCGCCTGGATATCTGTCGCATAGTAATCAGCGCTCGCATCATTGAGACTCACTGTTATAATCTCTTCGACTTCGGGACTCCTTTGGGCACGGTCTAGAATACGGTCGTAGTGGTCGCTATCTTTAACGAGAACGGCACACTTGGCCCGGTCAAAAATTTTAAGCTTGCTTTCAAAATAATCCTCAAAATTAGGGTGTTCATTAGGGCTGATATGGTCTCTTGAAATATTTAAAAAGGCTGCCACATCAAATAGGACTTGATCGACCCGACGATACTTCAAAGCCTGGCTGGACACTTCCATGGTCATGAAATCGCGCTGGCTCTGACGGGCATGGTCAAAGTGCTTAAACAATGGCAAGGATTCCGGCGTCGTTAGCTGGGAAGCGCCCCGATCAATCCCATCATCGAAACGATTAGAGGAGAGGAAGGCTGTTGCTGGCTTGCCTTGGTCCTCTTGGTAGGCATCGAGGATGGCATGGAGATAGGCTGTGGTCGTCGTCTTGCCCTTGGTTCCCGTAATCCCAATCAAGTCAAAGTCCTGGTAGGGAGACCCATAAAAAGCGTCAGCCACTAAGGGCATTGCCCGGCGGACATCGCGCACCTGGCAGTAAGGAAGGTCAACTTGGGGATAATGATCTTCCGCTATATAAGCGACCGCTCCCTTGGCCTTAGCCTGGTCAAGAAACTTCGGATCAAAGTGTGCCCCCTTACAAAAGAACAAGCAGCCCGGCTCAACCTCTCTGGAATCATAGCTAATTTGCTTAACTTCCAAAGCTCCCGGCCAATTCAAGTCCACAATTTCATCTGCTTCAGCTAGTCTATCTGCCAGCTTATCCAAGTTCAATGCATTCACTACCGCTCTTCACCCTTCCTTATCCGCTTCAAAAAAAGAGCCGTGCCAAACACGACCCAGCGTTTCAGCAGCTAACTGCCGATAATCGGATTTCGTTCTATTGCAACAATTCAAAGATTTCAATGGCAACTAAGTCAATATCGTCAAATTGGAAGCTTTCATTAATTGTATGGTCATGCAATTCAAAGCTCTCAGTTTCACGATCGTAACGAACTTGGCAGCGTTCCTGACCTTCAAATTCGAAACGTCTTACCTCAATCTCAGAATCATCTGCCGTCATCGCTTCTAAACGGTTAAGAATCGCTTTTAACTGTGATGTTTTCATAAGAAAACTCCTTTCACTATATCCCAAATTACCCTATTAAATATAAAGTAACTTAGCTAAAATTGTACACTAATTCCTTGCTCCTGTGAACAATTATTCTAAATTTCTTAGCCAGAGCTATCCATTCCTCTAGCGTCTTACTTTATTCTAGCATAGTCTCCCAGAGACTTCTTGAACAATGCATGAAAAAATCCCTAAATTATTAAAAAAGCTCTTGCGATAAAAGTTGACAATTGAATGAATAGAGTTTGTGAAGTCGAAGAGGATGGGACAAAAGCCCCAGCCTCTTAAAAAGGAGCTTGTTTCGAAAATCTGTTCCAAAAGTCAGTCCTGAACGACTTTTGGAACAGTCTCACTCTTTATAAAGAAACAAAAAAAATAACCGGTGCGAGCACCGGTTAGTGAAAGTTTTCAATTATTCAGACAAACCTTCGTTTGACATTGTTTCTTTAATAGCTGCGATAGCTTCTTCTTCGTCGCTACCTTCAGCTGTAATTTCAACATCTGCGCCTTTACCAACACCTAAAGACATAACGCCCATGATGGATTTAAGGTTAACAGATTTACCTTTATATTCCAAGTTGATTTCAGATTCAAACTTGCTAGCAGTTTGAACTAATAAAGTAGCTGGACGTGCGTGGATACCAGTTTCAGCAGTAATATTGAAAGTTTCTTTTTGCATAATAAATATCTCCTTAATCTATATTATTGACTTCACTTCGTAGCAGAATACTCAAACTCAAGAGAGATGAACATACTCCTAAATAATAATTTACCACGTTTGCGCACTTGAAACAAGGCCCTGTGGTAAAGATTACTTAATCATATGATACCGCTATCAGTTTTTTTATGCAAGTCTTTACCTAAATTTTTAGCAGATTCACATCTTTATTTTTTGCCAGCTAATTTGTACACTTTCTGGGATAAATTTAAGGCTTAAAACTTGAAAGTCAGTAAAGGTCAATGTATAATGTAGATATAGTCAGTATTGGTCAAGATATCTTGACTCACTACTTGACCAAGTATTTGTAAAGATAAAGGAGTGACCCTATGATTTGTCAACGCTGTGGCAAGCGCCAAGCCGCGATCCATATGTATGCCAATGTTAACGGCAAGCGCCAAGCCATCAACCTCTGCCAACATTGTTATCGCGAAGTCATCAATGATGGCGGCTCCCAAGAAAACCACCAACAAAATAACCCAAACCAAGACCTCCCTTGGAATGACCTTGATAGTATTTTTAGAAGCCTCCGCCAGAACCCGGCAGGCTTCCAGGCCTCTTCCAAGCAGGGAGAGAATCCTTTTGCTAACTTCACCGCTGGTCAAGGGCAAAGTACAAATAATGAACAGAGCCTGCTGTCAACTTATGGCACGAATATGACGAACCTGGCTCAGAATGACCACTTCGATCCCATAATTGGACGCGACAATGAAATTCGCCGAGTGATCGAAATCCTCAACCGTCGGAACAAAAACAATCCCGTCCTGATCGGGGAAGCCGGTGTTGGGAAAACGGCGGTAGTTGAAGGCCTCGCCCAAAAAATTGTGGCGAAGGAGGTCCCTGAAAAACTTCAAAATAAGGAAGTGATTTCCTTAGATGTAGCCTCCTTGGTCCAAGGAACCGGTGTGCGCGGGCAATTCGAGGAAAAAATGCAACAATTAATCCAAGAAGTCAGTGCCAATGATGACATTATCCTTTTCATTGATGAAATTCATGAAATTGTCGGTGCCGGTAGCGCTGAAGGCTCCATGGACGCAGGAAATATCCTCAAGCCAGCCCTAGCCCGGGGTGAGCTCCAATTAGTTGGGGCAACCACCCTCAATGAATTCCGCCAAATCGAAAAAGATGGGGCCCTCGCCCGTCGCCTCCAACCCGTTTATGTGGAAGAACCAAGCGTGGAAGAAACCCTTGAAATTATCCAGGGCATTACGGATAAGTATGAGAAATACCACAATGTTATCTACAGCCCAGAGGCCATTGAAGCCACTGTCCGCCTATCTGACCGCTACATCACTGACCGTCAGCTCCCGGACAAAGCCATCGACCTCTTAGATGAATCAGGCTCGCGCAAGAATCTTACCATTCCTTTTGTGGACTTGGAATCGCTGGACAAGCAAATTACGCAATTGAATGACCTGAAGCAAATGGCAACCGAAGCCGAAGACTATGAAAAAGCGGCCTACTACCGGGACCAATTAGCCAAATACCAAGAAATGCGCGACAACCATGTGGATGTCCCTGAAAAACGCCCCCGGGTGGAAGTCGAAGACATTCAATCCATTGTGGAAGAAAAGACCGGCATCCCTGTCTCTGACCTCCAAGAGCAAGAACAAAACCAGCTCATCAACTTAGAGGAAAACTTGCAGTCCCGTGTCATCGGACAGGATGAAGCGATTGAAGCTGTCAGTCGGGCTATCCGCCGCAACCGGGTCGGCTTGACTGCTGGTGAACGTCCTATCGGTAGCTTCCTCTTCGTTGGGCCGACTGGTGTTGGTAAGACAGAACTTGCCCGTCAACTCGCCCGCGAACTCTTCGGTAGCAAGGATGCCATGGTGCGCTTTGATATGAGTGAATACATGGAGAAACACAGTGTCAGCAAGCTGATCGGTTCACCACCTGGCTATGTGGGCTACGAAGAAGCTGGTCGTTTAACCGAACAAGTCCGGCGCCGCCCTTACTCCCTGATCCTTCTCGACGAGATTGAAAAGGCCCACCCCGATGTCCTCAACCTCTTCTTGCAGATCATGGATGACGGCCGACTCACTGACTCCCAAGGCCGGGTGGTTTCCTTTAAAGACACCATCATCATTATGACCTCTAATGCGGGATCAGCCGGTGTCGAATCCAGCGTCGGTTTCGCCGCCAGCCAGCAAGGTAAGACCAAGACGGTTCTCGACAAGCTGGACGACTACTTCAAGCCGGAATTCCTTAACCGCTTCGACGCCATTGTCGAATTTGAACCATTGACTAAAGAAGAGCTCATTGTCATTATTGACCTCATGCTCAAAGAAATGAATCACCTGCTCAAAGGTCAAGGCATTCAGGTCCAAGTGAGTCCAGAAGCCAAGGATGAACTCGTGGAACTGGGTTATAATCCTAAACTAGGCGCCCGGCCCCTCCGCCGTGTCCTCCAAGAACACATCGAAGACCAAATCGCGGATGCCTATCTCAAGCACCCAGAGTTGAAGGAAATCAGCTTTGACCTGGATGATGACAAGAAGATTACCGTCAGTGAACTGAAGGAAAATAATGCGTCTGACTCGGAATCAGATGTTGATAGTGTGAGTGATGACGAAGAAAGTGAATAACTTCAAAAGATAAAAGTGCAGTCCTGAAAATTCGGGACTGCACTTTTTGATTGTTATAAATATTGTTTTTTTCTTAAAGCAAGCTCTTCAATTCGACATCCGGATACTTGTCTTGGAACCAGCGCTCAGCGAAATTATTTTCAAAGAGGAAGACAGGCTGGCCGTAGCGGTCCTTGCAGAGCAGGTTCCGGCTCGATGACATATTGGGATCGAGGTCGTCTTCGTCAATCCAGCGCGCGGTCTTAGAGCCCATAGAAGACATAATCACTTCAGAATTGTATTCATTTTTCAAGCGATCTTCGAAGACTTCAAACTGCAAGTGACCTACAGCTCCCAGGATATATTCTTCAGTAAACCAGGTCTTATAGAGTTGGATGGCCCCTTCTTGGACCAGCTGCTCTACTCCCTTGTGGAAGGATTTTTGCTTCATCACATTCTTAGGTGTCACCTTCATAAAGAGCTCTGGCGTAAACTGGGGCAGGGGCTTGAACTGAACCTTCTGGCTGCCTGCATAAATAGAGTCTCCGATCTGGAAATTGCCGGTATCATAGAGGCCGATAATGTCCCCTGCAACCGCTTCGCTCGCGTTCTCCCGGCTGTCGGCCATAAAGCGGGTCGTATTATTGAGTTTCAGCTTCTTATCATTGCGGGCCAATTTGACCGTCATCCCCTCTTCGAAACTCCCCGAACAAATCCGAACAAAGGCAATTCGGTCGCGGTGCCGGGGATCCATATTAGCTTGGATTTTGAAGATAAAACCAGACATCTCTGGATCTAAAGGGCTGACCACTTCGCCATCCTGGGTTTCCACTGGACCCGGTGCTGGTGCAAAATCAACAAAGCTATCCAGGAAGGTTTGGACGCCAAAACCAGTCAGGGCAGAGCCAAAGAAGACAGGAGTCAGCTTCCCGTTAAGGATGGCTTCCTTGTCAAAGTCATTGCCAGCTTCCTGGAGCAATTGGACATTCTCCAAGGCTTCTTCATAGAAAATAGAAGACTGGATCGGGTGACTTTGGGCGAGGTCGCCGGATTCATCCAAGGCGAGGAAAGGATCCTCCGCTTCTGGATGGTTGAGCTCGATCCGTTGATTATAGATATCATAAATGCCTTCCAGGCTCTTGCCCATGCCGATTGGCCAATTCATTGGATAGGCATCAATCCCTAAGATATCCTCCAATTCGGCCACCAAGTCCATGGGCTCACGGCCATCGCGGTCCAACTTATTCATAAAAGTAAAGATAGGAATGCCCCGCATGGCACAAACCTGGAAAAGTTTTTTAGTCTGGGGTTCGATCCCCTTAGCCGAATCGATCACCATGACAGCCGCATCCACAGCCATCAAAGTTCGGTAAGTATCTTCAGAGAAATCCTCGTGGCCAGGGGTATCTACAATATTGACCTGGTGACCGTCATAATCGACCTCCATAACGGAAGAAGTAACGGAAATTCCCCGTTTCTTCTCAATATCCATCCAGTCAGACTTGGCATATTGACCAGTCTTTTTCCCTTTGACGGTCCCGGCTTGGCGGATGGCCCCAGAGAATAGTAGGAGCTGCTCAGTAATCGTTGTTTTCCCCGCATCTGGGTGGGAAATAATGGCAAAAGTGCGCCGTTTTTGAACTTCTTCTTTAAGATTCATCTTCTTCATCCTTTATATTTAACTCTAACTGTTTTTTACATCCCCTCATTCTATCATAACTTCTAAGCAAGTAAAATATTAGCCGCTAGATATTTTATTAGCTTTACCCACAGCTTTAGTGCTAGAATTAAGCAAAAAAAGGAATGATGCGCATGAAATTTAAATGGACCCAAGACCTTAACTCCCAAACTTACCAGGATGCCCTGGCTATCCGCAAAGCCGTTTTTATCGGTGAACAAGGGATCGACCCCGCACTGGAAATCGATGACAAGGAAAGGCTAGCTAGACACCTGGTGGCCTATCGAGCTGGTGAGCCCTTAGCCTGCGCCCGACTCCTCCCCCTCTCCCAAGAGACGGCCAAGGTCCAACGCGTCGCTGTCTTGAAGGCCCAAAGAGACCATGGGATTGGGCGAGAGCTGATGGCTGAATGCCAAGCTTATAGCCAAGAACAAGGCTTTAAAGAACTCATCCTCCATGCCCAGGTCGGTCGCGAGAACTTCTACCAGCTATGCGGCTACCAAGGGGAAGGCGACTACTTTGAAGAAGCTGGCATCCCCCACCTGCAAATGCGCCTCTCCTTAGCTGAAAAATAGAGTAAACAGGAAAACAGTTAAACTGACTGCTTTCCTGTTTTTCTTTGAGGATGTATTTTCATCTATAATGCATCACATATCATATAAAAGCTCTAATATCATATAAAACATTTGTGAAAAAAGAATTTTTCCTTCATAGATCTGCATTTAAAAAGCTATTCCGCCCCCTAAGTAGCTATTCACAATCAAAAAAGCGCTTGCAATTATATGTGTTGCATTATATAATCTTTGTGACGTATCACTTAGCAGTCAAAGGAGGCTATTATGTCACAAAATGTTTATGCTTTCACAGAAGGTCATGCTGGAATGCGCGATTTACTGGGCGGCAAGGGAGCTAACTTAGCCGAACTCTGTCGTTTGGGACTGCCTGTTCCCCAAGGTTTTACCATCACGACCCAAGCTTGTCTCGACTATCTTAAAGACCCTAAGCAAGGGCTAAGTACTGACCTTAAAACGGATATTCAAAAAGCCATCCAAGAATTGGAAGCACAAACCCACAAGCAATTTAACCAAAAAGACCAACTCTTACTGGTTTCTGTCCGCAGTGGGGCTAAAATCTCCATGCCAGGGATGATGGATACCATCCTGAATGTGGGCTTAAACGACGAGAATGTGGAGGCTTTGGCCCAAATGACGGATAACCCCCACTTCGCCTATGACTGCTACCGGCGGCTCTTACAGATGTACGCCGATGTGGTCTACGGCTTGGACAGTCAATTATTTGAAGACCGACTCAGCCAGGCCCGCCGCAAAGAAAAGGTCACTGCCGATTACGAGCTCAGCAGCCAGGCTCTAAGAGACTTAGTGGCAGACTTCAAAACCATCTACCAAGAAGAATTGAACTTCCCCTTCCCCCAAGATGTCCACCAACAAATCTATGATGCGGTAGAGGCGGTCTTTAAATCTTGGAACAACAAGCGGGCCCGCGTCTACCGCCAGCTCCACGATATTCCTGATGACCTGGGTACAGCTGTCAACATCCAAGAAATGGTCTTTGGTAATCTGGGGCCCCATTCAGGCACGGGTGTCCTCTTTACCCGCCATCCTGCAAGCGGAGAAAAGGAACTTTTTGGTGAATTCCTAGTCAATGCTCAGGGAGAAGACGTGGTAGCCGGTATCCGAACCCCCCAAGCCCTCGATGAAATCAATCAGCAAGCCCCTCAGATCTACCAAGAAATTGAAAGCCTAGCGAATAAACTCGAGGCCCACTACCATAATATGCAAGATATCGAATTTACGATCGAGGAAGGCAAGCTCTACTTCCTCCAAACCCGGGATGGGAAGCGGACCGCCAAGGCTGCGGTTAAAATTGCGGTAGACATGGTCAAGGAAGGGCTCATCACCAAGGCCGAGGCCCTCCAACAAGTCGATGCCAAGAGCCTTGACCAGTTGCTCCACCCTAGCTTTACAGAAGAAAACTTAAGCCAGGCAGAACTCCTATCAGAAGCTGGACTAGCAGCCAGCCCAGGAGCCGCCAGTGGGGCGATTGTATTCACAGCAGACAAGGCCAAGGACTGGGCCGAAGCTGGCAAAGCTTGCATCCTCGTCCGTCAAGAAACCTCGCCTGAAGATATTGAAGGCATGACGGCTGCCCAAGCTATCCTCACCTGCCATGGCGGTATGACCTCCCACGCAGCGGTTGTCGCTCGCGGCATGGGCAAGTGCTGCGTGACTGGCTGCCATGACTTGAATGTTGATGAAGGTCAAGGCCTCCTCCACTGTGGCGACCGCTTGCTCCACGAAGGTGATAGCATATCCGTCGACGGCAATACAGGCAAGGTCTACCTGGGCCATGTTCCAAGCAGCCCCAGCAAGGCCGGAGCTGACTTCGAAGCCTTAATGACCTGGGCCCGTGAAGAGAGCCGCCTCGCCGTTCGCATGAATGCTGAAAATCCCCAAGACATCCAAACAGGTTTTGACTTCAAGGCGCAAGGGATCGGTCTCGTACGCACTGAGCACATGTTCTTCCAGGCTGAACGCCTCTTAGAAATTCGCCGCTTTATCCTTTCTTCAAATGACAACGACCGCCATGCGGCACTAGAAAGAATTGCCGGCTACCAAGAAGCAGACTTTAAAGCTATCTTTGATCTCAGCCAGGGGCAAAAAACGGTCATCCGCTTACTTGACCCTCCCCTCCATGAATTCTTGCCCCAGGATGAACAAGAAATTCTAAGCCTGGCCCAGTCGCTTGAACTTTCTGAAGAAGCCCTCAAGGACCGAATCCAACAATTGAAGGAAGTTAACCCGATGCTGGGTCACCGGGGCTGCCGGCTCGCTATGACCTATCCCGAACTTTATGAAATGCAGGTTCACGCTATCCTAGCCGGTTCCAGGTCCAGCCAAGAAGCCGGTGGTCAGGACTTAAAAGTGGAAATTATGATTCCCCTGGTTAGCCTAGCCAAAGAATTACAGCTTTTAAAACAAAGACTAGAGGAAACAGCAGACCGCTATCTAGCTGAACACCAGATGACTTTATCTTATAAAATTGGTACAATGATAGAGATTCCAAGGGCTTGTCTAACGGCTGACCAAATTGCCCAGGATGCCGACTTTATGAGCTTTGGGACTAATGACCTGACCCAAATGACTTTTGGCTATTCCAGGGACGATGCTGGCAAGTTTATCCACCAATACCTGGCAGATGGCACCCTAGCCAAGGATCCTTTCCAAAGTCTCGATCAAGAAGGCGTGGGCGCCTTGATCAAGCTTGCCTGCCAAAAAGCCCGGTCCGCTAAGCCTGATATTCCGATTGGGGTGTGCGGTGAAGTAGCCGGAGACCCTGCTTCGATCGCCTTCTTTGATGCGATTGGACTCGACTATATCTCCTGCTCGCCCTTCCGCCTCCCCATTGCCCAATTAGCAGCCGCCCAAGCCAGTCTTCTAAACCGGGCCTAACCATTTGTCGTCGCTAAGAATTAGAAATTGAGGAAGATGCATGAAATTTAGCCAACGCCAAGAGGAAATTATCCGCATTGTCAAGAAAAAACAGCCCATCACAGCTGATGCCATTGCTGACCATTTCCAACTTACCAAGTCTACCCTGCGTAGCGACCTAGCTGTCCTCACCATGGTCGGGATACTAGACGCTAAACCAAAAATTGGTTACTTCTATACCGGGCAAAATGTTGAACCGCTCTGGTCCGACCAATTTTCTGACTTGACAGTGGCGGATGTGATGGGGTCTGCTATCCAAGTGAGCCCAGATAGTTCCGTCCAAGAGGCAATCACCCTGCTCTTCCTCTATGATTCCGGTTCGCTCTATGTGAGCCTTCCCGAAGACCAAGAGCTCTTAGGGATTGTCTCGCGCAAGGACCTCCTGCGGGCCAGCCTTTCAGGAGGCGACCAAGGTCAAACGGCTCTAGCGGTCATTATGACCCGGATGCCCAATATTCTGGTCACCCGTGCGGACACCCCCCTCATCGAAGCGGCCAAAATCCTAGTTAAACACGAGGTGGACTCCTTGCCCGTGGTCGAAGACCTGGAACACTTTAAAATTTTGGGAAAACTATCCAAAACCCATCTTGTCCGTTTATTTGTTCAATCCCTAGTTAGCGAGGAAGATTTATGATTCACAAAAATATCTATATATTATCAGATGCTGTTGGCGAAAGCGCCCGCCTCATGGCCCAAGCTGTTCTTGCCCAGTTCCAGCACGGTCTCAAGCCCCAGATTAAACGCTACCCCTTCATCCAGGAGACAGAAGACCTCCTCCCCATCCTGGAAGATGCTAAGAAAGAAGAGGCTCTTTTGGCCGCCACCTTTGTGAATCAAACGCTCGACCACTGTGCCCGGAACTTTGCCCAAGACCAAGGCCTGGCTTATGTCAACTTTATGCAGGAGATGATTGACCAAGTCAGCCAGACCACCCAGTTAGCGCCGAGCCAAGAAATTGGAGCCCAGCGCCGGGTCAATCAAGATTACTTCAACCGCATGGCCGCCATGGAATACGCCATCAAGCATGACGACGGCAAGCTCAGTCAGAAGAGCCTGCTGGAAGCAGATATTATCCTGCTCGGCGTCTCGCGCTCAGGTAAAACGCCCCTTTCCATGTACCTGGCTAACCATTCCTGGAAGGTTGCCAACTTCCCTCTCATGCCAGAAGTCCAGCTCCCGGAAACCCTCCGTCAAGCGCCCCCTAAGAAACTCTTTGGTCTGATTGCTTCCCCGCGCTATATCCTCAATGTGCGTACCCACCGCTTGAAAGACCTGGGCTTGACCGGGGAGGCTCCTTATAGCCAGCTAGACCGTATCAAGCACGAACTCCAACATGCCCGGTCCATCTACCAAGAACTCGGTGTCCAGGAAATCTCCATTGAATACAAGTCCATTGAAGAAAGTGGTTCTGAAATCGAACACTTACTCGAACTGCTTTAAAGCTAAAAATTGACATACAAAAAGGAAGCCACAACCAGGCTTCCTTTTCTTGTTGCTATCATTACGGTGACATATAGCAGAGCCTATTTTTCAACCCGCCATTTCTCTGGAATCTGTTCAATAACAAATGGCGTATCTTGGTAGACATAATAGTTCAGCCAGTTGCTAAAGAGCATATTAGCAGCTGTCCGCCACTTCAATGGCGGAGCTTGCTTGGGATCATCGTTCGGATAGTAATTACGGGGCATCTGGATGGTCTTACCCGCGTCAAGGTCGCGGCGGTATTCCTTATCCAAGGTCTCAGCATCATATTCCACGTGCCCAAAGATAAAGACGAAACGCTGGTCCTTGCTGTAGGCCACACTCACACTACCGTCCTCCGAATAGGCAAGAACTTCCAGCTCATCCTGGGCTTCAATATCTTCGCGGCGAACTTCTGTGTGCCGGGAATGAGGCATGAGGAAGACATCATCTAAGCCCCGCCCTAGACTGTTTTCTCGGTCATTCAGCCGCTGCTCGTAGATACCAAAGAGCTTATCCTTAAGCGGAAACTTATTGATCCCATAATGATGATAAAGGGCAGCTTGGGCTCCCCAACAAATGTGCATGGTGGAGAAAACATGGCCCTCGCTCCAATTCATAATCGCTTCTAATTCTTCCCAATAATTAACAGCTTCAAAGGGCATAGTTTCCACCGGCGCCCCCGTGATGATCATCCCATCAAAGTAACGGTCCTTAATATCTTCAAAGGTCCGATAGAAAGTTCGCAAGTGCTTTTCCGAAATATGCTTGGAAGTGTGACTAGCCGTATGAAGAAAAGTGATATTGACCTGCAAGGGCGAGTTACTTAATAGACGGAGCAGCTGCTCTTCGGTTGCTTCCTTAGTCGGCATCAGATTCACAATCACAATTTCAAGGGTACGGAAGTCTTGCATCTCCGCCCGTCGATCATTCATAACAAAAATATTTTCCTCTGCTAAACGGTGAATCGCTGGTAAATTACCCGCAACTTTAATCGGCATATCCTCAACCTCCTAATATCATTCGAAACGTCGCTACTGCTCACAACTCATTGATATGAAAATTATTCTTTAACCACTAGCTAGCCAGGCTAAAGAGTCGAGCAGTTTTTGAGCTTCCTATCAAATAAAAACGTCCCTACAGTACCCCACTGTAAGGACGTTGATAACGTGTTACCACCTTAGTTTACAGGCTTAGACAGCCTGCCTCATTCGCCATAAGCTATGGCAGTGCTTTAATGGGCACTAAACAGAAGGACTCACAAGCCTAAATACGGCTTATTCTATCCTTCCCTGCTCACAGACCATATTCAATCGCTTCAACGCATCCGTTCTCAGCTTACCGGATTCTCTGTGCCGCGCCACCATCTACTCATCTGTTCTTCGCTTTAATCTTGATATCACTAAACTATCACTATTTTAATCTATTTATAAAGTAAGGTCAAGTTTCCGGTCCTAGCTCGATAATTACATCAACAAAGGCAGGAACTGCGCTGCGATCGTAAAGTAAATCAATACCGAAGTCAAGTCACTCAAAGTCGTAATAAAGGGACCCGAAGCAACGGCGGGATCGAAGCCCAAACGGTCCATTAAGATGGGGATCAAGCTCCCCGCTAAGTTGGCTACGGTAATGGCACAGAGCATAGCAATTCCAACCACAGCTCCTAAGACAAAGTTAGACTGCCAGAAACCAACGATCAACATAATGGTCAGTCCCGTAATCGCCCCACAGAGGAGCCCCGTTACAATTTCTCGCATAATCATCGAAAAAAGCGAGGTCGATTGGTCATCAGGCAGGGCAAGCTTGCGAACCGCCACGGCCAAGGACTGGGTCCCCGCATTCCCAGCCGTCCCTGTGATCAGGGTAATAAAGAGGGACAGGGTAGCGACTTCTGAAATCATGCCTTCAAATTGGCTAATCAAGCTCGATGTCCCCATTCCCAGGCAAAGCAAGGTAATCAACCAGGGTAAGCGGGACTTGGCAGACTTGGATGGACTCTCATACTGCTCATCCACGTCCACCCCTGCCAGACCGGAATAATCAGCCATGGCTTCGTCATCCATAACATCAAGGATATCATCAACAGTAATAATCCCCAGCAATTCGCCGGTTGCTTCTACCACTGGAATGGCGAAGAAATCATAGTCCTTAATGGTTCGGGCCACCTGGCTCTGCTCCTCATCGACATCCACCGAGATCACCCGGCTAGACATGACATCAGAGACCAAGACATGGCCTTCACTGAGGATGAGATCACGCAGAGAGAGAACGCCCACTAAGCGGTTATCATCGTCGACAATATAGAGATAGTAGATACTCTCCGCATTTTCGGCCTTGGCTCGAAGCAGGGTCATAGCGGAACGGATGGTTTGGTTGGCCTTAATCGAGACAAACTCCGTGGTCATAATCCCCCCGGCCGTTTCATCGCCATAATTCATCAGGACCTTAAGTTCATCCGCCCGCGCTTTCGGCATCAAACGCAGATAGGTTCGCATCTTCTCCGGTTTCAGGTCATTCAAGATATCCGCAGCATTATCGGTGTACATCTCGCCCAGGACCACTGCCGAATACTCGTCATTCATTTCATTCAGGAAGGCTAAGATCAGGCTTTCATCTTCATCATCGATAATATCATAGATTTCAGCCAGCTCCTGGGGTTCTAGGAATTCATGGACGAGCTGGCGGTCAGCAAATTCCAAATTCAAATAAATCTGCGCTTGAACAAAGGTATGGTTTTTGAAGAATTCTTCGCGAAAAGCCACCCGGTCATTTCGCCTCAAGCAGGCCATGACCCCTTCAAAAACCTCTTCATCAGTCATTTGTTGGCTTTCATAGATTTCTGGATTTTCAGCGTTTTGGACTTCTTTTTTATCTACCATTTTCACACTCTTTCTCTTGGGCTTCAAAGTAGCGCGTCTGCCAATCCGACAATTCATCAGCTAAAGGGGCAATAATCTGCAAGTGGTCACCGGTCAAGGGATGGTCAAAGGATAAGCTCCGGCAGTGGAGGGCCTGGCGGTCAAGACCGGCTGCCATCTCTCCTCCATAGAGACTGTCTCCATACAAAGGCGCCCCTGCATGGGCAAAGTGGACACGGATCTGATGGGTGCGCCCGGTATGGAGGCGGACCCCATAGAGGTAACCAGCTGCCGTCTCCCGCAAGAGCTGGTATTCCGTCAAGGCCGGCTTACCATCTGGATCAACCCGGCGCTCAATGATCGAGCCCGGCTTCCGACCAATTGCTGCTTCAATAAAACCTTGGTCCTTGGGCTGGAGAGGGTCAGGAGTAAAGGCCCAATAACGCTTATCAATCCCGCCCTGACGCAGGCTCTGGTCCAGGAGCGAGTGGGCAAATTGGTGCTTGGCAAAAAGCATCACGCCGCTAGTATCCCGGTCCAAGCGCGTCACCACATGGATGACCTGGTTATCATAATTCTGTGCTTGGTAATAGGCCTTTAAGATATTCGCCATCGACCCCTGGGGATTGTGGAAAGAAGGAATGGAAGTATAATAAGCCGGCTTATTGACGGCTAGGTAATGGTCATCCTCAAAGAGAATGTCCAAGGGCCCTGGCAACCCTTCAATCTCCTCCTGCTTCCCTTCATCTGGGATTAAGACCTTAATCCGATCGCCCACCACGGCCTGGGTCCCCACATAGCGAGGTTCATCATTCAAGAGGACCTCCCCACCATGGTATTTAATTCGCGCTAGAAGACGGCGCGAAATCCCCTTCCCCCGCAAAAATGTGCGAACATACATGTCTTGGTGGACCGTCCATTCAAAAGATAACACAGTGCTTCATTCCTCCCTTGTGTCCTGTGCAGAGCTAACCAATAAAGCTTGTCTTGACACGGTTCCAAAAGTGTAAGTGACGGTAACGGGCAAAATGAATCCGCTCTTCGGCAATCCGAAATTCAATCTGCTTAACCTCCTCAAGAGGGGCTGAGTATTGGTCAACAAATAAGTAGACGCCTGAAATCTCCCCATCACCTGGTCGGAGCACAATCCATTCATCCGGTGCAATCAACATCGAAGAGCTCAAGGTACGGAAGACCCGGTTGTTGAGCGAGGCGATCTCTGTCAGCTGGAGGGTCTGCAAACGCGGATGGACCACGGCTCCCCCTAAGGACTTATTGAGCCCGGTTGAGCCGGTGGGAGTCGATACACAAAGGCCATCCCCTCGAAAGACTTCAAAGAGCTCATCGCGGATATAAACTTCGCAAGTCATGGTCCCCTCATAGCGTCGAATAGCCGATTCATTCAGAGCCAAGCGTCGGCTGCTCAGCCCATCACTATGAACAAGGCGCACTTCCAAGAGAGGGTAGGAGACATGCTCACCCTGGTCCCGGCTAATGGCGTCGACCAGTTCGGCCACTTGGTTGTCCTTCCAATCCGTATAGAAACCTAGGTGGCCAGTATGTAAGCCGATAAAACGCACCCGGTCAAGCTGGTCTTGGTAGGCATGGAAGGCATGGAGCAAGGTGCCATCCCCGCCTATACTGATCACAATATCCGGTTGGTCTTGATCAAGCAAGATCCCCCGCTCTAAAAACAATTCTAGTATTTTTTCTTTTACTGCCAAGGACTGTGTCTTTGGATTATTTACAATAGCAACTTTCATGCGAGCCAGTCCCCCTTTCTTTTCAAACAAACACCCCTATTTTATCATAAAAAGCTTAATAAGCTATAAAAAATCCCTCTCTCATGAAGACATAAACCGTGACAAACTAGCTTTCTGTTAGCCCATTTTCCCCTACAGCCCTAAGCAATAGCCTTTATCTATAAACTTTATATCCAATTATAATAAGTGCAAAACCTTGCCTAGTCCTTCTTTATCAGTTACAATTCATATGGTTAAAGATTATTTTTTGGTCATCCTAAATTTAATCTTATGAGACTTCAGCCAAGCACATTAGTTTCTATCTCCCCTGAGAATTGCTATAATGGCCTTGAAACAGGGAAGGAAAGGAGCGATCAAATGGAAGAAGAAGTCGAAATCGAATATAAGAATATCCTTTCCCCAACTGAGTACCAGGCGCTTATCAGCGAATTTGAAGATTGCGAGCAAAGGATCAAACACTTACACAATATGTATTATGACACGGCTGACCGGCAACTCAAAGCCGGAGGAATGGGCTTACGTATTCGCCAAGCGGATAACTACCAGCACCTCACCCTCAAGGTCCGCCAAGCTGACCAAGAGATGCGGGAATATACGGAGAGACTCTCAGTAGAAGATCTTACAGCCAGTCTAGCCCAGGGACGCCCCGTCATCAAAGAGAGCCTCAAACACGTCCTCGCCCAGGCTGGTATCGCCTGGCAAAACTTGGAAATGATTGGGCAGTTCAAAACTTTGAGGCGTGAGCTCCCCTACCAAGGCCAGCTCCTTGTCCTCGATGCCTGCCAATTCGACCACTACCAAGACTATGAACTTGAGATGGAGGTCAACAATTCCCAAAGAGGCTGGCAAGTTTTCCAAAACTTTTTAGAAGAGCGTCAGATTGAACGGCGACCTGCTGCCGTCAAAGTTGCCCGTATGCAAGCGACTGTCCCCGATTATACATTTTAGCATAGGCTCAATTGGAAGGAGGTTATCAGCCTTATGAAGCAATTTCAGTATTCTCACAAGCAGACGACCGACCTAACCGCAGAAGACCACGACCATGTCTTCGAGCTCTTCCTATTCGTTAATCCAATGGGAAGTAATTGCCATTCTTGTGAAGAGGAAGTTCTAGACTTTATGGAGCATACCGACAAGCGAGTGTACTATCGCTTCATTGCCTGTAATGACTTCCGCTTATTCAACGAATACTTAAAACAAAAAAACTGGACCAAGCTTAGCCTGGGAGAGCGCAACCGCCTCTACTGCCACATGCACCAGATTGCAGTAGGCTACAAGGCTGCCTTGCTCCAAGGCAAGAAAGTTGGCCGGCAATTTCTCATGACCATGCAGGAGCACTTTGGTCTCGCCGAAGAAGAATTTACCAAAGAACGAATGCTTGAACTCGCCAAAGAAGCTCGCGTCGACCTGGAGATGTGGCAGGAAGATATTGATTCGGGTTCTGCCCTTAAGTCCTACCATACAGATCTCAAAATCGCCCAGCAGATGAAGATTCGTTCAAACCCTAGCCTGGTCATCTTCGACAATTTGGATTTTCGCTACGGTCTTAAATTAGACCAGGATATCACGAAGGACAACCTGGACTATATCACCGACCAAATGATTCATCCAACAGAAGACAGTTTATTCAATTACCAAGCCAGCCATTATCATAACAAGGCCAACAAAAGCCAAGTGTCCACCATTAACACCGGCAACCTGCGCCTACTCAATAAATAAAAAAGGAGACCCCTTGAAAAGCCAGCTTAACTCGCCAGCTCTTCAAGATCGGGTCTCTTTTTTAAGCCATTAATTGTTTCAGTTCTTGGAGGCGGGTCTTGAATTGGTCAAAGGCAGAATCCAAGTAGTCCCCCTGGGTCATATCCACACCAGCGCGCTGCATCACCTGAATCGGGTAATCGCTAGAGCCCGCTGATAAGTAGCTTAGGTAGGCACTAACAGCCCCCTCTTCCCCACGACTAATCCGTTCAGCCAAACGATTAGCAGCAGAAAAGCCCGTCGCATACTGGTAGACATAGAAATTGTAATAGAAATGCGGAATCCGTGCCCATTCCATAGCAATCGTCTTATCTTCAGGGTCAACAGCCGATCCGTAATAGCGCTGGTTGAGTTCAAAATAGGCCTGGTTGAGGGTCTCTGCCGTCAAACTCCGCCCTGCAGCTGCCTCTTCATGCATCCACTGTTCGAATTCTGCGAACTGGGTCTGTCTAAAGAGCGTCCCCTTCACGCTATCCAGGTATTGGTTGAGGATATAGATCCGGGTCTCTGTATCTTCCACCGTCGCTAAGAGATATTCAGTTAAGAGATTTTCATTCGTGGTCGAAGCAATCTCAGCCAAGAAGATCGAATAATCTCCATAAACATAAGGCTGGTGCTTGCGGGTGTAGTAAGAGTGCATACTGTGGCCCAGTTCATGGACCAGGGTATAGACATCGTTTAAAGAATCTTGCCAGTTGAGGAGGACATAAGGCTTGGTGTCATAGGCACCAGATGAATAAGCCCCTGACCGTTTGCCGATATTCTCATAGACATCAATCCAGCCTTCCTCAAAGGCCTGTTCCAGATCAGCCAAATAAGCTTGGCCAAGGGGGGCTAGGGCCTTGCGGGTAAGGTCCTTAGCCTCTTCAAAAGTAAAGCGGATAGGCGCCTCACCAGCTAGGGGCGTATAGAGATCATACATCTGCATCTTTTTCAAGCCGAGCTGGTCTTTGCGGAAGTTTAAGTAGTCGTGGAAGTCTCCTAAGTGGTCATTCACCTTTTCTACCAGGCGTTCATAGACAGCCACAGGAATATGGTTTTGGGCCAGGGCTGCTTCCCGTGCACTGTCATAGTGGCGGAGCTTAGCCTTGTAATTGTGGCTCTTCACATTATTACTCATATTCTCGGCCAGGGTATGGATCAAGCCTTCATAGCCCTGGTAGAGATTGTGGAAGGCCTGGCGGCGCAAGTTGCGGTCCGAGTGTTCTAATAAGCGGCCATAACTCCCATGGGTTAAGGAAATTTTCTGACCATCCGCCGCTTCAACCGGATCAAAAGTTAAATCAGCGTTATTAATCATGCTAAAGATTCGTCCTGGGCTAGAGAAGATTTCCCCCGCTGCTGCTAAGGCTTTTTCCAAATCAGGGTCCAGGACATGGGCCTTCTGGTCTCTCAATTCCTTAAAGAATTGCCCGTAGTCCTCACGCTCAGCGAGGCGGTCCAAACTGTCATCGGGCAAGGCCAAGACTTCAGGCTCAAACCAAGACAGAGCACTCGAGACCTCAGTCAAGAGACCACTGGCTTTGTTGTTATAGTCCAAATACTTGGCGTTGGTCGTATCCTGGTCGTGCTTGAGATGGGCATAGACATAGAGCCGTTCCAGTTGCCGGCTAATCTCTAAAAGAACCTCGAGGGCGCTAATCACCTGGTCCTCCCCCTCATGGAGCTGCCTCTGGTAAGGGGCTAGACGATCTAAATGTTGGCTAAAGTTAGCTAAATCTTTTTCAAAGTCTTCATCTTGGGCATAAATCGAGCTCAGATCCCACTGGTAGGCAGGATCCATAGCCTCTCTAGCTTGGGCTTCTTTAATTTCTGACATCTGATATCCTCCTTTATTCTCTCTTTCTATTCTAGCATAGTCTCACCCGCCTTCAAAAACTGAGGCAAGCTTTGGAAGAGATGGTTCAAAAAAGCTTCTCTTAATGCTAATTCAAAAACAGGATGCGGTCGCCAAGTCAAGACTTGGTCCAAGTCATCTCTAGTCAAAAAGCCCTGGTCAACCAAGTAAGTATAGGCTAAAACTAGCCAAAAGGGCTCTTCAGTGAGTAAAGATTTGTCTGTGACTAAGACCAAGATCTGGGGCAAATCCATGAGGGAAAGGCCGACCTGGTAGAGGCAATTGAGCAAGCGACGCTCTGACTGGCTGGGCCGCCTTAGGATCTCCAGTAAGCGACCTTGGTAATACGTGGGAGGCAGACTATGGATGGCCTGCTTAGGGATCAGTTGGCTAAAGTTGAAACCCTCCTCCCAGCCCGTCAACTGACAGAGTGCGAGGTAGTCCGGGAGCGATAGCCGGTAGACAGTCCCGAGCCTCCCATAATAATCAAGAGCATATAGACGAACATCAGCCGCTTCCTCGTGCCAATAAGGCAGGCAGAGGCCTAGCTGAGCAAAGGGCTTGAGGAAGGGCCACAAACGCTTTAAATAAGCTGGTCGAAGCTTGAAGTGGGGTGACTGGTGGCCGAGCAACCAGAGCAAATTAAATCCTGCCAAATGATAATCACTGGTCCGCTTCCCCGCTTCCTCAGCTGACATTTGCGCATATTGGATCTCTAAAACCCAGCGCTTATCTACGCATAAGTCAGCCCGTCGTTTAATTGTGTCAATAGGCAGTTCCGTCAAGACCTCATAGCCTCCTGCCCTTAGGATCTCTGCCATCTGCTCCTTAGAAGCCCGGTGGCGGTCAGATTCCCCTCCCCCAGTAGAGCGCTTAGCTTGGTGGGCGAAGTAAGGGCGACCTCGCCGCGGTTGGCAGAAGTTTACTTGCTGGTGGCAAGTCGGACAATAAAAGCGCGGCTGGCTCTCCAAAGTCCCCACCTGGCTCGCTGCAATCAATTGATTATTTTCGATATGTGCAAAAAACATCTCACGCACCTCCTATAGATATATAAACCAAAGCATGCCAAATTCACGAAAGTTTATTTAGAAAATAGGAAGCCAAAAAGTTAGTAGGAGCTAATTTTGATCAAAAGCGGAACGCATGCTCACCCATACGATTTAAATAACAAGCAGATAAAAAAGCAAGTTCCCTTTTTGATAGGAAACTTGCTTTTTTTTGACTATAAAACTTGCATTAATAACGCAGCCCCATAGCATCTTCCATCTCAGCCAGGGTTTGGTTGGCAATAACTTCAGCCTTCTTAGCCCCTTCGCGCAAGATATCTTCCAGTTCATCAGACTCGAGCAAGTCATAATAACGGGCTTGCATCGGTGATAAGAAATCAGCCATCACTTCAGCCAAGTCGCCTTTAAAGGCTCCATAACCTGAGCCCTCATACTCGCTGACTAAGTCGTCAATGCTCCGATTCGAGAAAGCTGAATAGATGTCTAAGAGGTTGGATACCCCTGGTTTTTCTTCAGGATCATAGCTAATGACACCGGAAGAATCCGTCACGGCAGACTTGATCTTCTTAGCAGCCTTCTTCGGTTCATCCAATAGCGATATAAAGGCCTTCTGATTATCATCTGACTTGGACATCTTCTGACTTGGATCTTGCAAGCTCATAATCCGGCCCCCTGACTTAGGCGTCAAGTGTTCTGGTTTGGTTAGGATAGGCTGGTCCTTGCTGGCAAAACGCTTGTTAAAGCGGTCCACAAAATTCCGGGTCAGTTCCATGTGTTGCTTCTGGTCATCCCCCACAGGCACTAGGTCGGCATGGTAGAGGATAATATCTGCCACCATCAAGGTTGGATAGGTCAAGAGCCCTGACATAACAGACTGTTTCTTGGCTGACTTATCCTTAAACTGAGTCATCCGTTCCAACTCGCCCAGAGGAATCAGGCATTGGACCAACCAGCCTGCCTTAGCATGAGCCGCAACATCCCCCTGTACGAAGATGGTTGACTGATGTGGATCGACCCCCAAGGCAAGATAGAGAGCCGCTAAACGCCGTGTATTCTCTCTTAAGCTTTCTGGATCTTGGGGCACCGTGATGGCATGCTGGTTCATAATACAATAGATGGCATCGTGGTCATCTTGCAGGTCAACAAATTGCTTGAGCGCGCCCACATAGTTCCCTATGGTTGGGATGCCACTCGGTTGAACCCCTGAAAAAATTTTTTTCATTCCTGCTTCCTCCTAGTTAGTAAATTACCTTCTTATTATAGCATTAGCCCTCAAGGAATTCAGTAGAAGACTGTTTTTTCCTGCGACTTTTAATTCAAAAATTGCTTTTAATGGCATTAAATCAGATCTGTGGTAAAATAGTGAGTTGCACTTTTTTATTTAAAAAAACTATATATCCTTCAAAGGAGCGAGATCTCAAGCTTTAATTATTGCGAGTGAATAAAAAAAGAAATAAAAATACAAAAAATGTTTTTATTTTTTCTTTATTGTAGATAAATCCATTTCTTTACAAATTACTTACAATTTAAAAGCCCTTCATGTCAGGCTTTTAACCCTTCTTCGTATTTAATCAAATTCTTACTTTCGAAAGTAGCTTTAAATGGATTTTAATAATTGTTATAATAAGTATGTTGAATGATGCATTAGTCATTTCTTAAGGAGAGATGCAAATGGTAAAATTATACACGTCACCAAGTTGCACTTCATGCCGTAAAGCGCGCGCTTGGCTAGAAGAGAACGAGATAGCTTATGAAGAGCGCAATATCTTTTCCGAACCCCTCAGTTCAGATGAAATCAAAGACATTTTACGTATGACTGAAAATGGGACTGAAGAAATTATTTCAACAAGATCTAAGGCTTTCCAAGAATTGGACCTAAATCTTGAAGAAATCGGTTTGAATGAACTGTTTGATTTAATTCAAACAACGCCAGGCTTACTTCGCCGTCCAATTATTATGGATGAGAAGCGCCTGCAAGTAGGATACAACGAAGATGAAATTCGTCGCTTCCTACCTCGCAAAGTTCGTAAGATTGAACTGCATGAAGCTTTACGTAAGATGGGCTAATAATTCATCTAAGGAGTGTGTTTTACGCACTCTTTTTTATTTACTTCTCTAACTAATTAGCATTGACAACTAGGCCTTACAAACAAATTCAAAAGCGGAGCGGATGCTCACTTACAGGCTATACATTTTTATTCTTGCAAAGATTTTTGTGACATTCAAGCAAAAAAGCTTAAAATTGCTTCTTTTCGCATTTTTCAATCAGAATCAATTTACTATTCTTGCTTTTTACGATAGACTAGAATAAACAGCAAGAGATTGAGGTGAGACCAAATGGAAATGGAATATATCAATGAAAATACTATGCGTGTCTTTATCGCGTCAGAAGACCTCGTTGACCGAGGAATTTCCTTCACCGATATTATTAGCGACCAGAAGGCTGTCGAAAGTTTCTTCCTATCTGTCTTGGAAGAAATGGATACCTCCCGGCGCTTCCAAGACTCGGAAGCCCTCACCTTCCAAGTGATGCCTAAAAAGGGAGGAATTGATCTCTATATCAGCAAGACGGGACCTGAAACTTCCCCTGAAGAAGAGCGCCGAGCTTATAAGAAATTGCTCGATATCATCGAAGAGGGCGAAGCCAAATTAGAACAGGAAGATAGCATCTTGAGCAAGGACTGGGATCAAGAAGACTGGAACCAGGTCATTCTTGGCTTCCAAAAATTCGATGACCTCATCGCCTTCAGCCACGCCTATCCCCTAAGAGACGTCCAAGTCGACCTCTACCAGCTAGGCGGCCAATTCTATTATCTTTTAACCTTTAACCCGACTGAATATGATCCTGGAACCATCGAGAACGCCATCTATTGTGCCCTCGAATACGGACAACTTCCTTCCATCAATCAGGCGGTTCTAAGAGAACACGGCCAAATCCTAGCAGAAGGCCGCGCCAACCAAACCATCGCCAATAACTTTAAATAAAGGGTGTGAGACTTGGCGATTAGACTTGGATGATTGGAGCAAATAAGGATAAGAGCGAAGCATTCGCTCGTTTCTTATTTGTGAAATCACTCCAAGTCTGCCAAGTCGAACCCGACTATAAGGGTGTGAGGTTTGGCGTTTAGCTTTCGTTCACTGGAGCAAGTCGCCAGAGCAGTCTGCAAGACTGCGGCGGAGACTTGTGAAGTGACACGAAAGCTGCCAGACCGAACCCGATTAAGGGTGTGAGACTTGGCGCTTAGGCTTAGATGATTAAAGTAAGTTGGAATAAGACTTTGACCACATAAGCACCCGACCAAGAAGCTAGCCAGCTATAATACAGTCTGGCTAGCTTCTTTTTTACTAAAATACATATTCTTTAGATAAACTATCGCGAGGCGAGCCCTCAGGAGACCAATTAGCTGACCCTCCTCCTTCAACCCATCGCCCACAAAATAAATCCTCTCACAGCATAACAAAGGCCCCAAAACCATCACTCAGCGGATCGTTTTGGGGCTTTTCCCTTCTTTATGAAATTTGAGAACCAAACCAAGACAGGCAAAGTCACTCACACCTGCCACTTCCCTGACCAACTAATAAATCAAGTCAATCAAGTCTTCGACGGAGATATTGCCAAAATATTTATTAATATCAAGGGCTGAGAAAGTCTCTCTTAGCCCCTCTTCCGTATAGTCCGAGCCTCTGAGGGCATCTTCTACATCGGAGATTTCGCCCAAGCCGAAGAAGTCCCCATAAATTGAAATTTCTTGAATTTTTCCTTTAGAGATATTGAATTGAAATTCAATTTGGCCAGCTGGCGTCCGGCCTTCGCGGATCAGCTCATAGTCTGGATCCTTGCCATAATTCCAGTCATTATTCCCAGTGTAACGGTCTCTAAAGCGGAAGATTTCTTCCCAGTCTTCATCCGTCAATTGGTACTCTTTGACTTGGTCTAAGCTATCCACATCAAAGATAAATTTCAGGAGAATTTCACGGAATTCATGGATAGAAATATTTTGATAATCATCGTTCAAGAAAGGTTTAATGTTCGTCACCCGGCTGCGAACGGATTTAACGCCCTTAGACGTTAATTTTTCTTTTTTAGGCTTTAAGACCTCTGTTGTTACCGAAATATCCACATCAAACATCAGGGTCCCGTGGGCGGTCATCCGGCCCTTGTGGCTGTACATGGCATTACCAGAGAACTTCTTGCCATCAATCACCAAGTCATTGCGGCCACGTAACTCTGCGCCCTCAACCCCCATCTTGTGCAAGGCATCAATCACAGGGTCTGTAAACTTCTTGAAATTGCGGAAGGAATTGCCGTCATCATCGGTGATAAAGCAGAAAGAAATATTTCCTAGGTCATGGTAGACCGCTCCCCCACCTGAAAAGCGGCGGACGACATGGATATTATGGTCACGCACATAGTCCTGGTTAATTTCGGCCCGGGTGTTCTGGTTTTTACCAATAATAATAGAAGGCTCATTAATATAAAAAAGAAGAATGGGCTCATCTAAACGTTTCTCATTGAGTAAATAATATTCAATGGCTAAATTAAGCCTAGGATCATAGATTTCTTCACCTTGGTATTCATTCTTTACGTAATACATCGTTTCCTCCTTAAATTAATGCATAGTCATAGGTCCAGCGAAAGCCCCCATTGGCTAAGTAAGTCGACCCCGTGCGCTTAAAGCCCTCCCGTTCAAGGATATGCTGCATGACCCGATTATCTGGATGGGTATCCACCCGCAGCGACCGCTTCCCATCTGCTTTAGCAATGTTTTTGATCGTTGTGAAGACAGTCCTGCTGAGCCCCTGGCCTCTTTGCTTAAGGCTGATCATCACCCGGTGGATCGCATAGTAAGGGGCCTCTGTCTGCCAAGCCCCCTCAGCTAAGTCATCATAGGCTGGGTCTTCATCAGCTAGCACGAAAAAGGCCAAAATGTTCTTTCCTTCATCTAAGCAGACATAGGCCTGGTCAGCCTCAATCACTGAGCGAATGTGATCAATAGTTACTTCCCCATTCTGCCACTGGTCCACTCCCTGGTCGGCCAAGTATTGGATGCTGGCCTTCAAAATATCTTCTAATCGATCGAGATCAGCCAAGCTGGCCTTGCGATAAGCTACACTTTCCATAGTTGGCCTTCTTTCCTAATAAGATACTTACATTATAGCAAAAGATAAGGCTTTCATCTAGACCGAGCCAAGCCAAGAAAAAAGCTAGCTCCCAGCACACTTCTTCCAAAGTAATACTGGGAAACCAGCTAATCAATACTATTTCTTTTTGGCAGCCTTCACTTGCTCATCGAGAGCCTTGTAATCTGCAGAGATATTATCATTATCAGACCAAGCCTTTTGGTCAGCGCCATCGGTTACTTCCTTAATCTTGGCCTCTGTTTCAGGCGTTTGATAGGTTTCAACAACCTTCTTAATGGCTTCATCATTGGCACGGTCTTTCTGGGTGGCAATGATACACTTGTACTGGGTCCCAACCTTGGCTAAATCTTCGGTATCGATGAAGATCCCGTCCTTGAAGGGATTCAAACCAGCATCTACGGCATAGTTAGTGTTGGCAACAACCGCATCGGCATCCCCAAGTGAACGTGGCACTTGAGCCGCATCCAATTCCGTAATCTTAACATTCTTTGGATTCTCGGTGATGTCATTAGGGGTTGGTGAAATGCCAGCATTGTCATCAATTTCAATCACGCCTGCTAATTCTAAGAGGAGCAAGGCCCGACCGCCATTGGTTGCATCATTAGGGATAGCAATTTCAGCGCCATCTTTGAGATCATCCAATGACTCAACCTTGTCGGAATAAGCCGCCATGGCTGAAATATAAGTATAGCCGACAGGTTGGAGGTCTTGTTGTTCACTGCCATTGAAGTCATGCAAGAAGGCCATGTGTTGGAAGGCGTTAAGGTCGAGTGATCCATCAGCTAAAGCCTTGTTAGGTTGAACATAGTCGGTAAAGACTTGGACATCTAGGTCAACCCCCTTGTCCTTAGCACGCTCCGCAACATCTTCCCATACTTCGCGTTCCACATCGCCAACTACCCCTACCTTGAGCTTGGTTGGCTCAGCGGATGAACCGCTGCTTGCTTGGTCATCACTGCTAGCCCCGTTCGAACAAGCTACCAAGGCAAAGGCAGCCGCTGTTAAGAGCCCTAATTTTTTAAAACTTGCTTTCATAAATAAATTCTCCTTTAATTGTTAATCTAATGCTCAATGCGGCGGACATACCAGTCAGCAACCGCTTGGGAAATAAAGACAATAATCAGAATAATGATAGTTGAAACAATCGTCACGTCGGTTTGGAAACGGTTGTAACCCCGGGTGATAGCCAGGTTACCCAAGCCCCCACCCCCGATGGTACCGGCCATAGCGGTTAAGCCAATCACATTAATGATCGATAAGGCAGAAACCCGGATAATACCTGGCAGTGCTTCTTTAAGATAAACACGACTAACGATTTGCCAAGTGCTCAAACCCATAGAGAGGGCGGCTTCAATCACACCCGGATTCACTTCGATCAAGGCATTCTGAATCTGACGGGCGAAGAAAGGCACTGTGGCCACAACAAGTGGCACAATAGCGGCAGTTGTCCCGATTGAAGTCCCTACGATAAAGCGGGTAACGCCCACTAAGAGGGCCATCATAATAACAAAAGGAATGGAACGGAAGATGTTCACTATCTTATCCAGAATGCTATAAGCCACACGATTTTCCTTCAAGCCACCCGGCATGGTCAGAACGAGGAAGATCCCCACCACAATCCCCAGGGCAAAACCGATGATACAGGTCAGGATGGTCATATAAATCGTTTCAATCGTCGCTGTGACAAATTCGTCTGGAATTTCACTCACATTAGGCAATAAATTCGTTAAAAAATCCATTATTCAACACCACCATTTCCTTCAACTTGATATTCCCGCCATTTAACGCCATTGTCGTCAATAAACTTAACGGCATCAGCCATGGCTTGGTCATCCCCACTAATCGATACCAACATGGTCCCTGTCGGAATGCCTTGGAGCACTTCAATATTCGCATAAAGAATACTTGGAAGAACGCCGAAATCGCGTGCTAGCCGGGCTACCAGAGGGTCTCCTGTATCCGCACCCGCAAAGTCAATGCGGATAATTCGATCAGAAGAGTTCACATCGACCAACTGGGAATTAGCTAGGACGGAAGCAATTCCCTTCTCAGTCGGACTCGCTGACTCAATAAAGTTTCTAGTTAATTCAGTCTGTGGATTGGAGAAGATATCAAAGATTGACCCTTCTTCCATCACATAACCATCCTGCATGACCGCTACCCGGTCACAAATTTCTTTAATCACGCTCATCTCGTGGGTAATAATGACAATGGTGACTCCGAGCTGTTCATTGACAGTCTTTAACAATTGCAAAATCGACCGGGTTGTCTTAGGGTCCAAGGCTGACGTTGCCTCGTCACAGAGGAGAACGTCAGGGTCATTGGCTAGGGCCCGAGCAATCGCTACCCGCTGCTTTTGTCCCCCAGATAATTGGGAAGGATAAGCATCCCGACGATCCGATAAATTAACCAGTTCTAAGAGCCGGTCTACTTTTTCACGAATTTCTTCCTTGGATAAGCCTGAATCCTGGAGGGGGAAGGCCACATTACCGGCAATCGTCCGCGCATTCATCAGGTTGAAGTGTTGGAAGATCATCCCGATATTTTTGCGGGCCTTTCTTAAGTCACTATTGTTGAGTGCGGTCATTTCATAGTCACTCACCCGCACCGTCCCACTAGTTGGAGCTTGGAGCATGTTAATGGTACGGACTAAGGTCGACTTCCCGGCCCCAGAATAACCAATCACACCAAAGATTTCACCCTTAGCAATCGACAAGCTCACATCTCGAACGGCATGGACTTTACCACTTGCTGTATCAAAGGTGACATCGACATTTTGTAAATCAATCATAGCTATCATCCTTTACTCTCTCAATTGAAGCCTCAGTCCAAATACATGGCTGGCTCCTTAACTGCCAATGAACCTCAGCGATTCATTTTTCATCTGCTTTTTTTAAGAAAAGTAGACAAGTATCTATACTAATTTATTTTATCATTTTTTTAGCTTTTAGAAAGCATTGATTTCCAATAGCCTTTGATCGATTGAAACGATCACTATATAATGATAAAACACGGAGATTGCACATCGTTTTATCATTTAAGACAAGCTTTTCTTAGCTTATTGTGAAATTTTATTCATGATCACTAAAAAACCCAAGGCACAAGGCCTTGAGCTTAATTGAATCGCTTAGAGGGCTTCGCCTTGCCCAGCTAAACCTTGTCCAGGGAAGCAAGACGTTCCCTTTTCCTTATCTTCTAGGGCGGTGTAGAAGAGGGCCTTGGCCACATTCAGGCGCAGACTGTAATAGAGTCCAATTAAGGCCGCTACTAAGAGGGCAAAGAAGAAGAGTGAGAAAGCCAGGACATAGCTAGGCCCTTGCACAGGACTTGTAGCAATGGCGTAAGCAAAGAAAGCGACAATGCTGACGATGACGATTAGGATTGGAATCCAGATATAAGTTAGGATTAAGCCTAAAAGTTTCCAGCGGTTGCCCTTCATCATACGGAAGCTTTCCTTCATCACTTGCCAAGCTCCCATCTCGGGATAATCACCCAAGAGCGGCGAAACCATAGCTAGGGACAAGTCCAACCAAGTGGCGATAATCCCTAGTATGATCCCTGCTAAAATAAAAATTCCAAAGAAGGCTGCATAGCCTTGCCATTCTTCAGTAGACAGTATGATAGCGCTCATAAAACCGAAGCCAGAGAGAACCCCCACTACTATCGTTGGAATTAAGCCAATTAAGGCAAGCAAGAAGAGGGCTAAGATATTGCGGCCCAATTTTTCTTTAAAGGGCTGAACCAAGCTTCCCTGGTCATAGGAGCCGCCATGGCGAACCAGACGCACTAAGCCCCACATGATCCCCATAGAGAAAAGACTGGAAGCTAGCGTTGAGATCAGGTTGAGCAAGGGAGTCAAGCCAAAGCGAATGGTCAAGCCTTGCTGGGGATCCAAGCTGATCAACTGGTCAATCAAATAGTCGAGGGCAAAAACAACAAGAAAGCCAATCACCATATCCCCTAAAATGCGCCAAAAATTACTGTGACTGATGGGTTTTTCGTGCTGACGGATGGTTCGATTACTTAGGTCAAGTTTCATTTGAATTGCCTCCTTAATGGCTTGCAAAGTGTACGGTTAGCTGGAAGCTTGCCCTTAGTCACTTAGAGATGCTTTAGGCAGTTCCAGGTGTTGGCGCAGACGGTTGGAAGCCTCTTGGCGGTCTTCTTCTGAGACAATGCTCAGATAAGTTCCTGTTGACATATCGTCCGTCCCCTTGAGGACCCCCTGCTCAATGGCATCAGCCGTATTGCGGTAGTCCTTGGCCAGGACCATCATATCGGACAGCTGGAGGTCTGTGCGGACGTTTTGACGGACGATATCCGATAGGTCTTTGAGGTGGGTCAGGCTTTGAACGGAACGCAGAGAATCTAGGATTCCTCTGAGAACCACTTGTTCACGCCGGGCCCGGCCAAAGTCCCCTTCCGGATCTTCGTAGCGCATGCGGATATAGGCCATGGCTTCCTGACCATCGTGGAGGGTAATACGACCTTGGGGGAAGCTATAGCCCATGTTGCTGAAGCTGAGCGGGTTATCGACCTGGATGCCACCTAGGCTATCCACAATATTCACTAGGCCTGTCATATTGACCAAGGCATAGTAATCAACAGGAACATTCAAGAGCTCTTGGACAGCTCCAATGGTCGCCTCAATCCCCCCTTGTCCGTAGGCTGCATTGATCTTCGTGCCAACTTGTTCGCTGTAGGTATCCCGGGGAATACTCAGCATTTTAGCGGACCCTGTCTTGGGATTGAGAGTCAGCAGGATGAGGGCATCCGTATTCTGTTCTCCAGTAGTCCGGCCATTGCCTGAGTCCATACCTACCAAGAGGACAGAGATGGGATCTTCTCCTAATTTCGGATTGCGTTCAGCAGATTCTTTGGCCTGGTCTCTCCCCTGAGTTGGCGCATAGAGGTCGTCTGCTACCTGCTTAGCACCAAAGTAAGCCCCCCCTAGAACAATTAGGACCAAGAGGGCAAGACCGGCCAGGATCCAAGGCCATATTCTCCTCTTGTGTCGTCGGTAGTGGTCACGTTGAGGCATCATACCCTTCCTTTCTATCATCGTATTCTACTTTTATTATAAAGCGTTTTGGTCAACAGTACAATTATAATCAAAAAACTCCAGTCACTGCCAACTGGAGTTTTGGATAAATCGCTTAATCTTTTCTAATAACATAGGAATGAACGAGACCAATGAAGAGGCCAAGAATGGCGGGGAGGACCCAGGCAAAACCATAGCTATAGAATGGAAAAACGGCCGTGGCAAAATGATCTAAAGCTGGAATTGACCCTGTAGGCAGGGCATGCTGGAGGTCAAAGCAAGCAGGAACCAGGGTAAAGCCCAGGGTCCAGCGCATAATCACTGGTCGCTTCGTCCAAGCTGGCACCAAGTGAAGGAGGGCAATCACAATCGAGAGGGGGTACATAAAGGCCAAGAAGGGGACTGCCCAAGCCAAAATCGCATTCAAGCCCGCATTAGCAATCACAAAGGAAATCCCGATAAAAACATAGGTCCATTTCTCCTGGTCGAGCACATTGGGATAGATCTCCGCAAAGGTTTCCGCACAGGAGACGATGAGGCCAATGGCGGTCTTGAGGCAGGCCACAAACATAACCACGAAGAGCAGGATCCCCGCAAAGACGCCAAACTTAGTGGATACAATTTGGATCAAGGCTTCGCCCCCGTTTTGGGCCAGGCCAATGTCTTCCAAGCTCCGGGCCCCCAACATGGTCAGGAGGAAATAGATCACAGCCATCAAGCCCATGCTCAAGGCCCCACTCTTAATGGTTCCCATGGCTACGTCCCGGTCTTCTGTCACCCCAACTTGGTGGATGGACCGCACGACCAAGATGCCAAAGATCAAGCCAGCAATCACATCCATGGTATTGTAACCATTTAAGAAACCTTGAAGAAAGGGCGCCTCCTGGTACTTAGGAGCAACCGGAAAAGCGGTAAAGGAAAAACTATCCCCAGTCAATAGGACGCCCGCTAAAATCAAGGCTAGAAAAATGAGAAAGACCGGGTTCATCCACTTGCCCACCCAGGTCATAATCCCTGATGGCTTGAGAGAAAAATAAGCCACACAAATAAAAAAGAAAATCGAATAAGCAAAGAGTAAGAGCGGATGTTGGGTAAACTGACTAAAGCCAATTTCATAAGACACCGTCGCTGTCCTGGGAATCGATAAGAGCGGCCCAAGGACAAAGTACAAGAGTGCCGTAAAGATATGCCCGTACTTGGGAAGGACCCGCTCCGACATATCATTGAGTCCCTTAGATCCGGATACTCCAATAGCTACCACAGATAGGAGGGGCAAACCCACCGCTGTTACCACAAAACCGAGAGCAGCCGGCCAGAGATTAGCTCCAGCTTCCTGCCCCATTTGAACGGGAAAAATCAGATTCCCGGCCCCAAAAAATAAACCAAATAACATAGACCCGATGACGGTTGACTGACGCCAACTCAAAGTCTGGTGTTGATTCTTCAATGCAATCACTCCTCTTTCGCAAATTTATACCAATGATTAAAATTTTAGCATAAATCAAAGGCACTTAAATTATTTTATAATGAGGATAAGGCTGGCACTATCTCTATCCTATCATTTTCTCCTATTCTTGAAGATAAAATCATGGTATCCAATAAAATTTTAAGGTCCAAATTCAAAAGCGCAAAGCATGCTCCCAAGCACAATTTGTTAAAAAAGCAAAGAGAGTGTGATAAAAGTCGATCAGGCCTGAACCAGCTAACGCATACTATATCTGTAACTCGCTGCGCTTCGAACAGCTATAGCAACTGTCCACAAACTATGGGAAATCGTTGGTAAACGATTGGACATAGTTCGTGAAGTGGATGTCAGGTCTGACTTTTGGAACACGTTTTTGAAAAATGTTTGCTTTTTAAAAAGAGGCCGGAACTTTTGTCCCAGCCTCCTAATGGTTCACAAAATGATAAAGATACAAGAGATAAGCCCAGTACTTGTAGAATTCTTGCTGGGCAAAGTCTTGGATATAGTCCGGTCCTTCCTTCCAAGTCACCCAGTGGTCGCCCTGGCGGTGGTAGGCGGCAACGAAGGTAAGGTCGAAGCCATAGCGACGGTTGACCCGCTCGAAGATCATCTTGGTCCTCAGCATATGATAGTCTGAAGAAACAACCAAAGCGGAGCTATAGCCTGCCTCTTCCATCATCTTCAAGCTATGGGTCGCATTCTCATAGGTAGAGGTCGCTGTGGCATCATTGACAATAGCGGACTCTGGCACCCCATGCTCGGCATAGTATGCGCCATTAATTTGGTCATAGGGCGACACAATCAGCTTACCAGACCGGCTATAGCCTCCCCGGTAAAGGTTAGCCGCCCGTTCGGCCCGCTCCTCTGTAATCATCCCTTCTGGCACAATAATCACATCAGCTTGCTTGGGCGTCTCATCCACAATTAAATGATCCATGATCACAAAATATGACAAAGAAATAAAAGCCAAAGCTAGCCCGAGAGCTAGAATGGCTCCTAAAAAAAATCGTTTCATATGCACCTTTCCAAGCCTAGTCGTGATTCCTTAAGAGACCTAAGTCCTCACAGTGCCCTCCCCTAGGCTTTCCATCGGTCCAGCTTTTCTGGACCAAGCGAGGGAGCTTCCAAGTCGGCCCCTTCCTTCAATCAATTAGCGGATCCCTAAAGCGATGCGGGCGTAACGCGAAAGACGTTTGGTTGTCCAAGCAGGCACCCAAACCAAGTCAATCTTCATTTCTTTAATCGCATCGACATCATCCAGGGCAATGGCTGCCGATTCCATGAGCACATCCTGGAGAGGACAGCCCATAGTGGTTAGGGTCATCTTAATCAGGAGATGGCCCTCCCCGTCATAGAGCAAGTCATAAATCAGACCCAGGTTAACAATATCAATGCCAAGTTCTGGGTCAATGACTTGCTCTAAGGCCTGGATGCACTCCTCATAGAGGGCTTCGTCCATAAGTTTCAAGTCTTCAAATTTGGAAAGGTCGGTAAAATTTTCTTCACTCATATAAACTTCCTTTCTTTATTCGGATCGTTCAGCGACTTTGACGGTCTTATTATTGATGGCTTGCTCCAGTCGCGGATAGAGGTCCCGGGCAACGCTAGCACCCAAAGTCATGAGCTCATAGAGTACCCGGACGTCCTCACCGGTCCGCGATAGGCAACGCGTATAGATTTCCCCATCGCCCGAGAGGATCAGGTTGTAATAGCCGCTCCTTTCGCGGTTCAAATCATTGATGACTTCGAGGGCCTTGGCCGTCTGTTGGTAATCTTCCACCTGGCAGAGCTGGCGGTAGTTAATTTGAAAGTCCGTAGTGGCTTCTCCCTCGTTAAAGTCCCGGGCAATGATATGGCAAGGCACGACCTTGTCTTCCCCTAACTGATAAGCTAAGGCAAAGAGGTGCTGGCCATCATCTAAAGGCCGGTATTCTACAGGGACCTTCATTTCTTTAAATAATTGGCTTAAAATCTCCTGGATTGCTGGCATGACAAACTCCTTACTATTTTGTTGTCGTTTTCAAGATCTCGCTTTTTAACTCTAACATTCTAAGGCTCATTTGTAAATGAATTGCCCTGGTCCTGGTCGATCGTCTTAATCACCCGGCCGGGGACCCCCATGACGAGAGAGTTCTCTGGGATATCCTTGGTAACCACCGACCCGGCCCCAATCACAGAGCCCGAACCGATACTGACGCCTGGCATCACGGAGACATTAGCCCCGAACCAGCAGTCAGAACCAACCTTAATAGGTCGGGCTTGCTCCAAGCCGGCATTGCGGGCTTCTGCCCTCAGGGGATGGGCTGCCGTATAGAAGCCACAATAAGGGCCAATAAAGACATGGTCCCCGAATTCAATTCGGGCCCCATCCATAAAGTAACAGGCGTGATTGACAAAGCAGTGCTTGCCGAAGTGAATATTGTCGCCGTAGTCCACATAAAGCGGTGCCATGACTTCCAGGCCTTCACTTAGGTCCCCTAGCAGCTTAGCTAAGGCAGCCTCAGCTTCTTTGCGATCAGCAGGATCGACCTGGTTGAAACGATGGGCCCTGCTTTTTGCTGCTTCTCGCTTGGCGAGGATATCCGGATCATAATTGGCGTCGTACCATTGGCCGGCGCGCATTTTTTCATAGTGACTTAACATATATACCTCCTAAGGCCAGAGTCCTGATTGTCGGTAGTCTTGGCCGCAATAGTGCCAGTTGATCACATCCTGGGCATAGCGTTGGATGGTGGTCGTTGAATTATTGTGGTAGACCGAGGGAGCAATTAAGAGGCCGTGGGGATGGACATGGTCTAAGCGGCCAAAGCGCGGCGAAATTAGCTGGTAGCGGTTGACATCTAGGCTAACTCCCTGGGCTGGATCAGGATTCAACCAGCCCTTGTCACGCAGGTTATAGAGGAGGCTATCTTGGGGTAAAGCTTGCCTTAAATCGAGATTGATCCCTGTCGCATTGACAATATAGTCCACTTCTTCAATAATCATGCCCTCCTGGTCGAGCAGGTAGTAGAGCCCAGTCTGCTTATCATAAACAATTTCTTCAACACCCGAACAGGAGCTGAGGCAGCCTTCATCGGCTAGGTCTAACAAGCGCTGAGCTGAATCCAGGGGCATCTTACCCTTGGCCAGGGAAAAGACCTTGTCGTACTTGTCCGCGAATTGCTGACGGTCGCTTAGGCTCAGATACTGCCAGTAATGGAAGAGGAGACGGGTCACCCGGGTGGCCAAGGCCTCCAAAAGCGCTCCTTGGCTGGTCCAATCCAGAGCACGTCGGATCCCTTCAATGCCTTGGCTGAGACTCACTTCCTGGCATTCTGCCCAATCTAGGCCTATGTTCTGGCATTCTGCCTGGATCCACTGGTCGACCTGCTGGTAGGTCAACCCCTCTTCCGCTTCCTGGGCTGCTTGAAAATTCTCCTCACTGAGATAAGCCCAGGCCAGGTCTTCGGCCTCCTTACCGCTCACAATCGGAAATTGATTGCCCCGGGAGAAGGCCAAAATTTGATTGGGCTGGCAAATGTCGGCCAAATATTTAATCACATCGATAGCGGACAAGCTCGTCCCAATCACAGCCACCCGTCGCAAGCCTTCCTCATCCATCTGATAACGGTCAGCCTCTAGGGGATAGGCTTGGTTGAGATAGCGGGGCGTTCCTTCCAATCGATAGAAGTCACTAGTCCCCAAGTCCCCACAGCAAAGATGGATGCGGTCGAAGCCCGTATAGACCTGGCCGGATTCGGTCTCAAGACACCAAGTCTCCGCCTCTTGGTCGAAGTTGACTTTAGCCACATACTCCTTCACCAGCTGGGCCTGGAGCTTCTCCAAGAGCGTCTCCACCCGGTCTCTTAAATAGCTGCCAAAGAGATAGCGGGAGCTATATTCAGGCCAGTCGCGGTCGGGATCCTTGACCTTAAGCCAAGTTTCAAAATCACCGGGATAAGCTTGGTCATAGGTCAGACCGGCATTTCGTGTATTCATCAGGGCCCCTTCATAAGACTCCGTGAAGGGGATCCCCCGTCCCAAATAAGGCTCACGGTCAAAAACAACTAAGTCAAAGTCATGGGACTGAGCCAAGTGCTGGTAGGCTGCCAAACAAGCCGAGCCAGAAATCCCTAAACCGATAATCGCAATTTTTTCCATTGTCTCTAGTCGCTCCTTGTTCGCTTTTACTTTCTTTATTATAACATTTCTAAGCTAGAAGACGAAAGCATCTACCAATACTTCACTGGCCACTGCCAAGGCTCAGCAGAAGCTTCGCTTAGTCCCTATTATTTGAAGGCGAGTCTCCCTTTGACTTAAAGTTCAAACATGTGAACCCTTACACAAAAATTTGCAGTTTAGCCCAAAACTCCTTATACTAAAGATTAAAGAAATATTAAGATAAAGGAGTCCTTTGCATGAAAACTAAGCTTCCCTTAATCGCCGTTCTGACGGCACTCACCACTGCCCTATCGATCCTAGTCGTTATCCCTATTCCAGCCACTAGCGGGATCTTTACCCTCTGTGATGCAGGCATCTATGCCTCTGCCCTCCTGCTTGGCCCAGTAGCTGGCGGCATCGTGGGTGCAGCCAGCGGGGCCCTTATCGACCTCATCTCCGGCTATCCCCAGTGGATTATCTTTTCCTTTATCATCCACGGCCTCCAAGGTTATATTGCCGGCTACTTAGCTAAGAAAAAATTACCCGGTGGCAACTGGACAGCGCTCATCCTAGCTAGTATCTGGATGATGGTCGGCTATGCCATTGGGACAGGGATCCTCTATAACTGGGCCGCAGCCATCCCATCCATTCCTGGCAACTCCCTGCAAAATATCTTCGGTATCCTCGTAGCTATCCCCCTCAACCGCAGCATCCGTCGCCTTCGCCTACCTGCCCTCCAAGCTTTTATAGAAGACTAAACTAAAGGACCTTCCTCATCAAACAAGAAGATGAGGGAGGTCCTTTCTAATTTTATAGTTAAACCTGGTGGATTAGCTCATGGTCCAGCCGCCGTCAACAGGGAGGGCATGCCCCGTCGTATAAGAACCAAGGTCCGAAGCTAAGAAAAGAGCTGCCTTAGCCACATCTTCCGCTTCCCCAAAGCGTTGCATAGGGATAGGTGCTAGGAAGCCTTGAGCAATGTCAGGGTCTTCCAAGAGTTCATTAGTCATCCCCGTTTTACCTGTGCCTGGACAAATGGCATTGCAGCGAATCCCCGCACTGGCATAGTCCACGGCAATCGCCTGGGTCATAGACACCACTGCCCCCTTAGTAGCGGCATAAGAGACCGCATCAGGGAAGCCGATCAGACCGGCAGCGGACGCCGTATTAATGATATTCCCCTTGTTTTCCTTGAGATAAGGCATAGCAAATTTAGAAGCTAGGAAAGCCGCTGTAACATTGATGGCCAAACTCTTCTGGAAGGCATCGAGCGGTGTTTCTTCCACATTGCCTGGAACATAGATGCCCGCATTATTGAAGAGAATGTCAATGCTTTGGTAGGCCTCAACAGTTTCTTCAACCATGGCTTTGACAGCCGCTTCGTCAGCCACATCAGCTTGGATAGCCAGGGCTTGGCCCCCTGCTGCTTCAATTTGACTGACGGTTTCTTCAGCCGCTTCACGATTAATATCGACCGCAGCAACTTTGGCCCCTTCCTTGGCGAAAAGTAAGGCCGTCGCCCGACCAAAACCAGAACCGGCACCCGTAATTAAGGCAACTTTATTTTCTAATAACATAATATAATATCCTCCTTTGTATTCTGCTTTAACGTTTATCTTTGATACGAACTTGAATGGTGATCAGAGGCTCTATGCCCTGGTCAAAGTTTAGGCTTAAAATTCGTGCCTCTAAAATATTCCCATGGCCAAAATAAAGCAACTGGCTAATGAAGTGATTGTTATCTGCCGGGAGATAGCCTAACTGATACCCCTTATAAGCCACTTGGACAGCATCTGAATCATAAGGATTATCCGCTTCTACCAAGAGATCCACCGACGTCCCCACTTTCAGATCATCAATCACATCCAAACCGTCATAGTAGCGAAAGCCCTCGACTTTGAAGCTATCTAATTCGCGCGACCGGTCATACTTGACCAAATATTTATCCTTTTTTTCCATTTCTTCAGCTCCTTTATTTTTTAAGTTGATTGGCGAAAAATTAATGACTTGCCCCCGGTCATCGAAAGTCAGACCTTCCCCTTCTAAGAGGGCCTGCTTACGCTGGGGACCATAAGCATAACCCGTCAGCTGGCCCCGACTCGAGACCACCCGGTGGCAAGGGACCAGTACGGCAATGGGATTGCGGCCCACTGCGCCGCCGATTGCCTGGGCAGACATGGAGGTCTGGTAACGGACTTCATAGGTCTTAGCCAGGTCGCCATAAGTCGTTACCTGGCCATAGGGAATCTCCCTTAATAAGGCCCAAACCCGCTCCTGGAAGGGTGTTCCCTGGAGAACCAGGCTCTCAGGCGCTAGCTGGACGGCTTGCCCGGCGAAATAAGCATCTAAGGCCTGGCAGACTTCCTCCAGCTCAGGGCAGCTATCTGCCGGTTGACTATCCTGGGGCAGGTCATCGTCAAAGCTGAGCCCATATAAGTGGTCCCCTTGATAAGTCAGTTGGATGACTCCCAATTTAGATTGATAATAAGCACTCAGCACCCTAAGCCCCCTTTCATTGAATCTGACCGTCCCAAGCTTCAAGTCAAGTGTACAAAATTTTACCCAGAGATGAAAGCGAAAAGCTAGTCCTTATCTTCCGGCTGGCGCATGTATTTGGTAAGAAAGGCTGTCCCAACCACTAGCAACAAGAGAAGGCCAATCGCTAAGACAAAGTCCCAGGTGTTAGGCGCAACCGCTTTGTCTTCCTAACAAGGACCTTTCTATAATAACTTTCTCTATTCATTATAACAGTTTGTGAAAACGTTTCAATATTAAAAAGCGATGGAAGTCCTATCTGCCTATCGAGAAGAGTCGCTGGATAGGCTTTGGACTCCCACCGCTTTTTGGGGATGGTTTTATTCAGTATGTCAACCCACAATCGAAAGCTCTATTTGAATGTTGGTCATCATTGACCCACAATCACAGCATTTAATTGGATCTTGGTCAATTTAACCGCCAGCCCCCGCACCCTTTAGTCGGGTTCGTGCTAGCAGCTTTCCTGTCACTTCGCAAGTCTCCGCCGCAGTCTTGCAGACTGCTCTGGCGACTTGCTCCAGTGAAGTAAAGCTAACCGCCAGCCCTCTCACCCTTTCCTAGTCGGGTTCGGTCGCGCAGAAGTGGCTCCTCTTCACAAAGCGCCGTCGAAGACTTTCAGTCTTCTCTGTCGCTTTGCTCCAGCGGTCCACTTCTACCCGCGCTCCCTCACACCCTATAGTCGGGTTCGCAGTTGCAGACTTGAAGTGACTTCACCCAATCGGAACGATCGGCTAAAGCCGCTCTTTTCCGATTGGGCTCCAGTCATTCAAGTCTAGGCGCAACTGCTCTCACCCTTATTTAATGCGTTTTTCCTCCGACGCTGTGGAGGTCTTCTTTGCCGTCATAGGCGACGATGGCTGAGATGGCGGCTTCTAGGCCTCGGCTGATGTCGGTGAGGCCCATAGATGGGGTGTTGGGACGGTCCACGACTTGTTCGGGAAGGTAAGGGATATGGATGAAGCCGGCGCCCTTAACTTCGGGATAAGTCTTGTCGATCAGGTAGAGGGTCTGGTACATGATGTGGTTGCAGACGAAGGTGCCGGCTGTATTAGAGACTTCTGCAGGCAGTTGGGCTTCCTTAATAGCCGCTACCATAGCTTTGATAGGGAGGCTGGAGAAGTAGGCTGCTGGGCCGTCCGCTTGGATAGGCTGGTCGATGGGTTGCTTGCCCTCGTTATCCGCAATCCGGGCATCATCCCAGTTAATAGCCACCCGTTCTGGGGTTAAGGCATAGCGTCCCCCTGCCTGGCCCACATTGACCACATAGTCAGGTTGATGGTCTGCGATGGCCTGGCTCACAACCTCCGCACTTTTCACAAAGACTGTCGGAATTTCTAACTTAATGACTTCTGCTCCGGCAATTTGGTCAGGAAGTGTTTTGACGGCTTCAGTGGCCGGGTTGATCTTATCTTCACCAAAAGGATCAAAAGCTGTAACTAAAATTTTCATCGATAAAGCTCCTTTCTTTTATTAAAAGGCCCAAATATATAAGAGCACAATATGGACCACGATCATAATAAGGGCAAAAGGCAACTGGCGCTTGATGACGCCATTGGGATCAGTCATCTCAAGCAAGGCCACAGGGAGGGCGTTGAAATTCCCTGCCATCGGTGTCAGCAAGGTCCCACAAAAACCGGCTGTCATCCCTAAGGCACCCACAACAACTGGATCCGCTCCCTGCATCAGGACAAAGGGAACCCCGATACCAGCCGTGATGACCGTAAAGGCGGAGAAGGCATTCCCCATCACAGCGGTGAAGAAGACCATGCCCAAGACATAGGCCACCGTCCCCCAGAAGCGAGAACCCGCTGGGACAACACCTGCCAAGAGCTGGGCCACAATCTCCCCTACCCCGGCATTGACAAAAATCACCCCCAGAGCCGCTAAGAGCTGGGGCAGGATGCTTGTCGTACCGACTTGCTGGGTCATCCGGTCCGTCTCATAGAGGGCCTCCTTGGCTGAAGGCTTAAAGAGAGCCAGGGCGACCAGAGTTCCCAAGAGCGAGCCAATCCCAATCGAAGAGGCACTGGACTCTGGAATCAGTCGGGCCACAATGACAGCGGACAGGGCCATCACCAAGACTGGCAAGAAGAGTTTCCAACCAAAGCGCTTAGCAGCGGCTTCCTGCTTGACTTTATCTTCAACAAAGGCCGTTCCTGCCCCAAATTGCTTGAACAAGGTGATAACACCCAAGAGGACCACCAAGATCCCAGAAAGCAGACCAGGTAAGAGGCGGCCGAAGACAAAGAGCAATCCCAGAATGGCCCAAAAAGCTGCAGTTCCCCAACGTTTGGGATTAGTGGTATCCTGGGCCCCTTGATAGGCGGAATAGAAGAAGATTAACCCACTCAAGATAAAGAAAAATTCTAAAACATAGCTAAATAAAGTTTCCATGGTCATTAGTCTTTCCCTCCCCTATCCGACTTGCTATAAGTGTTCAACCGGTCCAGCCGGCGGTCAAAGATATAGTTCGAAAGCAGGCCAAAGACGAAGGCCAGGAAGGCAACAACTAAGGAGGCCAGGGCAATTTGCGCCGCGTCAACGGGATAGCCCAAGGACTCCATGGTGCCCACGATAAGCAGGGTGCCCGCCGCACCAACAAAGCCGTTCTGGGCGAAGAAATTCCCGATATTTTCCATGGCAGCCGACTGAGCCTTGATTAATTCCTGGCTCTTAGCGTCCGTCTTTTGGTAACGGGCCTTAGCAGCGGACTGGGCCATGGGTTCCACCAGGGGCCGGACAAAGGCAGGGTGGCCACCCAAGCGAACTGAGATAATTCCTGCCACTTCCCGGATTAAGAGATAGAGGCTGAGAAATTTTCCCGCCGTCAAGCCCTGGATGCGGTTGACTAAACGGATGGCCTGCTCTTTTAAGCCATAGCGCTCCGATAAGCCCACAATGGGAAGGGTTAGGACAAAGAGCGTGACCAGGCGGTTGGCCACAAAGGCGTCCCCCAGGCTGGTCAAAAATTCGGCAATCGACATGCCTGAAGCGAGGGCGGTAACAGCTGCTGCGATCACCACCACGGCAATAGTATCCAACTTCAAGGCAAAACCGATCACAATGATCAGGATGCCTAGTAAGGGTAGATAGGACATAATATTTTCCTCCTATATAAATTTCATCTATTATTATAGCATTCCATTAGCGGCTGACCTAATATAAAATTTTCCTGATTGCTTCTTAGCTGCCAAAAATACCCTGCTAGCAAGGCTAAACAGGCAAGCAAAAAAGCAGACCAGGTGCAGGAAAGTTCCTGTCACTGGGTCTGCTTTTGCTTTCAAGTCATCCATATTTTTTCACGATCAGTTCTTATAAGATAGCGAATACTGATAAGACCATGGCCGTTGCGACGGCAGCGCCCATGCAGGTTGGGGCCACTTTGAACAAGAGGCGACGGTAGAGGGCACGCTGGCTGTCTTGGCAGTAAGAGCCAGTCGCCAGGTAGAGGCTACCCGTATCGGAGAAAGGCGAAGCCCCTGTTGAGAAACCGCCGACAATGACCAAGCAGGCCAATAGAAGAACTGGCCAACCCGTCGCCCCCGAAATGGCAGCCAAGGCTGGGAAGAAGAGCGGTGCCAGGACGCCGATGGTCGAACTGAAGATTGACATCAGGCCACACAGAATGGTTAGGACAATTGGAATGGTTAGCTTAGGCATGTAAGAGATCAACTTGGCCATCTCTTCCGTGATGCCCAGCTCAATTCCCAGACTAATCAAGAAGGTCATCCCGCAGGCCACCCAAATCGTCTGCCAAGGAATCTGGTCAAAGACCTTGTCCCGGGGCGCCAAGTTCATCATATAGGCAATAATCCCGAAGATAATGGTCAGGAAGCTGAGGTTGATGTGTTCACTAATAAAAATCAAAGTTGGGAAGGCATCAGTAAAGTTGGTAATCATGGCGGGAAGCAAGAGCACCACAGCAAAACAAGCGATCAAGGCCAGGGTTTGTTTTTGCTTGGAAGTAAAGGCTTGAGGCGGATCAATTTCGACACTCTCCTGGCCGTAGCGGTAGTGTTGCCAGAGACTGAGCCCGGCAATAAGCACCAAGGGATAGAGGATCGACACGCCGAAGATCTTCCAAGTCATCTCAGCCGCCTGGTCAGCAAAGCCCGATTCAGAGAGGACCCCGAGGATGATCGCGCCATGGGGGCCAAAAGGAATATTCCCGCCATTCATCCCCCCTAGGATAACGGAGATCGCAGCCACTGTCTCATTCATCTTGGTCTGCCGGCAGAGCTGGAGGGCAATCGCTCCGACAATCGGCACAGAACCCCAAGTCCCTGCCCCCAAACCAGACAAGAGGGCCGCGGTCAGATAGAGACCCAAGGGAATGAGTGAGGTATGGTGGCGGAAGCGGTAGATCATGTGGTGGCCCACCGCCTCCAAGGTGCCGTTCATCTTAGCAAAACTAAAGAAGAAGGAAACCCCAAAGATCACCATGAATAGCTCGATAGGCCATAGAGCGAAGACTTGGTCCGTAGTAAAACCAAAGACAAAGACCGCCAATAAATAAGCAAAAGCGACCGCGACTAGTCCCGCATTTAAACGGAAACGCTCCCCAATCACAATTGCCAAGATAATGGCCCCAAAAATAATAAGACTATTCATTTACATTTCCTCCTCTTTTAGAATATTCAGACGAATTCTCGGATAAAAAAGCACCCTTCAAGAACCTCTGCGGTCCTCAAAGGGTGCGCTAGCACGGTACCACCTTTGTTGCCAGGCAAAAGCTGGCCAACTCTCTTCCCCTAGGGGAATGCCGGTTAATGGGGGCACCAGATGCTGGGATTGAGCACTTCGACTGAGTCATCAGCTCATCCTAAAAGTCGAGTTCACCAGCTTGTCAGGTCCCCTTCCAGCAAACAGGGACTCTCTAGGCTGACGAGGACTGGCTACTACTACTTCGTCATCGTTTCTTTATGAAATTATCCTTATGATAACACAGTCTAAGAGATAGTCAAGCTGATTTTAATCTTTTTTTAATTTTACTAACCTTCGCCACCGGTTACACCGAGCGCTTCCCCGGTAATGGCAGCTGCCGCATCGGAAGCCAGGAAGTAGACGGCTGAAGCAATTTCATCGGCTTCCAAGAGACGTCCTAACCATTGGCCGCCGATAATATGGGTCTTGAGCGCTTCGTCTTCACTCGTGCCATCTTCCTCAGCCAATTTAGCTAATTGGTTGTCGATCAGCTTGGTGTGGGTTGGGCCAGGCAGGACACAGTTGGCCGTAATGCCATCCTGGGCATATTCCTTAGCCACCACATTGCTGAAGCCGATTTGGGCGGATTTAGCCGCACAATAGGCGGACTTGTATTTATCGGGACGACGGCCGTGGCCTGAGGAAATAGTAATAATCCGCCCCTTAGACTGGGCTTTCATAGAAGGCAGGGCATACTTGGTGCAGAGGAAGGTTCCTCCCATAATCACATTAAAGACTTGTTGGAATTTCTCATATGGGAAGTCTTCAACGGAAGAAATATACTGCATGCCGGCATTGTTCACGAGCACATCAATGGCCCCGCGTTGGTCAACAATCTCTTCCATCACTGCCTTCACCCGGTCTTCCTTCGACACATCGACCCCATAGCCTTGCGCCTGACCGAGCGCTTGAGCAGCTTCTTCAGCGGCTTCCTGGTTCAGGTCCAAGATAGCCACCCAGTCTCCAGCCTTGACAAAGTGTTCAGCAATGGCATAGCCAATCCCCTGGGCTGCCCCAGTGACAACAACTGTACGTTCACTCATTTCATTTCCTCCTTAAGCTTGACTGTGATCTTCCGCCCGTTTCCACACTAATTGGTCTTCAGGCTTCAAACCGTTATAGATCTTCAATTTGCCATCTTTAATTTGGGCCACACGAGGTTGGGACTGACCGAGCCAGGTTGGATTCATGGAGACATCCATGTGGTGGGTCAATTCTCCCTTGTCTTCATCGATTTCATAGCGGCCAGAATAAGCCAAGTAACCGGCAGCCGCCTGAGCCATTTCCTCTTGGGTCCCCTTGTGCAGGTCCCCTGACGCATAGGCTGGCCGGCCTTGCGCCATAAGCTGAGCGGACATATAGCCATCGGGAGTATAGAGGATGAAGCCCTTAGCATCCTCACCTAAAGGATAGACCACTTGGCCGGATTCATCAGTCGTTTGATAAGATATCAATTCCCAAGCACCAATCACTTGGTCACGCATCGATTCTGTCATGAAAATTCCTCCTTATTTTTTTCATTGCTATTTTCAGTATAGCACGCTTTCGGAGAAAGGAGCGGGTTTTATAATTTTATAAGCACCATTATCCAATCCCATAAAGTTTTTCCGCATTGGCATAGGCGATGGCTTCGAGGTCTTCTTGGGCTAGGCCAAAATTAGCCAGATAGTCCCAAGCATTGTCCCGGATCACATAGGGGTAGTCCACCGACCAGACAATCCGTTCGGGGCCAAAGTAATCCAGGCAGAGCTTAAAGGGGCCGTCATAGAACATCCCACTCGGCGTATAGTAGAAATTGTGCTTGAGGTAATAGGCAATATTGTGGTCCAAGTGGGTCAGGTCCACGGGCAAGTTCTCATCCAAACGTTCGAGGAAGTAAGGCAGGCCTTCCCCCCAGTGGCCGGCTACCAATTGGAGCTTTGGATAGCGGTCGAAAATCCCCGACAAAATCAGACGGAGCATGTGGACGCCAGCTTCATAGTGCCAGCCCATGCCGTGGCCAGACAGGACCGTCATCACTTGGTCCGACCAATCGCCCTTATAGTAAGCGGTCAGCACATCCTGCTTGATTTCGCCTGGATGGATTTGCAGGGGGACACCCAGCGCTTCCGCCTTGGCAAAGATAGGATCATAGCGCTTGGCATCGAGAAATTCTTCCTGGAAAGTCCCCTGGAGCAAGGCGCCCTTGAAGCCTAGTTCGTTGACTGTACGTTCTAATTCTGCTGCTGCCGCTTGAGGCCGGTCCACCGGTAAGCAAGCCAGTCCATAGAAGCGGTCAGGATGCTTCTGGCAAGCCTCAAACAAGTTATCATTGGCTTGCTGGGCCAGGTCGACAGCTGCCTCTCCTTTGAGATCCATGGGGCTGTTATTGCCGTAGCTCAGAATTTGAACCGAAACCCCGGACTGGTCCATATATGCCAGGCGTTTTTGGTCCAAATCGACAATCGGTCCCCCGGTCTCCACCATCCGATCCAAGTAGTTGGAAACAAAGGAAGCCTTGGCTGCCTGCTCAGGCGATAGGTCAGCCTGATTGAGGGCCTGGTACTGGTCATTAATAGTCTTTGACATATAGTGTTCTTCTACCGTAATTAATTTCATTTCTCCCACCCTTTCTCCCTTCATTATAAGCCGAATAGCCTTCAAGCACGAAAGAAAAGCTTGAATCTGCTATAATAGGACCAAAAAAGAAGGTGCCTTATGACTCAAATTCTTAAAGATTGGCTCGACTATCTCAGTGCCCACGGGATCGGCTACTGGATTGCCGGCCTGCTCAGCTTTCTCCTCCTCCTTGCCCTCTACTTCCTCTGCCGTAAGCTCCTCCAGCGCTTCAACCGAGACCATTCCCTCTTCCTCCTGCTCCAGTCCATCCTCAACTGGCTGGCCTCCTTTGTTTTTATTATTTTCTTTATTTCCTATTTCTCCCACTCCCGCTGGTTCTTCAACCCCCTCTTCAAGCTAGGGCAAACGGATGTCTCTGCCTTCCTGCTCTTCTCAGTTGGCTTTGCTATTCTTTTAGCCATCCGCTTCGTCAATGGGGTCAAGCGCTTCCTCTTGCCTTCCATCTTCCGTCGCTATGACATCGATCCAGGGGCCCAGGCGACCATCACTACCCTCTTCACCTACATTGTCCTGATTGCGGTAGTCTTCATTACCCTCAAACAGCTCAACTTCGACCTGACTAGCCTGAGCGTCTTCGCTGGCGTGATCGGGGTTGGTGTCGGCTTCGGGATCCGCAATATCATGAACAACTTCATCTCCGGTTTGATCATCCTCTTCAGCCGGCCCATCCGCGTCGGCGACCTCGTTGAAGTTGAAGATACTGTCGCAACGGTTGAAGAAATCCGCATCCGGGAAACCATCGTGCGTACCCGCCGCAATGAGCGGATGCTGATCCCTAACAGCTATTTTTTGGAGAATTCCTTCGTCAACCGATCTTATGGCGATCCAGAAATCCGCGTCACCGTGTCTGTCGGCATCGACTATGATTCAGACCTCCAATTGGCCCGCCAGCTCCTCCTCCAGGCCCTGAAGAACGTCCAAGCCCAGTATCCAGAAATCCTCGATGAACCCAAGGCTAGGGTCTTCCTCACCGAATTCGCGGACTCTTCCATTAACTTTGAACTCTGGTTCTGGCTCAGCCAGCAAAATAACGAACGAGAACAAATCATCACCACCGAAATCCACTATGAAATCTTCAAACTCTTTGAAGAAGGCGGCATCGAATTCCCCTACCCCCGCCAAGACGTCCGCATCCTCAACCATATGGATAACAAAACAGGCAAACAACATACACCTGAAGAAATCCAGTAAAAATGACAAAGAAATAGCCTTGCCCCTCACTTCATAAGAAGAAGGGACAAGGCTATTTTTACAGCAAAAGCAAACTACTCAATAGGCCTCTTGCGGAAAATCTTTTCAATCAGCTGGTAGATTAAGAGCAAACACAAGGCTCCGCAAGTGTCCAGGAAGACATCCTCAACCAGACCTGACCGGTTAACCGTAATCGTTTGGCGGAGCTCATCAAAGGAAGCAAAACCAAAAGTCAGGGCCAGGCTGAGAAAGAAAGTCAGGCCCCGACCCCGGCAATAGGGGCGGAGGGCCAGGTAGAGGAGGACTCCCAAGCTGCCGAAGAGGACAAAATGGACCCCCTTGCGGATAAAAAATTCCACAAATCCGGCATAGGACAAAGCCTCGATGCTAATTTTTTCTCCCGCATAAGTAAAGCGAATTGGCGCTAAGAGCCCAGCAAAAGGTTCGCCCGCTAGCAGGCGGCGCAGAATAGGTTGGAGACTCTGGGCTTCATAAGGCATAGATGAAGACACCCAGGTCCCTATAAAAACTAAAACAATCAAAGCCAAAGCTATCCAAGATAAACGCTTATCTGACATCCAATCCCTCCTCAGCTAAAGTCTCCTAAGTATAGCACAAGGGCCCTAGGTAAAGAAAAAGTTTTTATCAAAAAAAGCCGAACTCGGCTAATCGAGCTCGGCTGCTTTTGCAACTAAAGGAAGTTGATAAAGCCATAAATCATAAAAATATTCACAAAATCAATGAAGAGGGCGCCGACGATGGAAACAGCCAGGAAGGCCAAGGGACTCGGTCCGTATTCCTTGGTAAGCTGCTGCATGCAGGCCATGGCGTTAGAGGAAGACCCCATCCCAAAGCCGATAAAACCGGCTGTCATTACTGCTGCGTCGTAGTTGTTCCCCATCAGTTTATAAACCACATAGCGAGCAAAAGCGATGGTGATAATAGCTTCCAGGGCAATGATAATGAGCATTGGAATAGCCATATCGAGAATGGTCCAGAGCTCTAGGCCCACCATGGTCAGGGACAGGAAGATGTTGAGGGAAATATCAGAGGTAAAGCCCAGGGCCTCGTCATCTAGGATGGGCTTATCCCGGGCATCTGAGATATTCCGCACGGTAGCAGCCACAATCATGGGGCCGATATAGAGGGGGAAGCTGATTCCGCCTACCAAATAACCCACAAAGAAGTTGAGCAGCTTGGTCACAAAAATCCCTAAAAAGATAACAACCAGGGTCCCATAAAGCATGACTGCAATCCGTTCCCCCGTCATCTTCTGCCGCTGGCTGTGCGACTTGTAGCGGTCGCCCGTATTGGCTGAAGCATCCGGGTCCTTAGCTGAAAGATTGTGCTTCTTGATAGCCGTGGAAGCGACCGGCCCACCCGACACCGAACCGAGGACAATGCCCAGGGTGGCAGCAATCACACCGACCGAAGTTGCCGTATCAAAGCCCAGGGCCTCAATAGAAGGCGAAACCGCTGCAGCTGTCCCCGGACCACCAACTAAGGCTGGCGATCCCAGTAGGAGGGCTAGAGGCCCTGGAATGCCGAAAGCCTTACCCAGACCTAAAGCCAGAAAATTCTGGACAAAGATCGCTAAAATCGAAACAAAGAGGAATTTACTAACAATCCCCTTAGCGCGAACCAGGGCCTGCAAGCTCGCCTCAAAGCCGATGGTGGTAAAGTAGATCACCATAAAGAGCATGGCATATTCCGTATCAATTTTAATCACCATCAAGTTAGCCAGCCTTAAAATCGTATTTACAACGGCGAAGATCAAGCCCCCTACAATGGCTGGAGGCAAAGAGTATTCTTCTAGCTTGGGGAATTTATTGATGATCCATTTCCCAAATAAGAGGGTTAAAACAGCAAAACCCATGGACTGGATACTATCAAATTCAATGGTCAACATAAGCGCACCTCGCATTAATCAGTTTTATTTACTTACTATTTTATCATAATCTAAAAATTTTATGTTATAAAACATATCGTAAATAAAATAATCTTTTACTGATAAGGCGAATTGACGCGTGATATTGAAACAAATTGCTTATTTTTGCTATAAGAATGGATGAAGCATAACATAATACGTTAGATTACTTTACGTTGTGCCATAAAAAGACAAGAGACTAGCCCTTCTAAGCAGTCTCTTGTCTTAAGTTTGAACAATCCAAAACTAAATAGGCTTGCCCTTTTTCGCTCGTGCTCCAGTGCAAAGCTTCTGAACGCCTTTGCTCTCACCCTTTCTAGTCGGATTCGCAGAGGCAGAAGCTTCTCCACTTCACACGATCAAAACGTGCAAGCATGGCTTGCCCTTTTTCGTTCGTGCTCCAGTGCTAAGCTTCTAACCGCCTCTGCTCTCACCCTTTCTAGTTGGGTTCGAGGATGCAGAAAGGGCTCCTCTTCACAAAAGGCCGTCGATAGCTTATAGCTTTCTCTGTCCTTTTGCTCCAGAGGTCCCTTTCTAAACGCATCCTCTCTCACCCTTCTAGTCGGGTTCGCAAGAGCAGCTTTGGAGTGCTTTCGCAAGTTGGGAACGTGCAAGCGATGCTTGCCCTTATCCTAACTTACTCCAAGCATCCAAAGCTAAACGCTCTTGCTCTCACCCTGTTAGGACTGACTGGCTTCTTGACCAGCGATTCGTCCGAAGGTGAAGATGTCGGCTAGGGAGTTGCCGCCTAAGCGGTTGCCTGCATGGATACCGCCTGCTACTTCACCTGCCGCATAGAGACCTGGTATCGCTTGGCCATCTGCATCGAGGACTTGGGCCTGGCTATTGATCCGCAAGCCGCCCATGGTATGGTGGATGGCCGGCTTGCGCGGCGTTGCATAGAAGGGGGCTTCCTCTACTTTGAGATCAAAAGCTCCTTTGTTGAAGTCAGGGTCTTCTCCAGCTTCCACATAAGAGTTATATTTTTTCACAGTCTCTTCCAATTGCTCAGGATCCATATCAATCTGCCGAGCCAAATCTGCGACCGTATCGGCCTTGTAGAGGGTCCCGTCAGCAACTTGTTGGTCAATCTTTTCCTGGCTGGTGTTATAGGCCGTAGCCTTGATGCGTTCATCCGCAATCAGGTAGAAGAGGCCACCATTAGCGATCGCCGCAGCTGAAATCTCATCACGCGTGCCAAATTCATTAACGAAACGTTGGCCTTCCTGGTTAACCATAAGGAAGTTAGCGGGTGGGACTTGGAGACCTGTGAAGAGGGCACCTGTTTCTGGGTCACAGGTTGGCAGCATCTGAATCATGCCCATATCCACTAGGTCAGCGCCGACTGCTTGGCCCAGACGGATGCCGTCACCTGTAATCGCTGGCGAATTAGAGGTCTTCACATCATCATCAATCCGTTCCCAGTAAGTATTATACTCTTGGAGCATGGGGGTATTGGCCCCGAAACCACCCGTTGCTAAAACAAGAGCCTGGGCTTCGATCCGCATGGCCGCGCCTTGATAGGTCCCTTTTGCGCCGACGACTTGGCCTTGGTCGTCTTGGATCAGCTCAGTCACATCAGCTTCCGTATAAATGCTGCCCCCCTCTTTTTCGATAAAGCTCTCAAGGGCGTGGACATAGGCATAGCCTTCATCGGAACGTGGCTTGTGACCCCGCCGCCACATAGCCCCCACTGGCATATCAACATGGTCGCGGTCGAAGTCCACACCAAGCTCAGTTAACCAGTTCACACTGTCTAAAACATTGTCTGTCAAGGTCTTAACCAAGTCATAGTTACCATAAACCCGGTTACCAGACAAGTCTTCACGTTTGCCACCCAGATAGGTTTGAATGCGGTGAAGGAGAACCGAGTCAAAGAGATAGGCCTCCCCTTCTTCATTAGCTTCTAAATAGTCTTGGATTTGTTGGCGAAGTTCGCGGAAGTCTTCTAAGTATTCGTCATCAATCTCCGCTTCAGGCGTCGCTGCAATCTCTTCTAGCGTATGCCCTTCGCCTGGCAAAGCAGCAAATTGATTTTGCCAGTCTGGGTCAGCCGCATTCATCGGTCCCCCTGTTCGCACGGTATTGCCCCCAATAGCTGGGAACTTGTCCAGGACGATAACTTGCTTGCCTGCTTGAATAGCTGAGGCAGCAGCGGCTAAACCAGCACCCCCGCCCCCAATCACGAGGACATCTGTCGTTTCTTCCAGGGCTTCGGCTGCCTGGTGTTGGACCTTAGGACGAGCTTTTAAGACTTCGGGATCAGCTCCGGCCTGGCGCACAGCTTCGGCTACCCCATCAATAATCCCTTGGCTGGAGACCGTTGCTCCTGAGACGGCATCCACATTCAAGGTCTGCCCTTCGATGATATCAGCCGGAACCTTGACGAATACCGGGTTGGCAATCCCCTTACTCTCCGAACTGGCATCAACTTCGATCCGTTCAATCCGGTCTTCCGAGAGCTCAACCTCCATAGGCAAAGCGCTGTTATGGCCAGCTGCCTCCACCTGGTAGGTCCCCGGCTGGTAACGCAATTCTTGATCAGTCATTTTGCTTCCCCTCTTTCGTGATTATTCTCACAATAAGGGTAACACATTCCAGACAATTATTCAGTGCCCAAGCCTCAAATAACAAAAAGTAGCCGCGCTGGTTCCCGGCTACTTTTTCTGGGTTAAAAAATTGACGATTAGTCTTTATCAGATGGTCCTTCCACGGCGCGTATAACATTGACCATTTCGATAGCTGCTTGGGCACACTCAGAACCCTTGTTACCTGCCTTGGAACCGGCCCGCTCGATGGCTTGTTCGATGGTATCGGTCGTGATAACACCGAAGAGGACAGGGAGCCCTGTCGCCATAGATACTTGTGAAATGCCCTTGGAGACTTCGGCGCAGACATAGTCATAGTGGGAAGTTGCCCCGCGGATCACGGCACCCAGGCAAATAATGGCGTCATAGCGGCCCGTCTCAGCCATTTTCTTAGCGAGCAAGGGGATTTCGAAAGCCCCAGGAACCCAGGCCACATCGATGGCTGCTTCTGCCACGCCTTCGCGCTTGAGGCTGTCGAGGGCGCCGGATAAGAGTTTTGACGTAATAAAATCATTGAAGCGGGAAACAACAATCCCTACTTTCATATCTTCTGTGTATAAGTTGCCTTCAAATCTTGTCATTTAATTGTCCTCCTTTAAGTCTAATAGGTGTCCCATCTTAATTTTCTTGGTCAATAGGTAGTTGGCATCGTGGGCATTGGCTGGAATTTCCAGAGGCAGGCGCTCTGTAACCGCGATACCATTGGCTTCGAGTTCTTGGACCTTGTCAGGGTTGTTGGTCAGCAAGTGAACCGAGCGAAGCCCTAAAGCCCGGAGCATCTGCGCCCCGAGATAGTATTCCCGAGCATCGGCAGGTTGGCCTAGAGCAAGGTTGGCTTCCAGGGTATCCAGTCCTTCCTCCTGCAGGTGATAGGCCTTGAGCTTGTTAACCAGGCCAATCCCCCGACCTTCCTGGCGCATATAGAGGAGGACGCCCTGGCCCGCTTGGCTAATCTGAGCCAAAGCCTGGTCGAGCTGGGCGCCGCAGTCACAGCGCTCTGAGCCAAAGACATCCCCAGTCAGGCATTCCGAGTGCAGGCGGCAGATGACGTCCTCTGCCTGGTCCAAGTCCCCCATGGTCAAGGCCAGGTGCTCTTGACCGGTCAAGCGGTCGACGAAACAAGCCAGGCGGAAGTCCCCATAGCGCGTGGGCAGGGCCACGTCGGCTAGCTTGTCCAGGAGCTGGTCATAACGTTTGCGGTAGGCTTGGAGGTCTTCAATGGTCAAGAAGTCCAAGCCGTGATCCTTGGCAAAAGCCTTGAGCTCGGGCCCTCGCATCATCTGGCCATTGTCCGCCATGATTTCACAGCAGAGCCCACAAGCCTCTAAACCAGCCAAGGCCACCAGGTCAACCGTCGCTTCCGTATGGCCATTGCGTTCCAGGACCCCACCCGACTTGGCCACCAAGGGAAACATGTGACCCGGCCGGCGAAAGTCTTCAGGACAGGCATCTTCAGCTACAACTTTACGGGCCGTCAAGCCCCGCTCTTCGGCTGAAATCCCCGTCGTCGTCGCCACATGGTCGATAGAAACCGTAAAGGCCGTCTGGTGGTTGTCAGTATTGTGGGCCACCATGGGCTGGAAGTCGAGTTTTTGGGCAATGGCTTCGCTCATCGGCATGCAGATCAAGCCCTTTGCCTGGCTAGCCATGAAGTTGACATTGTCTGTGGTCGCAAATTCGGCGGCACAGATCAAATCCCCCTCGTTTTCACGGTCCTCATCGTCCATGACAAGCACCAGCTTGCCTGCTTTAAGGGCAGCTAATGCCTTTTCCACACGTTCTTTAAACATCCTTATCCTCCTCCTAGAATCCTTGCTCGCGCAAGTAGGCCTCAGTCAGGTCAGAAGATTCTGCCTTAGCCATAAAACGTTTCACATATTTACCAATCATATCGGTCTCAATATTGACCCAATCGCCGACCTTCTTCTGTGTCAGGTTGGTCTGGTCCAGGGTATGAGGGATGATAGACACCCGAAAGCCTTGCTGGTCGACTTGGACCAGGGTCAAGCTTATCCCATCGATGGCCACACTGCCCTGGTTGACCATATCGTCCAAGAGATCCTTGCCCGCCCTAAAATCATAGAGTACCGCATTGCCCTGGGGACGGATGGCTTGAAGCTGGGCCTTACCATCAATATGGCCCGAAACAAAGTGACCGCCTAAACGGTCCGAAGCTGCCATGGCCCGTTCCAGGTTGACTGCGGATCCCCGGTCGAGCTGGGCCAGAGCGGTCATCTGCCAGGTCTGGGGCATCACGTCAACTGTGAAAGAAGATTGGTCAAAATCGGTCACGGTCAGGCAGATCCCATTGACCGCCACACTATCCCCTACTTGGATGCCCTCAAGAACCCTGGCAGCCCCAATTTGGACCACACAGGCCTGGGAGGACTTCTTGATGGCCTTGATCTTCCCTACTTCTTCAATTAATCCGGTAAACATCCGGTCACCACCTTACTTTCTATCAAAACATCTTTTCCGACTTGAGACCAGGCAAAGGATTCGAGTTGAATAGCTTGGTCTGGCGTTTCAACGCCTTGGCCAGCGACCGGCGACATGGCCTGGCCACCGAATAGCTTAGGAGCGATGTAAGCGTGGACTTCATCGACAAGGCCCAGCGCCAGAGCTGACCAGGTCAGGGTGCCCCCTGCTTCTAAGAGGACGCTATCCAGATCCATCTCCCCGAGTCGGGTCATCAATTCAACCAGGTCCAAGTGACCTTGGCGGCGGCCCAGCTCGATGATGCCACAGCCCGCGTCTCGGTAAGGCGCTTGGCGGTCCGCCTCCCGGCAGGTCGTCGCCAGATAGCTAGGTACTTGGTCAGCCGTCCGGACGACTTGACTGTCTAAAGGCGTTCTGAGCTCTGAGTCGCAGATAATCCGGACTGGGTCCATGCCCCCATCCAGCCGGCAGGTCAGGAGGGAATCATCAGCCAGGATGGTATTGACCCCCACCATGATCGCTGAGAGCGCATGGCGGGTCTGGTGGACACGCTGGCGGGCTTCCGGCCCCGTCACCCAGCGCGAGGCCCCCGTCCGCGTAGCAATCTTACCGTCTAAAGTCATGGCGTACTTGGCTACCATATAAGGCCTATGACTAACGATAAATTTTTCAAAGACCCGGTTTAAGTGCTGGCATTCTTTTTCTAGGACACCAACTTTAACTTCCAAGCCCGCTTCCTTGAGGGCTTGAACCCCCTTGCCTGCCACCTTGTCATGGGGGTCTAGGCTTCCGACAACCACCCGCTGGATCCCACTTTCAATCACAGCTTCCGTACAAGGCGGGGTCTTTCCATAGTGGCAACAAGGTTCCAAGTTCACATAGAGGGTAGCCCCCTGAGGATCTTCCTGACACGCAGCCAAAGCTTCCCTCTCCGCATGGGGCTTGCCGTAAGCTGTGTGGTAACCCTGGCCTAAGACCCGGCCCTCCTTAACGATCACGGCTCCCACTAAGGGATTCGGATTCACCCAGCCCCGACCTTTTTCAGCCAGGTCCAGGGCTTGCTGCATCCATTCTTCATCTCGCATCGAAACACCTCCAAAAAAATAATGCCTTGAATAGAGCTATCCAAGACATTACAAAGAAAAGATTTAATTTGGCTAATAAAAAAATACTCTGAAACGATCATTGTCATTCCAGAGCATTCAAAAGCGCTAATTTCTTCTTTCGATCTTCTTTCATCCAGACTATACTGTCGGCTTTGGAATCTCACCAAATCAACCTTGCGGCTCGTGGGCTTTACCACCGGTAGGGACTTGCACCCTGCCCTGAAGATAGATATTCAACTGCCTATATTATAGCCAGCCCCCCTAACAAAGTCAAGAGATATCCTGAAAAGGTTTACATCAAGCTTGACAGGCAGGGTCGAACTTTCTAAACTTAAATTAAAAATAGCAAGGAGCCCCCTCATGAAAAAAGTGCCCGATCCCCGCCTACCATGACGAGGCCTTCCCTACCATCCTTGCCCAAGATAAGCAAGGCTTCTACTTCGTGATGGCCATGCCTTACGGGATCGACCCCGACCAATTGAAAGCTGGCGACCCATACGAAGCCTACACCATCATAGGTGGGGAGAGCGTAGACCTTGCCCCCTTGCGATTAAATAGCGACCAAGAGACGACCCAGGTCATCCATGCCAGCCGCATTCTCCGTGATGGCATGGAAATCAGTCAGTAGAAAGAAAGCGGACGAGCTTGGGCTGGTCCGCTTTTTGATGCTGTGCTTTGTTATCTCTGGCTTTTGATTTGCACTCAAATCTGATGAACGCAAACTCATATTCCCAATTTGCTCATAAAGCTGCCGAACGCAAACTCATATTCCCAATTTGCTCATAAAGTTGTCGAGCACAAACTCATGTTTTCAATTTGCACTCAAAGCTCGTGAACGCAAATTCACACTCCCAATTTGCACATAAAGTTGTCGAGCGCAAATTCACTCTCGCTATTTGCATATAGACCTTCCATATGCAAGTAGAAAAGCTTTAAGTACTGCTTACCTGAATCTCATTTGCTCCAGTGAATGCAAGCTACCCCCTCTTCCTCACGCCCTGTATAGTCGGGTTCGCAAGAGCAGACTTGAAGTGACTTCACCCAATCGGAACGATCGGCTAAAGCCGCTCTTTTCCGCTTGGGCTCCAGTCATTCAAGTCTAGCCGCTCTTGCTCACACCCTCTAGTCGGGTTCAGGCTAGCAGAAATAGCTCCTCTTCACCAAAATCCGACGAAGTCTTTCAGTCTTCTCTGGCTTTTGGTTCCAGAGGTCTATTTCTCCCGCTAGCCTTCACACCCTCTTGTTGAAACCGATTTTGGATTTGTTTTTGTTGGTCCAGGATGTCCCAGCTTTCGTCGGATAGGCGGTTGATGCTTTGCCAGTCACGGAGCTTGGAGGTCTGGCCTTGGTTAGCTAGGATGGGACGTTGGTATAAACTATCGGCTAGGGAGCTTTGGACGGGGGCTGATAAGAGGTAGTCGACGAATTCCTGGGCCAGGTCCAAGTGCTTGGTCCCCTTGGCGATGCCGACTGCAGCGGGCAGGTAGAGGGTGCCCTCCTCAGGGTAGATCAAGTCCAATTCTGCCCCATCGGCAATCATTTGTTGGGCCACAGCTTCTGTAGACAAGCCGACTGCCACTTGCCCTTGGACGAGACTCTGGTTGACCTCCGAAGATTCCTTATAGATCTGGGCTTCCTGGGCCAGGTAAAGTTGGCGCACATAGTCCCAAGCCGCGTCCGATTGATAGCCGCCCTTGGCCAAAAGAATAGTCAGTAATTGGGAGAAGCCACTGGAAGAGAGCCGGGGGTCGGCCAGACCAATCTTACCCTTGAGCGCCGGATCGAGCAAATCTCCATAAGAATGAATAGTCAAATCCTGGGTCAGCTGGCGGTTGGCCAAAATCACCGTCCCCTCCATGGCATAGGGCGTATAGGTCTGGTCCTTAGACCGGAAGATAGCTGGCAGCTTATCCGCTCCCTTGGCAGTATAGGGGATAAAATAATCCCGGTTAGCTTCATACCAGAGGCTCGATCCGCCAAAAAGCAGGTCTGGAGCAGGATCGCCCTGGCCCGATTTGAGTCGATCAAAAAGCTTGCCTGTTGCATCCTGGATGACTTGAACCTTGACCCCATAAGCCTGCTCGAAAGCGGGAACGACCGTTGCCAACAAAGCCTCCGAATTGGGCGAATAAATCACCAGGCTTTTTTCTGGACCGGAGTCTTTTTCCTCCACTTGCCTAGTTGATTGAAAATAAACCAGGCCTAGAAGCAAGAGCAGGACTAGGCCAAGTCCCAGCCAAAATTTAGTCTGTTTTCTCATCCTGGCCTCCCTTTCTAAAGGCTGTGGGAGTCATCCCCACATACTTCTTAAAGACCTGGTCGAAGTAGTTATAATCGGAAAAGCCAAGGTCTGTAGCCAAGTCTGAAATCCTCAAGTCTTCCTGGGCTTCTAAGAGTTGGACGGCTTGGGAAATTCGATAGCGCTGGATATAGTCGCTCAGGCTAACGGTCAGACTGGCCTTGATCTTCCGGTAGAGATAGGACTCGCTGTAAACCAGGACCTTTGCCATCCGCGCCATGGTCAGCTTCTCCTTGAAGTGGGTGTGGACATAGGCGAGAACCTCCTGGACGAGGGCATCAGGGTCTGCAACGAGGCCAGACAAGAGCTCATCTGCCAGACCCTGCCTTTCCTCTTCCGGTGCCAGCCGGGACAAGGCTTCGCGGACAGAAGCCAGGAGTTCCTCTTCATCGATCGGTTTGGTCACAAAGTTCACCACCCCGTAGCGGATAGCCGCCTTGGCATTGGCGAAATCATTGTAGCCCGAGATAATAATCTTCTCAAAAGTCAGGTCTGACACGGCGTCAAACATCTCAAAAGCCCCCATGAAGGGCATGGTGATATCCGTCAGCACCAGGTCGGGCTGGCTGTCGCGGATCAAAGCTGCGCCCTCCTGACCATTCGAGGCCTCGCCGACCACCAGGGCTCCCAGCTGGGCATAGTCCACACCGTAGACCAACCACTTACGAATCCATTCTTCATCTTCAACGATCACAATCCGGTACATGAGCCGGCCTCCTTATCCAATAAATTAAACACGCCCCCTCGTCCGAGTCCTTCACTTCCAACTGGGCCTCAGGGTATAGAAAATGCAGGCGCTTGATCGAATTCATCAAGCCGTGCTGGCCGCGGTTGGCAGCCAAGTCTGCGGCTAAATGAGCCCGCGCCTCCTGACTAAAGCCCGGCCCATTATCGGCCAGACAAAAGAAGACCTGGTCCTCCTCGCAATCCACGGTCAAGTCAATCCGCAAGTCCGGCCGCTGGTCCCGCCCATACTTAATGGCATTCTCAATCGCCGAAAGCAAGAAGAGCCGGGGCACCTGGACCTGGCCCAAAGCCTCCGGACAGTGAATGGCATAAGAAAATTGGGGAAAGCGCACCTGGGTGACCTGGAGATAATGGTCAATCACCTTCAGATCTTCAGCCAGGGCAGCATCCGCCATCTGCCCACCCATGGAATAGCGGAGGATGGTCGTCAGCGAGCGGATCAACTGGCTGCAGACTTTGGGGTCAAACTGGCTAGTGATCCGGATCGTCTCCAGCGTATTGTAGAGAAAGTGGGGGTTGAACTGGGCCTCCAACATTTTGCGCTCATAATTGACCCGGTCCCGCTCCAAGTCAATCTGGTCGGCATTGAGCTGGCGGATCCGCGCCAACATCAGGTTCATGGCCTGGGCTAAGTAGGCAAAGTCTGCCTCATAGTCCCCCTCAAGACGCTCCTGGTCCCCCTGGGAAATGCGCCGGGTCTCTCCCACCAAACTATCGATAGCCTGGCTGTTGTGCTTGGCCAGATAAGCCGCGAAATGATTGGTCAATCCCACCATGAAAAGAATCAAAAGTAGGAGTCCAGCCAGAGAAATCGCCAAGAGCGACAGGATAGGCAGGAAGAGAATCTGGGTCTGGAGCTGGAAGCCGGAAGCGAGGGGCGTCTGCTGTCTAAGGTAGACCTGGTTATTGACCCAGGCAAAATGTCCACGCCCCGCCACATGATCAAGATTCGCAGACTTGTCAGAAGCCAGGACGCGGCTATAGGGATTCAAGAGGATATAGGATACCGCATCGATCCGGTCTGCCTGAACCAGGTCCTGGCCCTTGATCAAGTAAACCGCCAGCTTATCCGGCTGGCGACGGTAGACCATCAAGTAAGGCTGGCCCGCCACATCGAAATAAGTCAATCGCCCTGCCTCACCCTCGCCACCGGCCAAGAGCTGGCGGTAGCTTGCCGGCAAGGGCCGGTCGGGTGCATTATTATAGACTTCTTCCCCCTCCCCATCGAGCAGGAAAACTTGTCCCTCCAAGTGGTTGTCAGCCTGGGTCCGGTAGAAGCGGTAGGACAAGTCCCGCCCCGGTCCCTCTGCCGCTAACATGGCCTCGAGGACCCGGTCCGCCCCAGCTAAATCATCCGCAAAAGCCGCCGCAATCCCCTCCGTATCGCGCCGCAACTGGGTCGTCTGCTCAATATAAGCATAGGCCATAAAAACAAGTACAAGAATCGTCGACACCAGGACCACCGAGAGCGTCCCAATCCTTACCATATCCCGCTCCAAAGATTCTCGAAACGTCTGAGCCATAAGCCCACCTCCTTGCTTATCTAGTATAGACCATTTAAAAGAAAAAACACGAATTAAATTTCATGATTATCCCGGTACCGGCATCTTCTTAAGCGTTAATGCCGGTAGCTCTTTTGATTCGGCATTATCTCTAATGACAATGCCGGTGCAGGCAAAAAGTCTTCTTTTATCTCTTTCCTCAGCCACAAAGGCCAAAAATTAAAGAAGAATGAATGCTTACCAAAGATATTTTGAAATAAAAAATTCATTATTTTATTATTGATGACTACTAAATTTAAGAAGCATTTCTATTTTGAGCAGGAGTGGCGCTTTAATTTTGGTCGTTAGCCATTTGAGTCTCGCTAGGCGAGAGACCTTGGCTCGAGCCGGTGCCATGGCTCTATAACGACCAAAAATTAAAGCAGAACGTATGCTCACTAGTACAATTTAAAAAGGAAGCAAGACTTCAAAAAAACAGAAATCCCGTCCCTTAAGACAAAATTTCTGTTCTTTTTGATCTAGTCTTTAACCTTGTAGTCCGATTCATCGAAGCCGAGCAGGAACTGAGCCACGATCGTCACAACGGTCACAATTAAGATCGTGATGATGGCTTCAACGAGATAGGATTGGTCCTTGGACACCCACATAGGCAGGCTCAGAAGGGCCGGCGTCACGTAGATAAAGGCCTTCATCTTCATCAAGCTGGCGAAGATCCCACCAGCACAGGCACCGATCATGGAAGCGTACATCGGTTTTTTCAAAGGCAGGTTAACCCCGTACATGACAGGACCGGTTGTCCCACCCAGTAAGGCAGTCAGTCCGGTTGAAAAGGCCAGGGACTTCAGCTCCTTGTTCTTAGCCCGCAGACCGATGGCGAGACCGGCAGCGGCTTGGGACATGTTGGCGCAGAGGGCAACCACGCGGATAATGGGGTCGTAGCCCTGCTCCGCCACCAGGGTAATGGAGATAGGACTGAGCGACTTGTGGACACCAATGGAAACCAACCATGGATAGGCCGCAGCCAGGAGTGGAATGGCGATAAAGCCAATGTTGTCATAGAGCCAAACTGACCCATCTGCGATCACATGGGAGACCCAGTCGCCGACCGGACCAAAGACAAGGAAGGTCAGCGGTGCAGTTACCAACATGGTCATCAAGGGAACGCCGAAGACCTTGATCATATCTGGGATAAACTTGCGGAAGAAACGTTCAATGTAAGACATCATCCAGACCGTCAGGAGGGCCGAAACCAGGGTCGTGTCATACTCAATCAGGGGAATATGGAAGCCCAAGAAATTAACATCCGTTCCCGCTTCAATCATCTTAACCCAAGTGGGGTGGACAGTCATCAAGCCCATGAAGGCACCTAGGTAGCGGTTGGCCCCGAAGACCTTGGCAGCCGAGAAACCGACATAGCCGGGCAGGAAGTAGTAAGACGTATCAAAGATAAACTTCAGGAAGATGTACAAGCTATCGTCCTCAGCCAAGACGCCGGTCAGGTTAAGGACTAGGACAATGACCTTACCTAGCCCAGCCCCAGCCATGATCGGAACCACTGGAGAAAGGGATGCCGTGATGGCCTTGATTGCCTTGTTGAAGACGGATTCCTTCTTCTCTTCCTTGGCTTCTTCTTTCGGACCTTGGTCCATCAGGTCGAGGACCTTCTCATAGATTTCCTGGCGGCTGTTCTGGATGTGGAGGGTCAGCTGGTAGCCGTCCAGGTCCAGGGACTGGATGCCGTCAAGACTGGCCAATTGGTCCAATTTCACTAAGGAGAGGTCTTTGAGTTCTAGCTCAATTCCCTCATCTACTAATTCGATATATTTAATATTGTCCGAGCCGGCTAAGGCAGCCAAAATGGCCCGGGATTCCTGTTCAAACACAAGAAAAACCTCCTCATAACTTCTATAGTTGAATTATAGAAGAGATGAAAAGGCTTAAATAGGGAAGAAGTGGGCTAGAATGTGGAAAATTCTATACTTTTTGGATGATGCAAAGTGAATTGTGCTCTGAGCATACGTTGCGCTGTTGAATTTGGTCCTTGAAAAGCCATGGCACCGGCTCGAGCCAAGGTCTCTCGCCTAACGAGACTTAAAGGGAGAGTAAGGCTTACGCCAACTCTCCCTAATTCGCTTCGTTTGCTTGGTCATGGCTAACGATCAAACTCGAGCTCCACTCCTGCTCAGAATCATAATGGTGCTTAAACTATAGAAGTGCTATTTTCCACATTGCTAGCTATAGAAATGACAGGAAATCAAATAGACGGTTTACTTTTGAATAGTGTGCCCTGCTACAAAAATCGTTTTGTACCTATAAAATTTCATCATTCACTTTCACTTGTGAAATTATTAGTATTTACTGTTGGTATAACAATTGCATCTTCATTATCTAATGAGCTAACAACTGAAATAAATGTTCTTAAATATGGGAAAAGAATTGCCGTACCATTAACTCTAAGATAATCGATGTGATTAATTTTTTCATTAATTTTAAATTGTCCGACTACCGTCATACTAATCGCCCGCTGAATATCATTATTTTTACTTCTAGCAGCTACAGAAGTCGATAATTCGATTTGGGCAATTTCTTTATCCTCACTTACACCAATATTTGCAGAAATATCCCCTATCTTAGGATCTAAATTATTAACTTCATTTAGTTCATTGAAATGTTGCAATCTAATGTTTGAAATGCGATAACTCAATAGCTCAATTACAGGTTGATTATCCATTGAAGAGCTTCCTTTCTACACTGCACACGAAAGATTCTGTATTTCTTGATATGCATTCGACTTATAATTAAATGTTTCAAAATACAGTCTCTTCTTTGATTTCTTTTGTATATTATCATTTTCATTTTCTTGAATTTTAGTTTTATATGAGTAGATACCCTCCATATTTATAGAAAAAATTGAGCTGTAAGATGCATACTTATCTTGAGAATAAAAGCCTGGTTTTAAATCAGTTCTAATCTCTATATCCATCTCATTAGCTATTTGTTCCAACTTTTTTAGGTCTATCATAATTAAATCTCCTCCTCTAAAAATAATTGGACTTTTTCAAAATCAATACTTTCATTATCATAAATACAAAACTGAACTTGTAAATTAAAAATACCAAATTCCTCTAAGTTCCATAAATGCTTAGGAGAAGGTTTATAGTAAGTTTGTTTACTTGCAATTTTAGAGGTATATTTAACATACATTTCAATTAAATAGGCTCGCATTTCAATTTCATTAACCATTTGATCAGTATTTAAACTAATGCCTTGTGACTTTAATTCTTGCAAGAAATTAAATAGTTTTTGTCTATCTTCCTCAGTATCTAAATCAAGTAAATCGTTTCTATTGATCTTAAAGTTTTGTATTTGTAATATAGCTAGTTTTTTTAATCTATCACGTCTACACGCCTGTACGCCCCACCATTTTGCTTTTTCAAGGTCATTTATAAAGAAATAAATTCCATTTCCTAACCAATGATCATTTCTTTTTCTGAAAGTAAATTCTTTGTTTTTAAGGATTTCAGTAGCACCTCTAGCAGTTGTTCCATGATAGAGAAGATAATATATTACATCATCGGTCACCGTATTCACCTTTTCATTGCTACAAAGTAATTATTAAATTAATATATGACTTTGGAAGGATCCTTGCTAAAAGTATATACAATAATACCCTTAGATTAAGTAATTACTAAGGGTACGATTGGTAAATAATTGACTTCTTCTCTTCCACAAATTGATTATAACATTTCACTAGTTTGTTAGCTAGACAAAAGCTAAACCTTCCTATATTTCATTCAATCAAATCAATTTTTCTAATATAATGATACCAAAAAGTTAAGTTATGACTACAGCTTTTGTAACATACTAAGTGGCATATTCAATAAATTAGCTGCATCACTGTATCTAATATCCCCTGCATAATAGGCATTGAACACAGTCTCCGTTACGAGAGGATCGAGCCGGGACTGCAAAGTTGTCCAAAAATCAGGACCTCCTGAAGCTTGTTTTCTTTTAGCTTCACTTTGCCTAAATTGTTCACTGACTTCTTCGGCAACTTCTTGATATAAGGTTTGGTCAATAAAGTCGGCATCTAAAGCACGGCGCGCAATAACGATTTGGCTCACCTTAAATTTCCTAGATAAGTCTTCAATTAAAGCTCTAGTTGGGGTCTGGTCATGCCAAGACTTCAGAAAAGCAGCTCGAGGGACTAAAATTTCAGCCGCAAAAGCATTGCATAGTCTCTCAGACTGGCTAAGATCATTTGGCATCTTATTAGCTGACAAAACATCTTCTTGGCCTAACAAAATATGCCCAAATTCATGGAGAAGAGAGAATAAGCGTCCATTCTTAGAATCCTTGCCATTGATAAATATAAAGGGAGCATAGTCGTCCAAGATGACGAAAGCTCTAAATTCATCCAAATCAAGCGACCGATGCGTATTCAAAGCAACTTGCGATTGGACGACCACACTCGTCCCTATAGCATTCAAGCGCTGTCTAAAATATTTAAAAGCGCCTTGCCCTTGGAGATCTTTTTGCCAAACATGCGGAAGCCCTAAAAGTTTTCTTGCTTCATTCGCAAGTTCTTCAACATCGTCCACCGCGTATGTTTTATATTTAGCGACATAGTCCAAGTTCTCAAAGCCTTGCCGCTTACGATAGTCTGATAAAAAAGCCTGTTGATCCTCTACCCATTGAATACTCTCAATCAGTTCACGGGAAACAGATGAATGATCTTCTTTAGACCCCAAAGTCCGATAAGCAATCAGATCTGGTGTATCGTCAACTGGCTGCTCAAGGAAAAAATAACCAACTGGTACATGCAGTTCCTTACTTAAATCGACAAGCTGCTTAAAAGTAGGATAAATTTCCCCTGATAACCACTCGTCAAGTTTCTTAAAAGTAGACTTATTCGATAGGTCAACTTCCGTTAAGAAGGCTTGATCCATGTAATATTTAATCAGCTTCGGATTAACTGGCACGCGAGCTGTCGGCATTCAAATCCCCCCTCTCTCATTAAGCTCATTGTAGCAGAAATGGCCAAGAAAGACGACTGAGATCATCCTACGCCTAAGAAAAAAAGCCCTCCCCTAAGTCTTCTAATTGACTTAGGAGAGAGCCTTCGTTCATGAAATATCTAATAGGATGGTGCTGGATTTGTTGCACTCCAGTCTGGCCAATCACCTGAGTAATCGTAATCGTCTACTGGTGCATCATCTATATAACCGCTAGCTCCAGGTCCAGCAGATGGGGCACTAGGAGAAGGCGACGATGAACCCGGCTGTATATAAGGCGCTTGGCCATCATCAGATGGGAGACCTTCAGGGTAGCTCGTATCAGATGCTCCACTAGGCTGGATAGGTTCAGGGGTAGCATCATAGGGATCACGCCCACCATAAGTTGTTGAACCATATAAGTCATCGAGATCGATATAGGTCAAAGCCTCATTAATTTCGGCATCTGTGTAACCTTCTGCCTTCAACCAATAAATAATATTGCCTTTAGTGACGGCGCCATTCAACATGGCGTTCAAGCTCTCAATGATTGCCCCTTCCACCCGCTTAGAAGGATAATTCCCCTTCTGCTTGGTCTTAGTCCCTCTTGCAGTCGAAGATGTGGCGTCAGCCTTCTGTCCACTCGCCGTCTTCTTGAGCAAGCGGTCCTTCAATAGGTCAGCAGGGTTATAGTCCTGACTGCCTAGAAGTTTGCCCTGAGCAGTCTTGGCGAACAGGGTCACCGGCGCCTTCATATCCGCGATCTTGAAAGCAATGGCGGTCTTAGCACTTTCGTTTCGCTTCAGTTTCTTGTTCTGGGTCTTCCTGTAACGAGCATCCGGAAGTTTGGCGATAGCCAGGTCATTGTCCAAGTTATCATCCAACTGATCTTGGTGCTGGGTTGGAACAAAACAGCGGATCCAAGCCTCGAAAGGCGATAGCTCTTCCTCCGACTTGTTGGTCGCTTGGTACCAGAAGGCAATCACAGGGGCCTCCCCCTCTTCGTTACCCTCGGCCCCAACAGGCAGGACACGGACGTCCTCTATCTCGATATCAATATCCACCGTATCCAGGTAGGTCCCGTCAAAATCCTCGGGCACATTCTCATAGAGCTTCAACTTATCTGAGCGATAAGCTCCCGGTAAGGCAGACGACGGTGATTCCTTCTCACAAGCACACAAAACCAGGCCTACTATAACCAGCAAGGCCAAGCGGTATAATTTCCTCATCAGTCACTTCCTCCACAATCCATAATGAGAAAATTATAGCAAATTGGGGGATGGTGGTGTATCAAAGATCTTAATGGGTGTGAAAGTTTTTATCTAATCTTATGATTTTTAAAATCTAGGAGCAGTTTCACCATAAAAATATAGTTTAAATATAAAATTTATATCCAATTATGATAATAAATTTATAGTAGCTTTAAGTTACATTTCAACATATAAAAATGATTATCTACTTAAAAATTTTATTAACGAGTTGAAAACTTCCTCATTATTTTCAATAACAAAGACTATTTCTGTTGTTGCCCTAGTGATATTTTGAAATAACATCTTCGGTCCTGAGTAATAACTACCTCTCGTTGGACTTTTTATTTCCATTTTTCCTTCTTGATTTCTCTCATAATAGAAGAATTCAGGTATTATAACTACCGTCTTGTCAAACTCTTGACCTATCGTATATTGTGGAATGTTTTCACTTATTTTATAATCGTCAAATAAATCATAGTCGTATTGTGAAGGAGTATAACTCAATATTTTATATCTTTTATATCCATATGCTTTACATATTGCTTTAGTTTGTTCATGATCTGCAGTGTAAATTAATTTTATTTTCTCATCAGAGTTATCAATAACTTTAATTTGCTTTGGTCTATACTCCATAACTTGATCTATAAATACCGATAAATCTTGGTTAGTTCTAATATTCTTACTTAACTTATATTTTCTTCCATCATGTTCCTCTATATATTCAAAAAATTTTGCTTTTGCTTCTTCACCTTCACTATTTTCAAAAAAAGTTTGAAAAGGATCAAAGAAAAAATTTAACAGTATATTTTTTTCTTCAGCCTGATTCATAACATTTTCCATTTGATTTGGAAATATTCTTTGTGCTTCATCAATAAATATATATTTAGTGCTTTCAGAAATTTTTCCTGCTTTAAAAAATCTAGATTCGACTATATTAAAACCATTTTCCTGTAATTTTCTATGCCCACTATTCAAAGTCCCACAATGTATAATTAAGATATCTTCTTTAGTCTTATTGCAATTATTAATCAAATCTTGCACAATGCTATATAACAATAGAGATTTACCTGTTCCAGGCCCACCCTCGACCGCTATACAATAACTTTTATGATACGTTTTTAGGATTTCTTCTTGATGACTCGTTAACATATATTCTTCTTTTAAAAATTTTTTTGTGTTATTGAAAGGGTTTACTAAGTAATATTTAGGATGAAATATCTCGTCTAAATTACTCATTTGGATAATATCTTGGTTAATGATCATTTTATAAATATAAAGAAAGTCAACCTCAATAATACTATTAATATTTCCATTTTTAATACTACTAGCCAAACAAGTATTAGTTCCCGTATCTACAGAAATAATTTCAAAGTTATTATTTATTGCCTTTAAATAATACTCATTTCTATGAATTTGACTCATTTGTTTTTCCATGGTTGATCCATTTTTTATTTCAATATTTAAATTATAGTTATTTCCAAATCTTAGCAAATCGAATTCTTTTCCAATTTGTGGTATTTCATATCCACATTCAAATCCATTACTTTTCTTTATAAACTTATCAATTTCTACTCCTTCCAAAGATAACAGTTTGTCTACTAGCTTTGAGATAGATTCAAATTCTTCATCTCTCAAGCTAATCCCACTTTTTCTTAAATCTTCAGTATTTATCCCTTTATTTAAGCCAATATTTTTCAAAGTAATTAAGTCCATACATTCTCCTTCAAATTAATTCTGCATATCTCAAAAATTCAAAAAGTAAATATACTTTAAAAACGATTCATCTGAAATTCTCTAATCGCTGTTTTTGGTACTCCAAGTTCATTCATTACTAAGTAGTGCAGAATCTGCTCTAGAAGATTTAGTATCTCTACGACCTCATTAGGATCTGTAATTCTACTTTTATATTTATCAGGATCATCTCCATGAGTACGATAATTTCGAGTATCAACTAACTTGTGTGCAAGACTAGATATTGACTTGGAAGGACTCTTGTCTTCTTGTTTTATTTCACTTTTTATTGGATCAGGAAGCTCTTTAAATAATGTATTTAATTTTTTCCTAAGGTTTTTTTCATCATCATATTTAATATTCTCAGAAAAAACCTTAGTAAATTCAACATCTACATTATCTTGAATATATTCTAAAATTCTAGCTTGATTTTCATAGTATTCTTGAGGTTTATTATCCTTTATTTCTCTATAATTCCTGCAGAATACTTCTAAATATCTAATTAAATTCAATAGTTTATTTTCTGCAAAAGTTGGCATTGATAAAATCAGCAATAATACCGTCAACAATGAACTGCAACTTCTCTTTTTCTTGATACCAACTTTGAATCAAATCTTCGAAATTTTTAAATATTGAATTTGCAGTCATTCTTAACCCTTTTCCTACTACATTATTACTGCATAATTGAGTATAATAATATCTTCCTTTGACTATTGGAGCTCTATTTTTTTCTTTATTCTGTTCTATCTGAACCTTTGTATTTTGTACATTTTGATTATCATTATTCAATTCTTTAGTGAATTCTATGAACGTATGTCTTAAACTTTTAAATAAGACAAATTCATACAAATTTTTTATATAATTTGCGTGATCTAGCAATTCATAAAAATCGATCACTCCATTTGTACTAGATAAAATATAATTAATCTCTTCCTTATATGTAAAACTATGCCATCCATGATGGGGTATAGGTTGTAGCACTTCTTTAATTAGAAGGTTTTGATCTGTAATAGTGTATTTTATCGCCGAGGAAGGTTTAAATATAAACTGATAGGTACTATTAATTCGATCTTCTATTTCTTCAAAGTTTTTCCTATTTAAAATATCAGTAATCGTCTCGATCCCAAACTTTAATTTATCAACTTTTAATATTCTGTAGTCTTTTGAAAAAAGATCCAACACATCAGAGTTTATACCATTCTCATTGAAAGCCTCGCCAAAAAGCACTTCAATGATAAAAAATGAATTTACTATAAAATCACTAACTACGTAGCCGGGTATTGAACTATTCCACTTCTTCATGATAATATTATTCAAAATTATAAGTTTTCCATCTTGCGATAAACCATATAATCTTTGGATTTGATCTGTTTCTACATCTAAACCCTGAATTCTTAATATAATATTATCTGAATTATATGTTAAACTTCCAAAATAGTGATCTCTAATATTTTGACCATCCAAAAACCACAAACCTTCGATTACAAAGTCTTCTTCTAAGTTATACTTGCTTAATCTCATTATTAATCCCCTCCATAATTCTTATAGTTCAATTCTAAACGACTACATATAGTTTTTTCAACATAACCTTCGCACTATATCTAGTGTTTTCCAGAATTATTATTTGAATTTAATCTACACAATACTTTGAGATTAACCTTTACCTTAGATTTCAGTGTTGTGTCATTGTTAAAAGCCAAAAGAAAAAATACAGATTATGTGTTTCATCAGTAATTTAATAGACTAAACTAAATTTTCAAATGAATATGGACCCCCTGCAATTGAAATCGAGTCGTAGTTAATAAATTTAATCCACAATTACCCAATCGTCCCATTCAATGCTATAATAACCGTAGAAAGTATGTAGACCAATCATGTCAGCTCACTCCCTTAAAGTTCTAGCTTCACGGAATATTTATCGCTTAGGTGTGGGATAAGCGTGTGGGTTAGTATGGGCTAGTCGATTATCACTTCTTGTTCAACCACCAAGAATAGCGTTCAACCACTAGAACAATACACTGAGCACAGATAGATCTACATTACAAGATATCCCCCTAGAGGCTGCTAGTTCTAGGGGGATTTTTTGCGGTTATGTGGGAAGTCTTTCACTCGTCCCATATTTGCAATGCATCGAGGAGTGGTTGGACTTGGCTTGGGGTGTAGGGTTCGACAGGTAGTACGAAGGCATTTTCTAAGACTTCGACTGCAAGTGCTGCGTCGGCTTCTGGACTACTGTGCCAGTGGTAGGGGCACCGATAAATAGTAACCGTGCCATCGTAATTACTGGAATATTGGAAGATGGAAGCCCCTGCCATGGTTTTGCCCATATGTAAACTCCAGGTGTCATTGGGCCAGACTGGAGAAAGCTCTGGCGCGTTGGGATCCACTGGGCTTCCTGCTGGTAAGAAACTAGCGTCTATGTGGTCGCCATCATTGCCATAAGGAAAAAGCTCGGTATTATCCATTAAACTTAACCAGACCCGGACCATTTCAACTTCTTTGTTGGTGTAGCCGGGATATTCCTTGGATTCTTGGTACTCCTCGGCTTGGTAGAGAGCTCTGGAATCTGGCTCAACTGGTGCTTCCTCGCGCTTAGCTGGTGCCTGACTCTCAGAGCTGTTGGGTTGGCTTGAGCTCTCACTTGATGAAGTGCTAGAAGATTGAACTTTGGCGACTGATGAAACTGCTTGTTTAGGTGCAGATTCAGAAACACTTGATGCCGCTCCCTGGTCAGTGGTCGATCCAGCGCAGGCGGACAAGGCCAGGCTAGCGAGTAAAAGTAAACTTATTTTGCCTTTCATAGGATACTTCCTCTCTATCTAAAATATCATGGCTAGCTAAAAAAATTAGTTTCCAATACTTTAAACTAAGCTACTAAAGTCTAGTTAACCTTTCTTTTTCAAAATTAAAGAAAGAATTTAACCATTGTTCTAGTTCTTTTGAATATTGTATTAAATCTTGATGGTATTCTTCATATTTTTTACCATTAAAACACTCTTCTACTAAACCAAACCACATTTTCCCTGTGTTAAAATTATTTTTTGATATCACTACACTGGAATTTTTATCAATAAATCCATAGTGCATCATACAATTTCTAAAAGTACTAGAAATAATTTCCTTTTTCCCATAATTTAGCAATGAAGTTAATTGAGAGAGATTAATTTTCTCCTTATCGTTTTGTTGTAAATATGCTTCAAATCTATTTAATGCGGTAAAAACATTATGAACGTTAACATATAGAATACGAAATACCCAGTTATTATCGGCATCAAGATATCTCAAAAGATAATTATTGGTGAACCCCAATATACTGGCTAAATGAAGTAACATTAAATTCTGCTCTTTACTTAGAGCTATTCGAAATACATTATCCATTTTATCTGTATGATAATCTTTATAAAATAGAACAGGTTTTTTATCCTTAAATAAAGTCACATCTGAAAAGTCAATAAAACATCTATTATATTCTACTATAGACCGTATTTGAGAGCCCATTCCACATCCTATTTTAAAACACTCTTCTCCTAAAATGTTTTGATCATATTCTATATTTAAGCATATTGAAGCGCATTGAGTATTCCCAATCAAGTTACCTTTTTCATCAAAATATATTCCTAAATCATAATGCAATTTTAAATTTTTAAGTATAGGAAATCGCATTAGATTTACAAAAAAATTATCTTGTGTATCAGATACTTCTTTGACCTTTCTACGAGTTTTAGAATGGCCATCAGAGAAAAACTTAAGACCATTCCTAATATCTTTTACTTTTTCAACGAAATCATCATTATTCATTTCTAATTCTAAAAATTCACTTGAAGAACGTATATGTAAAGCTAAATAAGGTAGTATAAACAATATAAAGACACCATCATTTACTGTTGACATTAACCTTAACAATGTCTGACCATCATAACTAATTAAACTTTTTGATAGTAAATTTACTTGTTCATGTTGATTGATATAAAACACCCCATCTAATTTTTCTAAACTTCAATAACTTAAAAAATTTGTCTCATAAAATTACTTTACTCTCAAAATAATTGTTCTCCAAATATCAAAGCTAATTTCAGATTGATAGTTTTTGCCAGTCCTCCCACCACAAATTCACCTCTATTATACCACCTCAAAAAGCAAAAAAGCTTCCATGCACAATACATCCCCCTAGAAACACTACTTCTAGGGGGATGTCCTTATTTAGCTATCCTCTATCATTACTCTTTTCTCCCCTTCTTGCCAGCACGCAAACTTAGACACAAGCCGAGTGCTAGGCTAGACAGTCCTAGGCTTAGGGCAGGCTGGAGTGATCGTGCGCCTGTCTTGGGGAGCTGGGTGGAAACGCTTGGGCTGTGAACAAATGGATCTGAACTGGACCTTACTTGCGACTGACTAGAAGCTGTCACTTGAGCAATCTTACCCTTTGCTTGGTCCTTCGCTGAATCAGACTCTTCTGAGGCACCTGCTCGGCTTCCTTGAGCTTCCGAGTGATCCATTGACTTCTCATCTTGAGATGCAAGCGCTTCACTTGCAGATACTTCATCAATACCTTGACTCATCTGACCAGAATCTATAGACACTGCTACTGCACTTACTAGATCAGGACCAACTTCGTCTTGAGCTGCTGCCACAACTGGACCTTCAACAGAAGCTTCCGTACTTACAGCACCCGTCGTCACCTGATCAAAACCTTCTTCCTCAGCCTGTCCGTTGCGCGAAGGAGTCGGTCTATCCTCCTCTACATGAGGCATCTCAGTCCCCTCTTGCTTAGCCGCATGACCTGGGCTAAGATTCGGTGCTTTTTCACCCGTCTCCTTAACTGGCGTTACTTTCGTCTCAGAAACAGTCTCTTCAGGAACTCTTGAAGCTGGTGCTTTCTCTACAGGGCCCTCCTCTCCAGGAAGTTCTGCACCACCCTTGCCTGTGCCAACACCAATAATCAGGTCTTGGCCGGGGAAGTCCTGGCGAGAAATCTCCTGGGTCTTGAGGATATTATTCTGGTGGCCCTTATAAATCCGATTGGTGACCTCGGTATAGCGATTCACGCCGTCCTGGATGATCACATGCTCACCCAAAGCCAGATCGTCGCGCGGCTGAATCACCGTCTTGAAATTCTGCTCATTAATTCGAAGCACCTGATCTTCGGTTTCAGGGACCAGGCGGATGTGGTAGCCTGGGAGAACTTCGAAGTAACCGGGGATGGATTCGTAAAGGTGGCCTGTAATTACATCTCTAGGTGCAGCTTTCTTATCAGGTCTTTTCTTAGTTCCATATTCAATAACCTGATCAATCCCTGGAATCTCCCAATCTTTCAAAAACTCTCTATTTAAAAATTTACCATCTACCGATAAAATATCTCGGGTTAAATAATAGCGTAAAGAAGGTCGACCCTCCTCTATCACGCGCTCTTCTCCAACATACATATCAGGATTTTTTATGTATATTGGGTAAACATATTTACCGTCCCATACAGTTATTTTATCTTCAACAATCGGTGAAGGTACAACTTCCACAGTCATCGATTTAAGTATACCGTCAATATTAATAAATAAAATTGTTTTTCCAGGCTTAAGAGCTGTTATTGACCCATCCTCATTGAATTTAACAATTTCAGAATTTAATGAATACCTATTTCCTTCAAAGCTGTGTACCAATCTACGACTCGCACCATAAGAGTTTACAAAAATTGGCAATTCATATTGTGATCCTTCAAAAATTGGTGGAAAATCAATACTTTGATATTGGCTATGCTCTTTAAAATTTTGGTTAAACAGAATAATAAATTCGCCTTTATAATTCTTGGAAGCATCTTTTTCCTGATATTTATCTGAAGATATTAGACTAAATGATTTAGGTCTATCTGATTCCCATGGCTGATAATCTACAGCTAAGGCGAATGACCTATTTCTAGGATTTAATACTAGATTCAAAAATTTTGAAATATTTGATTCTTCTATCCCTTGATTATAACTATGCTGAGTTATAACATCTAACCCAAACTGTTTAACAATATTTTCTTTTAAAGTCAAAGAACTATTAATTTCATTAAGGACTACTCTATCGCAATATGATTCATTAGCATTAGTCGTTTTAGAAAGCTCTTCATAATCTCTTAAAGAAAAATAAGCATCCTTAGCTTCCCCTAGATTTAACAAAGCTAAATTTTCTAAATCACTATTCCACGAAAGACGATTAACATATTCTTCCTTGGTACTAATACCTTCAGCTTTCAATCGATCTCGAAGACGTTTACCATTAATCCAAACCCCCTCAACCCGTTCGCCAGTTTTAGGATTAACTTGTTCACCGATTAATTCACTGTTTCCTTCCATATCCCAAACAATCGAACGTAATTCTTTAATCGCTGCTAGGCCATCTATTTTAGCTTTTTCTTGATCAAGATTTACGAATGACTGCAGAATAATTGGTTCATCCAAATTAGTATCCAAGTCCAAGGTTGGTATAGATTCACCTTTTGGAATAACAGCTTTGCCGGTATAAGTTTGCTTATAAATGACATCCTCGTTTTCATCCTGGGGAGGCATTTTAATACTCTCATTAGTATTAGAAATCACCACCTCAACCGGCGTTTCAACTAATTTCTCATAGTCTTCAATAACCTTCTGATCCTGCTCTTTACGATAGGCTTGGTGGCGGTCATCGGCAGAGCTTGAACTTGCTTCCTCACTAGGAGCAGATTCTGGACGAGTTGGCGCTGGTTTTACTTCGCTTGGTCTAGCTAAATCTGCTGCTGGGCTGCTTTCAACTAGCTTATCACTCGCAGCGTATTCTGCAGCGGGCTGCTCTTCGGCCTGGACCTGCTCGCCCTGGGCAAGAAATGCGGTGAGGATCAAGGAAGTCGTGGCTAGAGGTAGGAAGGATTTTTTCATCGGTATTCTCGCTTTCATTTATTTTATTCTAAAAAGTCAATCTGAAACACTAGATTAAAAGGCAACTGAAAATGTGTTAATGGGTATGTAAATCTGCTTATAATCTACATTTTCAGTTGCCTTGATTTTAAAATTTAATCTTTCAGTTTGATCTTTTATTAACTTAAGAATATAGTTTATTAACGAATATCTATAATATTAAAAAAGTTAAATGTAAAAAATTTGACTAGTACCTATTTGATCAGCTTTGAGAGCGTTATTTTTTATTTCATATAATGTTCTTTTAGAAATAATAATATGATCTTTATCATTCGTGTATATATGGTATCCTAATAAAATTAACATAATATTAAAATGGAGAGCATTATTCCTTACGAAATATATTCCTAATAATACAATAAACAGAAAATTAACTAGTATACTAGTTTTAGAAGATATATCTAATGATAACAAAGGTACTATGTAGGTTACAAAATAATTCAGTACTTCTACATCAATTTCTTTCAAATTATCAACACTATATTTCCTGCCATCAGATGCACTTTCCTTTTTTATAGCAATTAACCAGAATATTAATGCCATACTTGAAAATAATACTGCTAAAAATACTACTTTCCAAAAAAAAATATTGTTTACTAGTGTCTTATAGGCAGCTTTCCAAGTTAAATCATACATATTTTGAATGAAAATCAAAACAACAAGTGGAAGATATGATGATATATATAAAAGGATCCTAAACAAAAGGTTCATAATAACTTTATCTCCCTTCGTCTACTCCGTCTTCCTCTCCAATAAAAGTTCTGTAATATGCATCCTGCATCAAAAGTACAATTTCTCCTAACTGACTCTTATCTTCGTAACAAATTTGATCCCCAATTATAGAAATCGGTAAATCAAAACGATTTATTACAGCCTCCGTTCTACGCATATGCTTTAAAAACATAGTGGCTTTATCTATATCACCTTCTAATTTTGAAACTCTTTTAACCAAATTTTTATTATCCAGAAGATCTTCTTTTAAAGCATCATATCCAATTATTTTATTTTTAAACATATCTGCTTCCAATACAATTTCAGCTTTATCGTAAAATTCGGCATCTAAATTAAATATTCTCTCAAAAGCAGTATGATAAAATACAATAATCTCATTTTCGTATACTAAAAAATCAATTTTATCATCTATTGTTAATATATCCTCGGTTTCAATACTCTTATAATAGCCTTTTAATATTTTACCAAGTATACCTTTTCTAAGTGCCTTATTCTTATTGTGTCTCCTAAAGAGATAAATACTTTTATCTTGAATTTCAAATTCATATATGAAAAAATCTATAAGAATAGGTGTTATTTCACCAATTCCAGCCTCTTCTTTAAAAGTTTCAAAAAATTCAGTAACTGAATCAAAATCTTGGAATTTAACGGTTTCAACTGTTCCTGAAATAGTTCTTGTTGGGTTATATTCGACTTGCTTAATGTTTGCTTTAGTCTCAAGATAATCAATTGATATTCTCTTAAGCTCATTTTTAACCTGATCTGTGATATTTGGTGTAAAAGTTACGTATCCTTGAGGATTCTTTTGACACATATGGAGATGAATAATATTTGAATTTCGAATCTGATTTACCACTGTGTCTAAATTCATAACGACTCCTCCTCAAATCTAAAATAGTTACTAATTTAATTATATCTAACTAATCTAGTATAATCTATAAAATACTCTAGTTTAATTTTCACATACATAGTTACCTACAATGATTGAATACTAACGGTATAACAATAAAAGAAAGGAGTTTCTGTATAGTATGAAAAGCTCAAAACTAAACAGGCAAAGTAACATTGAACTATTAAGAATAATTTCAATTATAATGATTATTTTTCACCATTTTGCAGTACATGGTGGATTTAATTAGGAAACGTCAATTATTACCATACCCCGTCTTTGGTATAATTTAATTGTATTAGGCGGCAAGGTTGGCGTTAATATTTTTATTCTAATAACAGGATATTTTCTTATAACAAACTGTAGCAAAATTCTTGATATTAGAAAAATCATAAAACTTTGGGGACAGATAATTTTTTACTCACTAAGTATATTTGCTATATGTTCGATATTTAAGATTCATGATTATGAAATCATAACAGCTGTAAAATCGCTATTCCCGATCACTTTCTCTTCATGGTGGTTTGCAAGTACTTATTTCGTGCTGTACATTATTCATCCATTTTTAAATATATTACTCAATTCACTGAGTAAGAAGACTTATCAAATTTTTCTAACATTGCTTATTATCATGTGGTCAGTCATCCCTACCTTTACAACTTCAGACTTTCAAAGTAATCCCTTGTGGTGGTTCGTAACTTTATACGCGCTCGCTGGATATGTTCGTTTATATGGATTTAACCACACCTTTACCACTAAAAGATATTTTATAATGTGCGGAATCTTTTCATTATTAACGTATTTATCGAGTATAGTTTTTACTTTATTAGGAACACAATGGAATATCTTTTCCACCTATGCAACATATTTTTATGGTATGGAAAAGATACCTGTTCTACTAATTTCCCTGACCCTATTCTTAGCATTTACAAATCTTCAAATGAACTATACTAACTCTATAAATACATTAGCAACTGCAACTTTTGGTGTGTATCTTATTCACGAGAATATTATATTAAGGCCTATTTTATGGATTAATATTTTCCAAAATTATCAATATCAAAATTCCTTACTTTTAATCCCGTACTCTATTATTGTGGTCTTATTAGTTTATGCAATATGCACGGTGATAGATTTAATAAGGCAAAAATTTTTTGAGAAGCCTTTTATGGTCATTGTGGATAAATACGCCGATAACCTAATAAACGCGTTAGCTAAAATTTATGACATATGTAAAAAGATGATGTTCGGATAATTTGTCAAAATTATAGAATTCAAAATTTTAAATCTCTACTTAGATATAGCAAAAATCTGATACCTATCATTCTAATGATATACTTCTCTTCTAATAAAATTATGTAATAAAAATTTAAATACAGTAATCAATTTGAAAACTTAGTAGATCCTAAAGAATATAGAGATAAAAAGTTTTCAATCATAACATAATCCCTCTAAAAGATAAGCTTTTTAGAGGGATTATTTATTAAGATATATAATATATTGATTACTTCCCATGCATACTTCACTTTACTACAACTTAATAATACATTTTTTACACAGATAAATCTAGAACAATAAAAGAAAAGCTAAAGAGTACAAAATAGTTTATTATTTAGATTCCTAAAAACACTTATCCTCTTATCAGCTTCATCAAGTCTTCCCATTGCTTAGTAACTAACAGACCAATGAGCAAGCTGACTAAGAAGATAATTCCTTTAATAAACAAGTTAATGAATGAGTTAAAAGGTAAGCTTGGTAGTATGATAAAAGCTAGTAAAGTTATGAATCCAATAATCAATGGTTTAATCAGCACGAATAGGAACTCTCTTATGTTACTATTAAAGGCTTTATTTAACATTAAGTAATTAGTCTGGAAAAAGTTTAGGCTAAAGCTGATAACGACCATCGTTGCAACCCAATAAATGGAACCCTTGTAAACTCCAATAATGATACTAATGATATTGAGCGTTGTTGATAGTATGCCTGATAAGAGCAAGAGATCTGTTCGATTGGCTGATTGGAAAAAAGCCCCAGTTGTTGATTGCAACATCTGGATCCATATTGAGATACTTAAAATTTGAAAGACGAGCACACTCTCTCCCCACTGGGCACCGTAGAGAAAATAAATAATATCTTCTGCTGAGAAGAATAAAAAGATTGTCAAAGGAATGGCGAAATTAGCTAATACCTTAGATATATTAAGATAACCGTTTTTAATCTGAATGAGATCATTTTGAAAATCAGAAAAAATCGGTTGGATTGCAGAAGTAATGACCCCAGTAAAAATAGTATTGGGATACAAAGTTAACTGATAGGATTTATCATAATAACCTAACTGGTCTGCTGGCATATATCTCCCAATTAAGATACTATCCAAGTTTCTTGAAAAGTAATTGATGATATTAAACAACATCTGGTTCTTAGCAAAAGGAAAAATCTTTTTAAGGGGTTCAAGTGAAACTTTAAAAGCGAACTTCAATTTGGTACTAAATAAATAAATCACTAATTGAACAAGCGCTCTTGCAATATTACCAAAGATAATGGAGTAAAAAGAGAAGCCCAAATAAGCAAAGGTCACAGAAAAAATTCCATTAAACAAACTACCCATGACTTGGGTAAAATTCACCTGTTTAAAACGTTTTTCTTTTAGCAATAAATTTTGGGGAACCATGCACAAACTGTTAAAAAGCAAGGCAATCGCCATAACAGGAACTGCTCGAACAAGCTCCGGTTTATTGTAAAATTGACTAATTGGGTGGGCAAGCACCGCAAAAATAATCGCTAAAAATAAAGAAAAATAGATCGAAAAAGAATAAATTTGATTGGTTTCATGACGATCAATATCTTTTCTTTGTATAATTGCTGGTCCAATGCCGAAATCTGCTAGAAGTTGGAAGAAAACCAAGAACACATTGACAATTGCTACAATCCCAAACTCAGCTGGTGTGATAAGACGTGCTAGTATTACTTGGAGAAGTATTTGTATAACCACATTGGAATACTTACCGATAGCATTGTAGATGATTCCCTCTTTTAATTTGTTCAATATCATTCCTACTTTCTAACAAATATGAAAAGCCTTCAATTCTATCTTATCAGAGCTTTTGCTAGGTCCTTCTATATTCAACTTCAATAGGTGCATGGATTATCTGATAATTATCAACTTTTAATGAAAGAAGTTTAGAATTTTTAAAGCTGTAAACTTCTTTCATTAAAAGGTTGGATTTAAATCCAACCTTGGACAAAATTCATTTGTTACTCAGGCAAATTGTCGATAGCATATTGGGCTTCTTCTGGAGTAAACTGTTCGCCATACTCAGAAACTAATTGATCATATACTCCATCTCTAGAGAGTGCCATGTCTTCATAATAACTTTTTGCCTTATTAAGGGCATTTTCCTTCCAATCGGCTTCTACATTGTCGATAGCATATTGGGCCGCTTCTGGAGCAAAACCTTCACCATACTCAGAAGTCAGCTGATCATAAACGCCCGCTTTTGACATGTACATTCTATTAGCATAGCTATCTGCCTTCTTTAAGGCATTCTTATACTCTTGTGGCACTTTCTCTTCTTCTTTTTCTTGAGATTCCGCCGACGCTTTCGATTCTTGTGCAACCTCTTCCGTCTTAGCTTCGTTGTTACTTGTATCTTGTGTGTCAGAGTCAGAAAATATAGTACCACAAGCGCCAATCAGAATAATGACACCAAAAGCAATGCCACCCCACTTCAAGCAACCCCCGCGTTTTACTTCATTTCCATTTTCGTCATAATATTTTCTTGCCATAAAGACTCCTTTATAAATAAAATTTTCCTTTGTGCTGTACTACAATATTTACTCTAAGACTGGATGGCCTATCCTAGAGGCCTCACCTCCTCAAATGTTTAAATTTAATATTCTTCTTTGAATAATTGATAGCGATACCAAAATCTACCAGCATTTGGAAGAAGAAAAAGAACATATTAACAATTGCTACGATATTAAATTAGGTTAAATTTACAAGGCATATATCTAATCATATTTTCGATTTAATCTTTTTCAAAATAGAATTTACAGGTTTAATCCCTATTTTTATCAAATACATATTTTCTTTGAGAGTTAATTTAGAAGAGCCAAAAATCATTGATCCTAATCGATTAATAGTTTTTGAAAAATATTCTTTAACTTCTTTATCTAAATTATTCTCACTTACGTATCGGTTAAGTTCTTTTACTACAGTAAAATATCCTATTGCATGTTGTCTGGACGATTTAGCTCTTGTCATTATAGAATTATTACGATATCTTCTTTTAAAATAAGGTTCATTAACAAACATTAAACGATTAGCATGAGATAGAGCAATTGGCGTAAATAATTCATCTTCATGTATAATGCCTTCTAAGAAATGGAGATTATTATCTTTTAATAAATTTGCTTTAAAAAAATAAATACACACAGAAGAAGGAATAATATCTTGAACTTTAAAAAAATCGTTTATACTGTAAACATAATTTTCGTTAAGTTCTTGAGAACTATATAATGTTTCACTATAATTTTCTTTTGTATAATTTTGATCAAAAAAACTTTCAGCATTAAATCGAATAACATCTGATTGATATTTTTCCATATTATTTACTAGGTTCTTTATCATCTCTTTTTCAATCAAATCATCACTATCAAAAAAGTATATATATTCACCTTTAGCTAATTTCAAACCATTATTTCGTGCATTCGATAATCCACCATTAGCTTGTGAATGAATACGAAATTGAAATTCACTTTTTTCTTTCAGTTTCTTCGCAATTGATAAAGAAGCATCTGTACTTCCATCGTTAATCAATACTATCTCAATATTTTCATAGCTTTGATTAAACACAGATAATAAAGCTTCCTCTAAATATTCCTCCACATTATACACTGGCATAATAACTGACACTAAAGGCTGCATAGAAATTACTATCCTTTCAACTTTGATAATTTGATTTCATAGTTAAGTTTATTTTTTGCTAAGAAAAACTTCAACCTAGTGATTTTATGATCAATATTCTTAAATTCATATCTATATAATGATTCTTTCAAATATATTAAATCATCTAATGTTGTTTTAAACTTCTTCTTCAATATGGTTCCAGTTAACATTCTAAAATAAGATTCAATGTATTTTTGTACTATAGAGATATCCATTTTTGCTCTCTTCAACAAATCAATACATAACTGTGACGAATAAATTTGAGTAAGAATTTTTTTATTATTTAAGTTATTAGAAATAGAACCATCATTAATTGAATAATGAATCAAAGGTTTGGATAAATATTGGATTCGAGTACAATTCAAAACATACTCAACAACAAAAGGTAAGTCACTTGTCACTTTAATTTTTTCGTTGAATTTTATTTTTCTTTCTCTAATAATCTGTGTTGAAAATAATTTATTCCACAAATATCCTTTACTACCATTTGGTCGTATAATATCAAGCAACACTTGTTCCTTATTTTCAATACATTCATTAAATCTAATGAGCTTGTCATTTTGGTAATAACTACAAATCGTTAAGTCAATATTTTTTTCATTCTGAAACGGTTCAAAAAGTTTTTCAATAAAGTTATTCTCAATGTAGTCGTCACCATCAAGGAAAGTTACAAGATTACCCGTCATAAGTTTTAATCCTAAATTTCTAGCTGCTGCAACTCCCCCATTTTCTTTATAATGATAGTGGAATCTTGAATCTTTTTCTGCATATTTTTTGCAAATAGTACTTGTAGTATCAGTTGAGCCATCATCAATAATAATCACTTCCAACTCATTATATGATTGGTTCATGATGCAGTCTAACATTCGGGCAATATTTTTTTCTTCATTATATGCTGCTATTATAATTGAAACTAGCATATCAATTACTAACCCCCTCTCTAAAAGAAAGAATATGGAACAATTTTATGAGGATTTGTTTGAATATAACCATGATAAAACAATACTATCGCAATAAAGAATAGAACTAAAGTTGAATAACGAGTAAATAGGTGAAGAGTTTTATTTTTTCTTAGAAAATATCCCATATAACTTTCGAAAAGATAGGGTACAAAGATAATCATAAATTGATAATAATACAAATTAAATCTTGTAAAATAATAAGAATAGGGCGATAGAAGTTGAACCCCTAATGTAATTGAAGATAATACTTGTAAGGACCTATATAGTTTATCTTGCTTTACAGTTTTTTCAAACAACGGTAACAATATCCCAGCTATATATATAACTATTATAAATATTTCATCCATGCCAAAACCATCCATGTATGAAAAATTAAAATTTGTGAGTAAAAGTGGTTGAAACCACTTTAATACTTCATAAACTATTAAACCTCCAAAATAAAACACTACAGGTAGTACCAATACAAAAAGTTTATTATAGATTTTTTGGATAAATTTTGAGTTAACTAGTGGATAAACTATAAAAAAACTTATAGCGGTTGTATGGACTAATGTTGCTAATGTTGTAACTATCAAGAATTTCACTAAATTCTTCTCGATCAAAAATTTAAAAGAAATAAGTAAAATACTCATTGCAATTATTTGTCTCAAACCACTAAAACCAAAATCGTATAAACCAAAATATAAATATAAGCCGTAGGACATATAAATATTCTTAGAGTACTTATAAATATATATTGAGAGTATTAAGAAGACAAATAAAGAAACTATACCTATAAAAACTTGAAAATTTATATGTAATACATTAAAAATATAACTAATAAAATTATATCCTATCTCAAATTGTCCATCTATTATCTTATCAAAATTGGATGTTAGATTATAAAAGGTTTGGTAACCTGGAAGGTCTCCTCCTACATGTGTCCCCCTCAATCCCTGAACAATAAACAAATGAAGTGAACTAAATATAGTAAAAAGCAATCTACTTATCTTATCATCAGGAATGAAACTACAAATAATCGCATATAATGTAATAAACAAAAATATCCACTCATATATCGTCATTATTTTCCTCCTTTCCCAGTTAATTTATTAGTGAACAGCTCAGTTCAAAGATAGATTAATCTTTTTAATTCAAATTTAATCGTTCCTTGTATAAATTTAAATATTGTTTGTAATTCTTCTCTTTATTGAACTTCTCTAATACTCTTCTACGACAGTTTTTTTAACAGCTGGAACTTTACCTCCCCACTTTTCAATAGCATTTAGTAACATATCAAAATTTCCTTGGTCAACAATAGTTCCAGTATTTTCATTTATACTTTCACCGCTTCCTCCAGTATCATAAGTTATTACTGGAGTTCCACAAGCCAAAGCTTCTATGTTTACAGTAGGAAAATTATCAAAATAAGTTGGATTTACAAAAACATCACTCGCATTATAGATATCTTTTAGTTCTTCAACAGAATTCGTTCTCTCAATAGTTACAATATCTCTTGGTAATTTATTTTTGATTTGAGGGTCACTTCCTACTAATACTATTTGATAGTCAGCTGGAGATAACAGTTGAGACAGTTTTATAAAATCATCTAGACCTTTCCTAGGATCCCAAATAGATGCTACTCCCAATATTACAATTTTTTGTTCTGAGTTCCATTGCTTTCTTAGATAATTGCTCTTATTAAAATCAATTTTAAAGATATCGGTATTTACTCCGTTATAAATAGTCATGATGGGATACTTATTTAAAAAAGATTTTGACACAATACTTTCTAGCCAATGAGAAGGAGTTACAATAGTCATATTTTTAATTGACGTAAACAATTTTTCCTTATCTCGTAAATTTTTTTTAAACTGCCCAAAACCAACTGTTTTAGGATAATTTTTTAACTCATCACGATTTTTAAGACTAGTAGGAAGGGTGCCGTCATCATTTAAATTAAAGTTTGCACTGTGACCTGAAATTGACCATTGATCATGCAATAACCAAACAACAGGCGTATCTTTTGTCGATAAATAATTGAATAAAATCTCAATATTTAAATAGTAGCCATGTATATTATGAAGATGAATAATATCTGGATCAAATTCTTCAATCTCTTCAATTAACTGTCTAGTAGCTTGTCTTGAGGCAAATCCATGACGATCGAATAATCGAGAATAAACTCCATGTAACGCCTGATCTATTTTTGAGCCAATTTTAATAGTCTTATAGCCAGGAGTAGACTTTCCTCTTCCATAGGCAATGACACATTCGTGACCATTTTCTTCAAGAAAATCATATAAGTCTCTGCAAATACGTCCAGTAGACCCAAAATCGATTACTGAATTTATCTGTAAAACTTTCATTTTACTTACTCCACACCACACGATTTACATAATCTGTATAAGAAACAATAATCCTCAATACCTTATCTGATACATTTGGCATTGAATAATCAGCCACTTGTCTTAGTGTATCTTTCTCTTGTGTTTCTAAGATAGTCAGTCCTTGAAGAATGCGCTCCTTATTTAAGCCAACCATCATCACAGCGGCTTCTTCCATTGCTTCTGGTCTCTCGTGAGCTTCACGTAGGTTGAGGGCTCTAAAACCTAAGATGGAAGACTCTTCAGAGATTGTTCCGCTGTCACTAAGAACTGATTTAGCATTCAATTGAAGATTATTATAATCAATAAATCCCATTGGCTTCATGAGATGAATAAGGTCGTTAAACTTAACGCCTTTATCTTCAATCATTTTTCGAGTTCTTGGATGAGTTGAAACAATAACTGGTAATTGATAGTGCTCAGCCACTGCGTTCAGAGAATCAACTAAATTTAAGAAGTTTCTTTCTGAAGAAATATTTTCATCACGATGGGCTGATACCACAAAATATTTGCCTTTTTCCAAGTCTAATTTTTGGTAACTTTCTGCTTTTTGGATCTCATCTAATTTATTATGAAGCACCTCAAACATTGGGCTTCCTGTCTTAATAACTTGATCAGCGGGTAAACCTTCTGCTAGGAGATATTCCCTAGCAATATCTGAATAAGTTAGATTAATATCTGAGATATGATCAACAATTTTTCGATTAGTTTCTTCTGGTACACGTTGGTCAAAACAACGGTTACCCGCTTCCATATGGAAAATAGGAATATGGTGGCGTTTTGCTGCAATAGCACAGAGACAGGAATTTGTATCTCCAAGCACCAAGAAAGCATCGGGCGCTTCATCATTTAATATAGGATCAATATTGGCTAGAATTTGTCCCACAGTGGCCATTGGTGAATCACCTGCTGCATTGAGGAAGTAATCAGGTTTTCTAAGACCAAAATCTTCAAAGAAAACTTCATTTAATTCATAATCATAGTTCTGACCAGTATGGACAAGGATATGTTCGATGGCTTCTGAAGCTTCTAAACTTTGAATAACTGATGATAGGCGGATAATCTCAGGGCGAGTCCCTACTACAGTCATGACTTTAAGTTTCTGCATTATTCTACCTCCAATGGATATGTGTCAGGATTATTGGGATCAAACATTTCATTCACCCACATCACAGTAACTAAATCAGTTTCCCCTGTATTGACAATGGAATGGGTATAGCCAGTTGGAATATCCACAACTTCAAGTTCCTCTCCCGAGACGGGATATTCAATTACCTTGTCTGAATCTAATTTTCTAAATTTTACAACCCCAGTTCCTGAAACAACCAGGAACTTTTCATTTTTTGTATGATGCCAATGATCACCTTTTGTAATACCAGGTTTTGAAACATTAATTGAAATCTGTCCAGCATAAGGAGATTTAACAAATTCAGTAAATGATCCACGATTATCCTCGTGCATAAGTAATGGATAAGAAAATTGGTCTTCAGGTAGGAAGTTTAAATAGGTAGCATACAATTTATTAGTAAAATCATCAGATAAATTAGGGATTATACGGTTTTCACGCGAAGATTTAAAAGATTCAAGTAGACCGACAATCTCGCCTAGACTTCTAGGATAAGAAACCGGAACCTTATAATATTCACCGTCTTGATTTCCCTCTCCCTGCATAGCTCGAATAAATTCATCAACCACGTCATCAATATACATCAGATTGAGGACTACTTTTTCATCGTTGACTTGGATAGGTAAACCGCGCGCAATATTGTAACAGAAGGTTGCAATAACAGTATTATAATTTGGACGCGACCATTTACCAAAGACATTCGATAAACGGTAAACATAAACTTGAACACTATTTTTCTTGCCATAATCGAAGATATAGTCCTCAGCTAATTTTTTGCTTTGTCCATAAGCATTATCTCTTTCTGCCTGAATTGAACTTGTCACTAATACTGGGGCTGGATTATTATTTTTTACTAACTGATCTAATAATTTTTGAGTAAGGTCTGCATTGCCTTTTTTGAATTCACTCTCATCTTTTGGTCGGTTGATTCCAGCTAGGTGGAAAACAAAATCAGCTTCTTTAGTATATTTCTCTAAGTCTTCTTCAGATGAATTGAGTTCATAGGCTAAGACTTCTATATCATCCATATAATGTAAGCTAGCAATAAGATTGCGCCCAATAAAACCTTGAGCCCCTGTCACTAATACCTTCATTATTAATTTTCTTCCTTCCATTTACGCAATTCTTCTTGAATAAGTGGAACAGTTAGAAGTTTTTCTTTTACTTCTTCGACTGTCATTAGAACTGTATTATCGGAGTTAAATTCTTCAAGAGGGTTACGTTCTTCATCCCCTTCTTTGAAGTATTTATCATAATTTAAATCACGTTTATCTGCCGGCACCCGATAGAAATTCCCCATATCAATGGCATGGGCACACTCTTCATTAGTCAGAAGGGTTTCATACATTTTCTCTCCATGGCGAATCCCAATTACTTGGCTAGGAGCGTCTGGATTAAAGAGCTGCCGTGTAGCTTCCATCAAATCTCCGATGGTAGAAGCTGGCGCTTTTTGAACCATAATGTCTCCCGATTCAGCATGCTCAAAGGCATAAAGAACCAAGTCTACAGCCTCTTCCAGGGTCATAATAAATCGTGTCATGAGTGGATCTGTCACAGTTAAGGTCTTGCCTTTCTTCATTTGTTCAATGAATAATGGTACCACAGAACCGCGAGATGCTAATACATTACCGTAGCGCGTACAGCAAATCATAGTATCTTCAGGATCAACGGTTTTTGATTTGGCAACAATTACTTTCTCCATCAAGGCTTTAGAAATTCCCATCGCATTGATTGGGTAAGCTGCTTTATCAGTAGATAGACAAATTACTTTTTTTACGCCAGCTTCAATAGCTGCTGTTAATAAATTTTCAGTCCCTAAGATATTTGTCTTAACGGCTTCAATTGGGAAGAATTCGCATGATGGGACTTGTTTTAAGGCCGCTGCGTGGAAGATATAGTCTACATTGCGAACGGCAGGACGAATGCTATCTATGTCTCTAACATCACCAATGTAAAATTTCAACTTATCACTAAATTCTGGAGCAATTTGTTGGTATTTATGGCGCATATTATCTTGTTTTAACTCATCCCTAGAAAAAATACGGATTTCTTTAAGGTCTGTTTTTAGGAAGCCATCTAAGACAGCGTTACCAAATGAGCCTGTTCCACCAGTAATTAAAAGGGTTTTATCTTTAAAAAGTGACATATGTCCTCTACCTTTCATTAATAAATTCTTCAAGTTGATCCATCAATCGTTCTTTAGAAAAATATTTTTCCGCATACTGTTTCGAATTAACTGCCATTTCATCCAAACGCTTTTTACTCATTGCTAAGTATTCTCTTATCAGGTTCGTTAATTCAGAAACATTTCCGGCCTTACAAGTTAGTCCAGATTGACTTTCATTAACAATCTGTTCAACTTCCCCACTTGCACTAACCAACAAAGGCTTTCCACAAGCCATATAGGTCTGCATCTTAGCAGGGATTGTTTTATCATAAATCGGATGTTCATCAAAACTTAGGAAAGCAACATCAACTTCGGATAAAATATCAGAAATTTTTGTTGAAAGTTGTCGATCTATAAATTGAAAATATTCTTCAACATCTAATCGACTGATTTCTCTTAATAAATCTTCCTTAGCACGCCCATCACCTACAATTAAGAACAGAATCTGATCAGCTTTTTTCTTTAATTCATAAGCTACTTTAGGTAATATTTGTAAGCCTTGCGCATAACCTATATTTCCTGTAAAACCAATAGTGAATAAATCAGGTCGATTGACCCATTGATAATCTTCTTTATTTTTTTCTTTAGTATAATAGATTTCTTCAGCATATTGTGGCCAATATTTAACCTTATCTGAATCAATATCATAATCAGATTGAATGGAATTTACAAAACTCCTCGATGAAGCCATTATCATATCCGTATTTTTATATATGGAAGTTACCATTTTTTTGACATTATTGATTATTGCTGGATGCTTTATTCCTGCAGCTACTTCCAAATTTTCAGGCCATAAATCTAATACATATAGCAATGATTTTATTTTTAATCTTTTGGCTAAACATGGCCCGATTAAAGCCTGAGTCATTGGACTCACTTCATAGGTAAATATGACATCCGGTTTTAACTTTGTTGTTTTGGCAAAGTAGTAACCTGACATAACAAAGGATACATAGTTAAAAGCTAATTGTACCGAGGACTTCCCTCTAGCAATCAACGGAATCCTAATGATTTCTACGCCCTTATAGTTCTCAGTTCTTTTGGACTTATAGTCATAGCCAGAATAAAATTTACCTTCAGGATAATTTGGTATTCCTGTAAGAACTTTTACCTCATAACCTCTATTAGAGAGCTCTACCGCAATATCATTGATTCTAAAATCTTCAGGATAGAAATACTGACTGATTATTAGTATCTTCTTTATCATATTACTCCTCATCTATTAGTGAACGTTTGATGGACTCTTCCAAACTGATATTTTCTTCTCTGTAATTTAACATCTCATCATAGTAAAGATTACCGAAAACTTTTCCAAGCGTTCCTTTACTAGCCATTTTTTTAATTAGTGGATTAAAAGCCCGAGTTGTAGCCAAGCGATGACTAGAGAGTTTAGCGATTTGGCCAACCATTTGACTGGTACATGTATATTCCTCATTTTGGGGATGCATTGTACCGGATAGTTCTTGATCAATTATCGCCTTTAATTCAGCCATTAAATTATCAACATAGATCATACTTCTTCGATTAGAATAATCTGGAAAAATTGGAGTTGATTTTGCGAGTTTGACTAATCTAGGGAAGTTTCCTTTTGAATGTGGCCCATAAACCATTGGCGGTCTTACAATCGCAATTTTAAAAGTTTCGTCTTCTAATTTTTGAAGACCTATTTCCCCTTGCAATTTACTATCACCATAAAAGTTATCTGGATTTGGAGGAGTATCTTTGGTAATTTTTTCAATTTGACTACCAAAGACAATCATACTTGATAGGTGGATAAATTGCTGGACACCATCACTTTTGGCTTTTTGGGCTGCAGCGATTGCTAAATCACGGTTAACTTGGTAATAGAGATCCTTTAGTTTAGGATCTGAAGAATTATGAGCAATGCCTGCAACATTAAGAATTGAATCATACTCTCCCCAATTTTCATCCTGCCAATTCGTATCTTTAAGTGAAGTTTGAACGACTTCATACTGATCAGGCCATTGAGAGAGATAATCAGTGAAGCGGTCTCCCAAATAAGAATTCTTCCCAGTGACTAGTACTCTCTTCACTATTCTTCCTCCTGTAGTTCTGCTTTTGCTTGTTCGATGGCTCCTGTGCCACCTTCGACAACCCCATCGTGCTTGAGGACGCTGATGATTGTCCCAAAGAAACATTTGAAGTCCATTATAGGGCCCATATTTTCGACGTATTGTCCGTCCAGGCGTGCCTTGACATCGATAGGCAATTCGTCCCGGCCATTGATCTGCGCCCAGCCAGATAGGCCTGGTAGCACATCATTAGCCCCATAACGGTCCCGTTCATCTGCCAGGTCATCTTGGTTCCAGAGCGCTGGTCGTGGGCCAATAATCGCCATTTCACCTTTGAGGATGTTGATAATTTGAGGCAGCTCGTCCAGGCTGGTCTTTCTTAAGAAGGCGCCGGACTTGGTAATGAAGGCTTGGGGATCGTTTAAGAGATGGGTTGGCATATCAGCGGGTGTTTCAGCTAACATGGAACGAAATTTATAAATTTCAAAAAATTCTCTATCCTTACCAATTCGTTTCTGCTTAAAGAAAACAGGACCCTTGGAGTCCAGTTTAATCCATATGGCAATAAACAAAAATAAAGGAGAGAGAATGATCAGTCCGATTAAAGCTAGGATACAGTCTATCAAGCGTTTAATCTTTACATACATTCTTATCTCTCCAATCTTTACTCGAATTACACATCCCGATGCACAAAGCTGGTCAATTTCTCATTGAGGTCGCCCTGGTCTGTGACGAGGTCCAGGCTCTCAACGAAGGCTTTGATTTCTTCGAGACTCTTGTTATGGACGCGGCCGACGAAGATGTTGTCATCGATTTGTCGGTCGGTGGTTTCGTCGTTGAGGAGGAGTTCTTCGTAGAGCTTCTCCCCTGGTCGCATGCCGGTGTAGATGATTTCGATTTCGTCTTCCGAGTGGCCGGACAAAGCAATCATCTTCTTGGCCAGGTCCTTGATGTAGACTTCTTCTCCCATGTTAAGGATGAAGAGCTCGCCCCCTTCTGCCAGGGCACCAGCCTGGATGACCAGGCGGCTGGCTTCAGGGATGGTCATGAAGTAGCGGCGCATGTCCGGGTGGGTCACGGTGACGGGGCCTCCCGCAGCGATTTGCTTCTTGAAGAGCGGGATGACCGATCCCCGGCTGCCCAGGACATTGCCGAAGCGGACGGCTGAGAAGGTGGTCTGGCTGTCCTTGTTGAGGCCAGTAACTATCATTTCCGCGATCCGTTTGGTGGCGCCCATGACATTAGGTGGATTATTGGCCTTGTCGGTGGAAATCATGACGAACTTCTTGACGCCAGCCTTTTCCGCAGCCTTAGCGACATTGTAGGTCCCGTAGATGTTGTTCTTAACGGCTTCGGTCGGATTCCATTCCATAAGGGGCACGTGCTTGTGGGCCGCCGCATGGTAGACAATATCCGGCTGGTAGCGCTGCATGAGGAAGTCTAGATGTTCCTTGTCCTGGATATCCGCAATTACTGGAGTAATTTTCGTATTTGCGAGTTCTAAGCTCCGAAGCTCCTGGTTAATCAGGTAGATGGAATTCTCCCCATGGCCCAGGAGGATCAGTTGGGCAGGGCCGAAGCGGACGATCTGCCGGCAGATTTCGGATCCGATTGAGCCCCCTGCCCCCGTGACTAGGATGACTTGGTTGGAGATGGAGTCAATGACGGGTTCATCGTCCAATTCAATTTCCTTTCGTCCTAGGAGGTCAGAGATTTCAATTTCTTTCATGGCCATCTTGTATTCCCCGGCCAGGACGCGTTCTACTTCAGGCATCTGGTTGACGGTGATGTCGAGCGCGTTCCCCATCCGGACCACTTCTTCCACCGCATCAGCTGGCATGGAAGGGGCGGTGATGGTGATCATGTCGATGCGTTTGTTCTCCACAATTTGGGGAATATCGGCGATGGTTCCTAGGATAGGCACGCCTTTGATGTAGATATTTTGTTTCTGCGGGTCATTGTCCACTGCCCCAATGATAGCGTACTTCTCAGGGTGCTTGGAGAAGTTCTCAATGAAGAGGTTGCCGGCCTGGCCTGCCCCGACAATGAGCAGGCGGGTAGCTTCGTTTTCAGCCATTTTGACCCCATTCTTCCGGTCAATATAGAGCCGCCAGATGACCCGGGTCAAGATCATCCCCACTGTCGCGAAGAGCAGGAGGAGGAAGAGGTAGCGGTGGCTGATTACGGTGAAGAGGATGGTCCCCACGATGAAGGCCCCCGCCCCAGCGATCAAGTTAGCGACGACGACTTCCTGGGCATCCCGCAGGCCGAAGAAACGGACCAAGGCGGAGAAGTTGTGGAAGTAGAGGCCAGCTAGGACATAGATCAGATAGTAGATGCCTGTGACGATGGAATAGTGGCCAAAGTCGGTAGCGACATAATACTTAATTAAATAAACGGTTAAGAGGGCTCCTATGCCCACACAGACCAAGTCGTTGAGCATGAGGATGAGTTTTTTTGTTTTCCGAGACATGTTTCACTTCCTATTCTAATTACATGCACTATCAGGAAGAGTCAATGGCTGCTTAAGTCGGCTTAATCTTCCTCATGGCCATAGCCATAACCGTAGCCATAGCCGTAACCGGTATGTTCCTTGGACACGCCATTGAAGACCACGCCTAGGATATTGGCTTCGGCTGCGTCGAGCAGGTCCTTGGCCTTGGTAATATTGGGACGTTCCGCGATTCCTTCCCGGGCGACGAAGACGACCCCGTCAACTTTACGAGAGAGGATCTGGGAATCGGCCACTGAGAGCAAGGGCGGTGCGTCGTAGATGACCAGGTCGAACATGGTCTCTAGAGTCTTCATTAGGTCGTTCATCTTGTTGGATTGAAGCAACTCAGATGGATTGGGTGGCTTGGGCCCAGCGGCGAGGACGTAGACATTGGCTTCCGGTACATAGCGGATCATGTCCATGGTCTGGGCTTCGTTCTGGGTCAAGAGATTGGTCAGCCCGTAATTGGTCTTCAGGTTGAAGGTGTTACGAACGGTCGGCTTCCGCATGTCGGCATCCACTAAGAGGACCCGCTTGCCGGTGTCGGCCATCACCGAAGCCAGGTTGGCTGCCACGGTGGACTTACCTTCGAAGGGTCCGGTTGAAGTCAGCATGAGCGAGTTGAGGGTCCCGTCGACCATGGAGAATTCAATGTTGGTCCGCACGGTCCGGAAGGCTTCTGAGATGGGATGATTAGGCTTAACAGCTGTGATCATCGAAGCCCCCAGGCGCTGGTTGCGGTTGAGTTGTTCAAGTTTCTTCCCTTTGTGGTTAAACATTAGTCCTCACCTCCTTTACGGCGACGGAAGGTCCGACGCGCTTCTGATGTTTTTTGGCTAGAGATGGACTTGAGCCGAGACTCGGCGACTTCCTTTTCAGATATCTCGGGGATGAGACCTAAGACGGGCAAGCCGATCTCGTCGAAGAAGGCTTCATCCTTGACGGTCCGGTCGGTCGCATAGCGGATCAGCTGCCAGATGACACCGATAGCCCCACCGATAATAGCCCCAATCAAGAGGTTGAGGATGGGTTTAGGTGAGACCGGCCCTTGGGCTGGTTCTGCCACGGTCAGGATGGACACATTGTTCACATTCATAATCCGTTTGACTTCTTCGGAGAAGTGCTTGGCAATCGAATTGGCCAGGGTCGCCGACACTTTAGGTGAGGTGGACTGGACCGTTACCGAGAAGACCAGGGAATTATTGTCGTTTTGGACACTGATCATGTCGTTTAATTCCTGGACGCTCAAGTCTACTCCCGTCTCTTCGATCACCTTCTCCAGGACCACGGGCTTCTTGATGATGCTCTGATAGGTATTCAAGAGCGTCAGATTGGCCTGGAGGGTGGATTGGTCCACCTGCTCACTGTTGGAATTGGTGTCATTAACCACCAAGTCAGTCGTTGATTGGTACTTAGGGGTCATCACGACAAAGGTCAGCACGGCCGCTACAGCCAAGCCAGCCACGGTGGTGACGATAATCCGTCCTAAGCCTTGCCGTAGAATGTGAAAGAGTTCTACGAGCGAGATTTCTTCAGTCGTTTCCATATTGCCTCCTCATCGGTGCCGAGTTCTTGGCACCTGCTTCTATTCACAAAAAAAGGTCGTCTAAAGTCACGTCTCATTTAGCCGACACTCTTTTTACACTATCTATAATCTTAAAGGAAATTATAAGATATTTCACTCTTTTTTCACACTTTTTTTATTACAAATCTGTGACATTATACATTGTCTTAACAATTAGCGCCTATGAATGGATTTGTGGTCGAGATTATGGTTTGGGAATTGTGCTGGTGAGCATCCGTTGCGCTGTTGAATTTGGTCCTTGAAGAGCCATGGCACCGGCTCGAGCCTTGGTCTCTCGCCTAACAAATCTCAAACGGACCGTACGGCTATCGCCTACGCTCCGTAATTCGCTTTACTTGCTTTTCATGGCTAAGGACCAACTTCAACGCTCCACTCCTGCTCATCAATGAATTGGGTGATGAACTTTTAAGTGGTATTCGAGCTTAGGGAAAGGCAGACCATTCGATTCTGTGAATAATTTTTCCCTTATTAAACAGTGGCCTATTCAAAAGCATGTGCGTCTAATTTAAGAAGTATCCTTTTTTATAGAAAATAGTAATCCCCTAAGAATAGATTTTTTAGCGTCTATTCTTAGGGGATTTTTAACGACCAAACTCAAAGCGAAGCGAATGTTCTAGCACAATTTAGCTATTTTTTATTTCCAATAATCCAGTTGGCTGTCGTCTAGGCCGATATTTTTGGCGTAGAAGACGGGTTTTTGTCCGGCTTTGCGCTGTTTGCTGTAGTCGGAGAGCGCAGCTAGGGCTGTTTTGCCGAGGATTAGGATGGACGGTAGGTTGATTAGGGCCATGAGTGCCATCATGACGTCGGCCATTAACCAGACGAGGTCGGCTTGTTGGATGGCGCCGAGGAAGATGACGCCTGCAGCGACCAGGCGGAAGGCTATCATGAAGGAGGCCCGGGGCATTTTGCCGAAGATGTAGGCCAGGTTGTTATCCACGTAGTAGAGGTTGCCGATCAGGGTGGTGAAGCCAAAGAGCATGAGGGAGATGGTGATGAAGAGATTCCCATAGCCCCCGAGGAAGGTGGACAGGGCGGCTTGGACGTAAGGTGCGCCTGAGAGTTCTGGGCTTGGTGTCACACCTGAGCTCAGACACATGAAGGCTGTCGCCGAGCAGATAACCAGGGTGTCGATGAAGACGGACATCATTTGGACGAGACCTTGCTTGACGGGGTGGGAGACGTGGGCGGCTGCCGCTGCGTTAGGCGCTGACCCGATCCCGGCTTCGTTGGAGAAGAGGCCACGCTTGATCCCGTACATCATGCTGGAGCCCGCGATCCCTGAGAAGATAGCCTTGAAGTTGAAGGCATCCTGGAAGACGAGCTTGAAGACGGTCGGCATGTAGTTGAGGTTGAGGATGATCATGAGGACTGCCACCGCCACGTAGATCATGCCCATGAAGGGAACGAGGAAGCTGGTGAACTGGATAATCCGCTTGCCCCCACCGAGGACGCAGTAGGCCGTTACTAAGGCTAGGCCGGCACCCACCAGGATCGGTGTCCACTGTGGGTCGTAGAAATCATAGACCTGGAAGGAATCGCGGAGGTTGAAGGCGGCCAGCATGTTGAAGCCCACCGCATAGGTTAGGATCAGGAAGATGGAGAAAATAATCCCCAAGGTCCGGCTGTGGAGGGCCGATTCAATATAGTAGGACGGTCCCCCGTAGCTCTCGCCAGAGAAGGTGTCCCGACGCTTGTAGATCTGGGCTAGGGTCGATTCGATGAAGGCTGAAGCGCCCCCGATCAGAGCCACGATCCACATCCAGAAGACGGCGCCGTAGCCCCCGAGGCAGATAGCCGTGGCCACCCCGACGATGTTCCCGGTCCCTACCCGCGAGGCGGTTGAGATCATCAGTGCCTGGAAGGAGGACACCGATCCCTCTTCCTCCGGCGCTTCCATAACCACATGGACAGCTTCTTTAAAGTTACTTAATTGAACAAATTTGGTTCGGAATGTGAAATAAAGGCCTATTCCTAGCAATAAGATAATCAGGACTGGATAGTATAAGAAATCGCTGATTGGACTTAGAAAGCCTGTAATCATTTCTGACATCCAAATCTCCTCCTCTTCGAAAAGTTTTCTTTTTCTCTAGAATAAGGGATCTTATAATTGCCGTCAATTTCTAATCTTTATTTTACGATTGGTTATGCTTATGGATGGTCGAGTGATGTAAGTTTTTATAACATTGTCGATTGGCTGGCGACCGTGATTTCAGGGATTTGTGGAATGTCAATTTTTATGCCACATTCACTTGATTTTTATAGTTTTTTCAATTTTTGAACAATTATTGCATTTATTCTGGGGAGATTTTATAACATTTAATTTTGTTTGATGAATTTTAGACACTTTCGTTTATATATGAATAGGAGGGATTTACATGCAGATGACCCATGAATTATTAAGCCTGGAAATTTTGAATCACCGCCAGTGCCTGGACGCCGACCAAGCCGAACGCCTGCACGCCTTGCGCCTGGGCTACTGGGGCGAGTGGGAGTTCCAGCGGATTTTGAAGAAATATTTGACGGGCGATTTTTACCTATTGACGGATTGTTACTTCGGCGAAGCCAACCCCACCCAAGTCGACGCGATCCTGGTCTGCCCCAGCGGCTACTATCTCTTTGACGTCAAGAATTACCGGTCGCCGGTCCGCTATGAAGCGGGAACTTTTTACCACAACGACAAGCGCTGGCGCCACAATATTTTTATCCAGCTGGAGCGGATGGTCGACCGTTTCAACCAAGACCTAGACGGACACGGCCGCCCCCAAGGCAAGCAAGGCTACCTAGTCTTCATTAACGAACGCCACCAAGTCACTGTCGACGAGAGCTGGAGCCACGGTGTCCTGCGTCGCAACGATATCTGGGAATTCTTGAGAGACCTAGCCCAAGCACCAGCGCGATACAAGACAGACCAGCTCCTAGGCTTGGTCCAAGGGAAATTGCGCCCCAACCCCTATGAGAAATGCCAAGCCACAACTGACCACTGGGCGCGGATGCAGGGAGGGATTTATTGTTGGCGGTGCCGGGCGAGGCTTGGGAATATTTATAACCGGAGACGCATTTCTTGTAACAATTGTGGTTTTATTGAGAATTCAGAAAGTCTAGTTCATCGCCACTTATGTGAGCTATCAGTTCTTCTTTATGACCAACCGCTGAGCCTATCACTAGCACGGGAATTTTTAGGAAAACAATGTTCAGACCGCAGCTTGTATCGTATTTTTAACAAAAATTTCAATCGCGTTAAAAGAAACAGCTACCACAACCCCTTCAAGCAAGATCCTGATATTTCTCATAAAATCGTTTGGCCTATTGACTTAGAACGCGATTATTATTGGATTCATCAAAAATTTTTAACCTAAGAGCCATAATACTTAGAATATTTTTGAAATGAATACAATGATCATAGCAGCGCCTAAAAGATATCAGGCTTTCACTGACTTACTGCCTTTTCTCTTGAGAACTGGCAGTTTCTATTACTCTTACTGCCTCTGCTCTTGAGAACTGGCAGTTTCTATTGATCTTACTGCCTTTTCCCTTAAGAACTGGCAGTTTCTATTGTTCTTACTGCCTCTTCTCTTGGGAACTGGCAGTTTCTATTACTCTTACTGCCTCTTCTCTTGAGAACTGGCAGTTTCTATTACTCTTACTGCCTATTCCCTTAAGAACTGGCAGTTTCTATTGATCTTACTGCCTTTTCCCTTGGGAATTGGCAGTTTCTTAATAAAACACCCCCATCCCCATCCAAAATAAGCAATTTCTCTAGCCCCCTACAACGAAAAAGCAGAGGCCCCAGCCTCTGCTTTCCCCACCATCCATACAATACAAGGAAGGCGGACCTAGCGCCCGCCAACCACTCTTATCCCAAAGGAAAAGCACCGCCACGGTGGGCGGTGCTTTACTGCTTTATATGATTATTTTTCTAATGCTGCTTTTGCTTGGTCGCAGATTGATGCGAAGGCATCAGCATCGTTGACTGCAAGGTCAGCAAGCATTTTACGGTTGATTTCAATGCCAGCTTGTTTTAAGCCGTTGATTAATTTGCTGTAGCTTAAGCCGTTAACACGTGCTTGGGCATTGATACGGGTGATCCATAGACGACGGAAGTCACGTTTTTTCTGACGACGGTCGCGGTAAGCGTACATGTAGGACTTCATGACAGCTTGTTTAGCCATCTTGTAGTTTACACTTTTAGATCCGTAATAACCTTTTGCTAATTTAATATATTTTTTACGTCTTTTACGACTAACTGTTCCACCTTTAACTCGAGCCATTCGAAAATTCCTCCTTGTTTCTCTAGATTATTGCTTATTTGTAAGTATCTAACATTTGTTGGATACGTTTTTGGTCAGATTGGTGAACCATTGCAGCTGGTTTGTGCTGACGACGTTGTTTCTTGGTCTTACCATGGAAACGGTGAGAGCGTTCTGAATGACTACGTTTTAACTTACCTGAAGCGGTAAATTTGAAGCGTTTAGCCGATGCACGGTGTGTTTTTTGTTTAGGCATAATAATTTCCTCCCATTTTTGTTAATTGGATTATTTGTCTTCAGGCTTAGGTGCTAGCATAAGCTGCATAGACCGGCCTTCCATCTTAGGTTTTTGCTCAACGGTGGCGATATCGCTCATCTCGTCAGCAAAACGTTCCAGTACCTCACGTCCTAAGTCCTTGTGCGTAATGGCACGGCCTTTGAAACGGATGGATACCTTAACCTTGTCACCCTTCTTGATGAACTTGCGGCCTTGACGTAATTTCGTATTGAAATCATTGTCATCAATGGCTGGGCTCAAACGAATTTCTTTAACTTGGATGGTCCGTTGGTTCTTACGCTGTTCACGGGCCTTACGTTGTTGTTGGTAACGGAACTTGCCATAGTCCATGATCCGCGCAACCGGTGGCTTAGCACCTGGTGACACGAGAACAAGGTCAAGTTCATATTCACTCGCTTTATCAAGAGCATCTTTCTTAGAAAGAACACCCAACTGTTCACCCTCAGGATCAATCACGCGCATTTCGCGTGCTCGAATCGATCCATTGACGATGTTATCTTTTTCTTTTGCGATAATTATCCCCCTCCATAGTTCAAATTTGCATTCATCATTCTTTGAGATTTCAGCATAGAAAAAGCGACGGAAAATTAAAATTACCCGTCGCTGCTCGCACAAGGGTCCCTTGTGCACTTGAATCTATCAACCCGAGGACGTCTTTGTCAACTCAGGTGAGAAACGGGTAGGTCTCTGCTTCTTGTCTCACTTTGCTATCATACCATGTCCCCCTCCCCGGGTCAAGGGGAAATTCGAAAAAATCGTAGGCTATCAAAAAAAATCTTGGATTCTACTTACACTGCTAATTGCATTTAACGATCCATTTCAAAGCAGAAGGGATGCTCAACAAAATAAAAGACCAGGAGCAAACCCCCGGCCTCTCTTTAAACAAGAAAAATGTTCCAAAAGTCAGGTCTGCCCGACCTTTGGAACATAGTCTCTAAGTCTACTATTCCGGTAAGATCCAGTAAGCTTGACTGGATTCTTGGTTGATTTTTTCAACGGCATCTTTGACTTGGTCGGACTTGTAGGCTTTGGAAACGGCCTTGACCCAGTCCTTATCCTTGTCTTCTTCACGCACAACCAATTGAAGCATGAATTCTGGTGCCACGTCTTCATAGGCCAGGGCGGTCTGGAAGTCAATGCCGGCATCGAAGGCGCGCGAACCTGGGATGGCAGCTAGGGCCAGGTCCGGTGTGGTTCGGGCCAAGTTAGGAGAGCTAATAACTTCAATCTTTAAGTTCTTAGGATTTTCAGTAATGTGCTCCACATTCAAGTTGGCCTTGTCTGCATTAGGGTCGAGGGTAATCAGTCCTTCTTTTTCCAGTAAGAGCAAGTCGCGGGACAGGTTGGATGGATCGTCCGGCACCCCGATTTGATCGCCGGCTTCTAGGCTGTCGAAGCTATCCTTTTGGCCTGGGAAGATGGCCATAGGAACGGTCGGCAAGGGTTGGATATTGGTCAGGTGGGCATCTTTTTCCTCGTTGAAGTTCTCCATGTAGAGGGTGTGCTGCTCGATATTGAGGTCAGCTGCCTTCTCTTCGAGGGCCACGTCTGCTTCACGCAGGTCGGTGAATTCGACGGTTTCGACCTTGTAGCCATCTTCTTCGAGAATTGGTTTTACCACATCAAGGAAAAGATCGCTATAGGGGCCCGGCGAGGTGGCGAGACGGATATCCTGGCTATCCTCGGCAGCTGCCTCATTCTGTGAGGCCTGGTTAGAACCGCAAGCTCCCAGAGTCAAGAGAGCCAAGACGGCAAGGACTGCTGTTTTAAATTTGTGCATACGAACACTCCTATCTGCTTACTTTTTATAAGTTTTATGGTCTTAGTCTAACACATTCCTTGTCCTTTGAGAAATGAAAGCCTCTCCCGACTGATAGTTCTTCCCCATCATTCCTGAACAAGCATGCTATAATGGTAGTAAAGCAAATGGAAAGGATGACGCAAACAGATGACAGCACGTTGCAGCTGGGCCACGACGCCCGAACTTATTGCCTACCACGACCAGATTTGGGGCAGACCGACCACTGATGACCAGGCCCTCTTCAAAGCCCTAAGCCTGGAAATCATGCAAGGTGGCCTGTCCTGGGAAACCGTCCTTAAGAAAGCTGAGGACTTCGATTCAGCCTACGACCAGTTCGACTACCGAAAGATCGCCCGCTATGACCGCTACAAGTACCAAGGGCTCCTCCAAGACAGCCGACTTATCCGCAACCGGCGCAAGATCCAGGCCATTATCCACAATGCCCAAGTCTTGGTTGACCGTTTGGCGGAGGGGGAAACTTTCGCTGATTATCTCTGGGACCTGATCGATGACACCAAGAAGCAAAGCGACTCCAATGACGCAATGAGCCAAAAAATCCTCAAGGCGATGAAGAAGGACGGCTTCACCTACATCGGCCCCGCCACCATGACCGCCTTCCTCGAAGCCATCGGCGCCTTCAACCCCCACCAAGCGGCCTGTGATTGGGCGTAAATTTATAAAATTATTTCTTCAATCGTATGATTGAGCATCCGTTTCATACAAGCATTTTTAAAAGCACGGCTGCCAAAACAAGGCATCGTGCTTTTTAATTTGCAGTTATTTATATCAACAGCTATCAACACTTCCATAAGAGCAGCTAAGCAGATTAATTGTGAGCAGGAGTGAAGCGTTGAAGTTGGCCCTTAGCCGTGACCAAGCAAGTTTCAGGGTGAGAGGGCTGGCGGTTAGCTTTCGTTCACTGGAGCAAGTCGCCAGAGTAGTCTGCAAGACTGCGGCGGAGACTTGTGAAGTGACACGAAAGCTGCCAGACCGAACCCGACTAGATGTGAATTACGGCTAGTCGGCGTAAGCCGTACAAGCCAAAACCTGCTCCAAAAGTCAGCTCTGACTCCACTTCACAAAGGTTGGCCGAGCCTCTTCAAGGCTCTTCCATCCTTTATTCCAGTGGTTCAGAGCTTAACGACTTTTGTCGCACTCTAATTTTGAATCTCGCTAGGCGAGAGACCTTGGCTCGCCCCGGTGCTGCTTTAGCCGTTGGAGCGCTAGCGACTTACGGATAAAGTACAAAACGGCGAAAGCCGTTCTTGACCCTCTGAAATTTAATGATCAATTTCAAAGCGGAACGGATGCTCACCTCCGCGATTTAACTTCTCTTACTGCTCCAAAATCAAGCCCACAATCTCATCTGCTGTGATGGTTCCGAAGTATTGGCTGAGGTCAAATTGCTTGAGCTGGTCGAGGAGGTCTTGGCGGCGGAGTGGGGTGCCAACCAGGGCCGATTCAATATCCGAGATGGGTTGGCTGCCGAAGAAGTCGCCGTAGATCTTGCAGTCCTTGATCCGGCCTTGTTCGATGGCCAGGCTAATGTCGAAGGTACCCCCCTTGAAGTGTTCATTGCGGTTGTATTCGAAGCGTGGAGAGGCACCAAAGATCCAATCCCAGTTGGCATATTTTTCTTCCATCATTTGGTCGATGGCTGCCCAGTCTTCATCGGTTAGTTGGTATTTTTTGATCTGGTCATAGGATTCGACGCCCGCTGTCTTCACTAGGATGAGTTCTAGGAATTCTTCACTAGTCAGGTCCTTGTATTCAGGGTCCACATAGTCGCGCAAGTTCCCGACCCGGCTGCGCACAGACTTGATCCCTTTCGACTCGATTTTTTTCTGGTTAGGACGGAGGGCATTGACCATGTTGTCCATATCCACGTCGAAGAGCAAGGAATAGCCCCCGTAGACCCGGCCATTCTTCATGGTCATAGCGGCCCCGGAAACCTTCTTGCCGTCCACCATCAAGTCGTTACGCCCACTCTTCTCGACCTGGTCAACCCCGATCTCACGAAGGATCTGCATCACGGGCTGGTACATCTTATCGAAATTGGAGAAGGCATTGGTGTCCTGGCTGTCCATCAAAAAGCAGATATTAATCTCACCCCGGTCCAGGTAAACCGTGCCGCCGCCCGTATCCCGGCGAACCATCTGAATATCATTCGCCTCCACATAGTCCATATTCACTTCTTCCATGGCGTTCTGGTAGCGACCAATCTGAACAAAAGGATCGGTCATATATGGAAAAAGAATGGGTTCGTCCAAGAAAATGTGGTTCTGGGCGTAGACCTGCATGGCCATGGCTACCGCACCATTATAGATCCACTCGCCGTCGCGTTTCATTTCAATAATATACATCTTATCGATCACTTCTTTCGTCTAAATTCTCAAGGTCTTCCAAAAGTTGGCGGATATCCGCTTCCAGCCAAATCGTTTGAGGCCGGATAGCTGGCGGAATCCGATAGTCCTTTAGGTTGACCGTTAGATAAAGGGCCTGGGGGAAGGCCTCAGTCATGGCTTGGAAGGGATGTTTAATGACCTGGGGCGCCATATAGCCGCAACCCATCTCGAGGAGCAGGATCTTTTTATCCTGATTGCGGGCTAGGAAGCTGTCATAGCGGGCTTTTTCTTCCTTGAAGGCCTGGTCTTCCACCATCCAATCCCAGTGGTTGCGCCGGTTTAATTCCATCCGCTGGCCGCATTCTGGGCACCGGGGAATCAGGTCAGCTGGCACCCTCATGTTTTCTTGACGATCCACCATTTCCACTACCAAATCATCGATCCGGTAGCGCTTGGGATGGCAACCATACATGCACTGCATGAGGATATACTTGCCCTGGACGTCGAAGACCTTGTCCGGGTCATAGTCCGCCTTCTCGAAAGCATTATCCGCGTTGGAAGTAATGATGTGGTAATTGCGCCCCTCCAAGGCCTGACGCAGACGGACATAAGATGCCCCTAGCCCCTGGTCCAAATAATTCAGCTTGACAAAACGGCTGAAGAAGGCCCAGGACTCCGCCTCGTTGGCAAAGGGAAAGACCGAAGCCTGGAACATATCCAGCCAACCGTACTTGGCAATAAAATCCGGAAAGGCATCCTGGAAGCGCGGCCCCACATAAGCGAAGCCATCCGCGGCCCCCATGCCAGCACCTACTCCCACTAAGATCGCATCAGCCTCATCCAAAGCCGCCTCTAAAAGCTCAGCCTGGGACAGCTGTCCTTGTGATTCTAAAACCTGCCAATTACTCGTCAAATTCGCCGCCTCCTTCTCTATCATACACCGTCTATTATAACGCATATGAGCGCTTTCTTCATGAATTTCTGCTTAATCTAAGTCGCTTCGCTCCAAGAGCTGAAGCTGCTCGAGACGGTGCTATGCTTTAGCCGTTGGAGCGCTAGCGACTTACGGATAAAGTACAAGACGGCTTCAACCGTGTTGATCCCCTGAATATTTAACGATCAAACTCAAGACGGAACGCATGCTTATTAGCACCATCTTTTTATTCAATACTTATTAAATACCCATTTTTTTGATTTGGCAGCAATTCAATCGTGAGCAGGAGTGGAGCGTTGAAGTTGGTCCTTAGCCATGAAAAGCAATCAAAGGGAATTACGGATCGTAGGTGTAAGCCGTACGATCCGTTTGACTCTTGCTAGGCGAGAGACCGAGGCTCGAGCCGGTGCCATGGCTCTTCAAGGACCAAATTCAACAGCGCAACGCATGCTCACCAGCGCGATTTATTAAAGAATTTCAGAAAAAAGCCCAGCCAAAAACAGCTGGGCTTAAAGTGATTCAATTATTCGTGGTTTTCAACAGCTTCTTGCAAGCTGGCGAAGAATTCTTGGAAGTCTTGGCTTTCAGTCTTCTTCGAGCCGTAGCGGCGGACCGTTACCGAACCTTCTTCAATTTCCTTGTCCCCAAAGACAAGTTGGAATGGAATCTTATGGGTTTGGGCTTCACGGATCTTGTAGCCCATTTTTTCATTGCGGTCATCAACCTTCACGCGGAAGCCTTTTGCCTTCATTTGGTCAGCAATCTTGTAGACATAGTCAGCGTGGGCATCTTCGTTAACTGGGATCAGAACAGCTTGGGTTGGCGCTAACCAAGTTGGGAAGGCCCCCTTGTATTCTTCGATCAGGTAGGCAACGAAGCGTTCCATGGTTGAGATGACACCCCGGTGGATAACAACGGGACGGTGGGTATTTTGTCCGTCTTCACCCACATAAGTGATGTTGAAGCGTTCAGGTAAGAGGAAGTCCAATTGAACCGTTGACAGGGTTTCTTCTGTCCCTAGGGCGGTCTTGGTTTGAACGTCTAGTTTAGGCCCGTAGAAGGCTGCTTCCCCTTCTGCTTCGAAGTAGTCTAAGCCTAAGTCATCCATCGCTTCCTTCAACATAGTCTGTGCCTTTTCCCACATTTCATCGTCATCGAAGTATTTATCGGTGTCGTTAGGGTCGCGGTAGGACAGACGGAAGCGGTAGTCGGTGATGTGGAAGTCTTCGTAAACTTCACGGATGAGCTTGAGGACGCGGGTGAATTCATCCTTGATTTGGTCTGGACGAACAAAGATGTGGGCGTCGTTCAAGGTCATTTCACGGACACGTTGGAGCCCAGATAGAGACCCGGATTTTTCATAGCGGTGCATCATCCCAAGTTCTGCGATCCGGATAGGGAGTTCGCGGTAGGAGTGGATATGGTTTTGGTAAACTTCCATGTGGTGGGGGCAGTTCATTGGGCGGAGCACTAATTGTTCGCCGTCGCCCATATCCATTGGTGGGAACATGTCATCACGGTAGTGGTCCCAGTGACCTGACTTCTTGTAGAGGTCGACATTGGCCATGATTGGCGTATAAACATGTTCGTAGCCTTGAGCCACTTCCTTGTCCACAATGTAGCGTTCGAGAATACGGCGGATAGTTGCCCCTTCAGGTAACCAGAAAGGTAGGCCTTGACCCACTTCAGGGGAGACTAAGAAGAGGTCTAATTCCTTACCTAGTTTCCGATGGTCGCGTTCCTTGGCTTCTTCCCGACGTTTGAGGTCAGCTTTCAGATCTTTTTCATTGAAGTAGGCCGTCCCATAAACCCGTTGCATCATTGGACGGTCAGAGTCTCCGCGCCAGTAAGCGCCGGCTAATGATAACAATTGGAAGTGCTTGATATAGCCGGTTGATGGCACGTGGCCGCCGCGGCAGAGGTCGGTAAATTCCCCTTGGCTGTAGATGGTAATCTTCTCATCTTCAGGAAGGTCGTGGATTAATTCAAGCTTGTAAGGGTCTTCCTTGAAGATTTCCTTGGCTTCTTCCCGGCTCACTTCGCGGCCTTCGATTGGGAAGTCTTCTTGGACAATCTTTTCCATTTCTGCTTGGATGGCTGGCAGGTCTTCTTCCTTGACTTGTTGGCCTTCCCCATTGTCGGTGTCATAGTAGAAACCATTCTCAATAGCAGGACCTACACCGAAGTGGATGTTTGGATAGATCCGGCGCAGGGCTTGGGCTAATAAGTGGGCGCTGGAGTGGCGCAAGATTTCCAAGGCTTCCTCTTCATTGGACTTAGGATCGATCAATTCAATCGCCCCAGCCTCTTCGATGGGATCATCTAGGCCCTTCAACTGACCATCTAATTTATAAGCCAAAACGCGTTTAGCCAAGCTGTTGGAAATAGATTTGGCTACTTCGCGGCCCGTAACGCCTGCGTTGAATTCTTTCACCGCACCATCTGGGAATGTAATTTGCATGGTTATCCTCCTTAAAAAATAAAAAAGCCCTAACTGAAGTTTCCTTCAATTAGGGACGTGATCTTAATCAATACGTGGTTCCACCCAATTTTTGCCTATTTAGGCACTCGTTCATGACCGATATCGGGGTTCACCGTTCAACTTCAATCATTGAAAGCCTCCGGAGTGGTCGCCATCTCTGTTTGCGGATCTTCCACCAAACAATCCGTCTCTAGCATTCAAACAAAAACTTTGTCTCCATCACTGGCGCTTAACTAGTCTAACCCTATTAAAGCACTATTCAGATGAAAAAGCAAGTCAAGCTTTTCAAAAAAGCTGACTGGAGCTCACCCTGCATCTATCAGCTAGCCTTTTGCCTTGGGAGGCTTTGAGGACAAACTGAAGGACGCCATCTGTATTCAGGAGCTTTGAGGGCAAGTCGGAAGCTGGAATTTGCATTCAGCTGTTCTGAGGACAAACTGAAGAGTGCAATTTGCATTCAGCTGTTCCGAGCGCAAACTCAAAAGTGCCATTTGCATTCAACAGTTCTGAGCGCAAACTCAAGCGTGCCATTTGCATTCAGCTGTTCTGTGCGCAAACTCAAACAGCTATTTAATAAATTCATTCCTAAGCCCCAAAGTTGACGGCCGCTAGGTGAAGGACCTGGGCTCAATCCGATAGATCCTTTGCCAAAGATTCTACTTGCCTGAACTTACCTCCTTTTTTCCTTGAACTTCCGGCTAAGAAGGTACTAAACACCAGTAATTAAACAATAATTTTTATAACAGTTCGTTTGTGAGCTGGAGTGGAGCTTTGAATTTGATCGTTAGCCATGACTCTATAACGATTAAATTCAAAAGCGAAACGGAGGATCACTGCACAACGTTATAAAGATCAAAATAAAAAGCCTGGGCAAGGAGCCCAAGCTTTGCTGGTGTTTAACGAATTATTGAACGCGTGAACCGTCTGAGTATTCACCGTCTTCGTGTGCACGACGACGTTCTTCAGCAGCTTTACGTTGGTCTTCGTTTTGTTTACGTTCCCATTCACCGCGAGTTACAACGTCGTTAACGTTCATGTTAACTTCAACAACTTTTAAGCCAGTCATCTTGTCAACATTTTCAGTAATTTTCTTGATTGCTGATTCGAAAGCAGCAGGAATGTCCTTGCCGTATTCAGCAATAACTTCTAAGTCTAAAGCAACTTCTTTTTTACCTACTTCAGCGCTAACGCCTCTTGTTTCGTCTTCGCCAGAGCCTGAGAAGAAGCCTTTAATACCAGAAGTGAAGCCACCTTGTAATTCAAGGATTCCTTCAACGCCTTGTACTGAATAGTTCGCGATTTTTTCGAGAACTTTGTCAGCGAAAGTTAATTCATTTTCGTGTTGTACTTGGTTTTGTTCATTAGCTTTTTGTTCTGCCATGATTATCATCCTCCAAAAATTTTATTACAATTGCTTGTACTCTAATCATACTGATTTCTCAAATTATTTCAAATAATATGCCTTCGAATTTTTATAAATTCTTGTCAAAATATTTACCAGCGTAAAAACCAGCTACCGCAAGGACGGCCACCAAAATAGCGGTCCCAATATTGCTTGCCAAACTGATGACAGTAAATAAGAAAGCTGCAGCGGTACAGATAATACGCCATCTATAGGCATACCATGACTCTGGTGGTTGTTTCATTGCAAGGCCTCCTCCTTTAACTATCTCACGCGTGGTGCATTCTGAGCTGCTTGAGCTTGAGCCGCGCGGGTATCAATTTGGTTAACTTTAACATTGACGGACCCTGGCTTGCCACCGAGTTTACGGCTAACTGCTGCTTCCACCTGTTCTTGGACAGCTTTAGCAATGGTCGCAACGGGTGCGTCTTGGCTAACATCTACGGTAACTTCCAGCTTGGTGTCCCCTGGATGATTGCCCATCTTAGCTTCAGCTTGTGGGTGCTTGACCGCATCAACTGAGCGCGCAGCATGTGTCGCAGCTGCTTCTGCTACTGTGTGGTCAACCCTAACCTCACCATGCTCAGTGTCCACTTGCAACCAGGCCTTCTTCGAGGTGGCAAAGCAAGCATAGAGCAGGAAGATGAGCGCAATTGCAGCTACTATAGCCAAGACAATAGCAACCGTGGTGCTGACTTCCGGAATGCCTAAGACATAATAGGCAACAAATTCCGTCAAGTAAGGAATCGGATACAGCACAGCAATAGCTGCAAGCAAGGCTAAGATTGCAATTAAAGCACCTAGAACTTGGATGAATTTAACAAATCCGTTCATAGGAAGGCTCCCCCCTATTCATATTCAATTTAAAAAATAACAAGTATCTCTTATACCTTTAGATTAGCCTTTATTTCCCTCGAATGCAAATTATATGACTTTTAATCCAGAAAAAATCCTAGCTGTCCCTCAAATAAAACTCTCTAAAACAAATTGCATTTGTGAGCATCCGTTACGCTTCCGAAGTTGATCGTTAAATGTTCAGATGATCAACACGGCTGAAGCCGTCTTGTACTTTATCCGTAAGTCGCTAAAGCTCCAACGGCTAAAGCATAGCACCGGCTCGAGCAGCTTCAGCTCTTGGAGCGAAGCGACTTAGAGATGAAGTTCAAGGCTGCGTCAGCAGCGTTGCTACCTTCTTCTCACCTAACAATTTTCAAAGGGCTCGTACGACTAAAGTCTACGAGCCCTAATTCAAATTGCTTACTTTTCATGGCTAACGATCACCTTCAACGCTTCACTCCTGCTCATAATCAAGCGCTCTGCCGACATTAAATTTGTCATCAGCTATGTAAAGTGAAAAAATAATTTAAAAGTCTCTCAACTAGACCCTTGATGTAGCCTAGTTGAGAGACTTTTTGTCAGCTAAAACATACAATAATGTTCTTAATCATGGCGGCGGTTGCGTCCACCAACTTCGATTTCTTCGGCCAGAAAGGCAATTCGTTCCATAATCCGGCCCGCCTTGACGGGTTCGATATCACCAGAATTAGTTCGCGCTAGGTGGGTCTCCAATTCTTCAAAGTTAAAGTTAGAAGAAAAGAAGGTGGGCAGCTGTTCGTTCATCCGGTACTGGAGGATAACTCCAAGGATGTCGTCCCTAAGCCAGGCGGAATTGCTCTCAGCTCCGATGTCATCCAGCATGAGGAGGGGCGCCTTCTGCAGGGCTTCCAGCTTGTCCTGAACAGTATTGCTAGCGATGCTCTGCTTGATCGACTGGGCAAACTGGGGGTAGTGGACTAGCGTCGTTTCATACCCCTTGTCTGCCAAGTCATTGGCAATGGCCGCAAGGAGGAAGGTCTTCCCCACCCCGAAGGCCCCGTGGAAATAGAGGCCCTTGTGAAAACGGTCGGGGGCCTTGAGATAGTCCGTAGTAAAGGTCAGCGCCCGGCTAGCCGCTTCCTGGCGGGCAGGGTCGTCGACGTCGAATTGGTCGAAATTCGCTTCACGCAGAGACTTGGGCAGGTCCACCAGGGTAATCCGGCGGTCGCGCTTGAGTTCCGCTTGCTTGGCCAAATAGTCCTCATTAGCCACATATTGGACATCAATATAGTTCACATTCATCTGCAATTGGGGGTGGAAATTAGGGATCTTGGGCTCATAGCCCGCTTGGATTCGCTTCTTTTCTTGGACGAATTCATAGATCTTGGACAGACTGCGCTGGATCATAGGCTCATCCACCTGGTCCTGGTGCTGGTCGATAAAGGCTTGGACATCGGGATCGCTGAGGGCCTCTGCTTGAATTTCCTTAAGTCTTTCTTTGTAATCCTTTTGCTCTAGGATTTTTTTGATTTCTGGTCCGATATTTTGCATCTTAACGATCCTCCTTGTGCCTTTGGGCGATTAGGTCGCGCAGGTTTTGAGACTGGTCCGTCGTTTGTTGGTTCGTTTGGTCAGCTGGCTTGGGCGCTTCTCCACCAGTTTTGAACCACTTGGGCTTGACCTCCTCGCGGCCTGAGCGTTTTTGATAATTTTTCTTTTGGTAGCGGGCTTGGCGTTGCTGCTGCATCCGCTTAATCTTGGCTTGTTTTTGATGGTCGAGGCGGCCGCGCAGGTAGAGCAAGGCGGCTTCGGGTGAATCCACCTTATGCTGGGTCCAATCATCTGCCGTGGCTTCTAACAAGGGGCGGCTCAAGCGGTCCTTGCCATCTTCCACTAGGTAATAGTGAATCATAACATTAAGAGTAGACGGATTGAGAATGCCCATCTGGAGGATGTCTCCAATAGCCTGGGTCTCATTCTTGGTCAAAAACCCCCCCTGCTGGTCCTTGATCGACTTGGCAAAAGGCACTGAGGGATAATTGCGCAGGGTTGCTGTAAATTCCAGGTCCTCATCACTCAAGCCCTGTTCTTTCCAGAGCTTCTGGGCCTCTTCCTGGGCCTGGGCTTGAACTTCCTGCAATTCTTGGCTGCGTTCCTTGAGTGGGGCCTTGTTATCGGCCTCAGCCTGAGCCAGGGCAATGGCCTGGTACTTGTCCAGGTCAATCTTATTTTCCTTGATATCACAAGCTTCTAGGGCCATGCGCTGGAGGCTGACCTCATCGTAGCCAAAAATCTCATGGAGGGTCTGGGTCATATCGATCACTTCTTTAGTGAGCGCCTTCTCCCCCACAAAGCTGCCCTGGAGGAGTTCCTTGAAGGCCTGGAGATCGAACTTAGAGTTTTGGCCCAGGTCAAAATGCTTGTCCCCTTCATTGGTACGGACCAAGTGTTCCCTTGTCTCCTGACTGACCGGGTAGATAGCCTGGGGCAAGCGGTAGACATCACGGAAGGAAGCGGTCACTTCCCGCCAGTCCGCCTGCTCCAAAGCCTGGTAAGGCTGCCAGGAGAAGCGGTCAACCAAGCGGTGAAAGCGGTCCTCGCCCACATAATAAATGAGTAGGGATGACATCAGTGAATCTGTAAAGAATTTATCCGCCGGCAAGGGCGCCAACAAATCATAGCGGGTCTGGACCTGCTTGTCGGGATTCTGGTTGTGGAAGACTTGGACCAAGCCCAGGGCCTCCAGCCGCTGCCTCGCCCGGATATACTCTTCCTTGCCCATCACCAATTGCTCCATCAAGTCCGAGTGACGGAGAATCGAGGAGTGCCAGGCCCCTATTTCAATCTGGGCCCGCAAGCTCTGATAGAGGGCTGCGCTCTCCGCCCCCAGCATGGGCTGGTAGAGGTGAAGAAAAACAGCCATATCATTTTCCGAAAGCCATTCTTTCTGGTAGATGATAAGGCCGCTCTGTGGTTCTAAATTTTCCCATGGCATAAAGGCCAAATTAACACTCCCTTCTAGTCCGTGTCTCCATCCAAATCGAGGTTCTGCTGGCCCTCAACCTGTTTACGTTGCAATTGGCGGAGGGATTCAATCTCTTCTAAGAAGACAGTTGGATCTTCGAAACGGCGGTAGACACTCGCATAACGGATATAGGCCACTTCATCAATAGCAGGCAGGCGGTCCATGACCATCTCCCCAATATCTTGGGAGGAGACTTCATCATGGGGCCGGGCCCGCAACTCAGACTCAATCTCTGACACTAAGCGCTTCAAGTCCTCCAAGGCAACGGGTCGCTTCTCACAAGACCGGACCATGCCGCGCAGTAATTTCTCACGTGAGAATTCCTGGCGGTTACCGTCGCGCTTAATCACTAGTAGTGGCGGCTGTTCCACCCGCTCAAAGGTGGTAAAGCGGTAGTCGCAGGCCAAACAAGCCCGGCGACGGCGGATAGCACTCCCTTCCTCGGTGGGACGGCTATCCACCACTTTGGTATTATCATGATGGCATTTTGGGCATTGCATAAGATTCTCACCTATTTCTTTACAAGAAGGACGTTTTCATGCCTATTATAGCATAAGCCCAGCTATTCAGCGACAGGATTTGGCCTAAAACCGCTGATTCCTAGCCAAGCATCCAGCTGTTGGTAGGTATAGGACAGGTCTCTGCCATTATCGATCAAAATATCCGCCCACTCCGCCTTGCGTTCGATAGAGATCTGGGAACAAATCCGCTGGAAGGCCTCCCCTTCACTGAGCTGGTCGCGGGCCATCAAGCGTTCCAGTTGAACCGACTCGGAACAGTAGACCACCATCACCTGGTCACAGTCTTCCTGGTAGCCCTCTTCATAGAGCAAGGGAATGTCAAGAACGACTAACTCGTGCCCTGCAGCATCATAGGCTTGGGCCTCCTGGATGATCCACTGGCGGATATGGGGTTGGAGCAGCTGGTTCAGCTCTTGGCGGGCCCGGTCATCCGCAAAAATGAGCTGGCCTATTTTTTTCCGGTTAATGGTCTGGTTGGGAAAGATATAGTCCTCCCCAAAATGTTCCCGGATAGCTTCCAATCCTGGTTGGCCGGGTTCCACCACGGCCCGGCTGCCCAAGTCGGCATCGACAATGGGATAGCCTAGGGACTGGAAGTGCTTGCTGACCGAGCTCTTGCCCGTCGCAATAGATCCGGTTAATCCTAAATGAAATGTCATCTTATCTCCTTTCCTTCTTTAAGACTTGGCAGCGCGGACAAAAAGTGGTCCCTCTCTGCCCGACCTTGATCTTCTTCATCGGGGTCTGACAGCGGGGACAAGGCAGCCCTGCCCGTCCATAAGCATTGAGGGTCTGCTGGAAGCCCCCACTGTGACCTAGGGCATCGGTGTAGGACCGAATCGTTGTCCCACCCTTGGCCATGGCCTCTTCAATCACTTTCCCAGCATAATGGACTAAGCGGTTGGACTTAATCCTAGACACCGTATTGGCCGGCTGCTCAGGATGGAGGCGGGCCCGGTAGAGAATTTCGTCAGCATAGATATTGCCGATACCAGCCACCACATGTTGGTCCAAGAGTACCAATTTAATAGCCAACTTGCGCCGCTGTAGCTGCTGGTAAAAAGTATCGGCATCCAAATCCCAAGGTTCCGGTCCCAAGTTAAGCCGGGCTAATTCCTCATCCAATTGCGCCTTGGGAAACAGCCGGATACGACCAAACTTGCGCACATCATGGTAGCGCAAGTCGCGGCCATCATCGAGCTGGAGAACGAGGTGAGTGTGCTTATCCACGGCCTGGTCGCTAGGCAGGACCAGCCACTTGCCTTCCATCCGCAAGTGGCTAATCCAGGCCCATTCCCCCCAGTCAAAGATTAAATACTTGCCCCGGCGGCCTAAGCCTTCGAGGCGGAGGCCCAGCATAATCGTTTCAAATTCTTCAGGGCTGGGCTGGTCAATGATCTTGGGCCAGCTTAAGCTAAGCCCGGTCACCCTGGCTCCTAGCACTAAGTCTTCCAACCCCTGGCGGACACGGTCCACTTCAGGTAATTCTGGCATCTTTCATCCTCCCTTCATACGAAAACGAAAAGCCTGGCCGCAACGCTATTTGCGGCCAAGCATAAAGTAAGGGTGTGAGGGCTAGCGATAGAAATAGACCTCTGGAGCAAATAGCCAGAGAAGACCGAAAGTCTTCGGCGGCTATTTGTGAAGAGGAGATATTTCTGCTAGCCCGAACCCGACTATAGGTTGTGAGCAAGAGCGTTTAGCTTTGGATGCTTGGAGTAAGTTGGAATAAGGGCAAGCATCGCTTGCACGTTTCCAACTTGCGAAAGCACTCCAAAGCTGCTCTTGCGAACCCAACTAGATAGAATTAGGGATAATAGGCGTTAGCGCTTATTACCCCTCTAAAATACAAGGATCAAATTCAAAGCTTCACTCCTGCTCACAAATAACAAAGCAGATATTTTTTATACTCGCTGCTAGTTATTAAAAAGTTTTGAAATTATATTTCCTGTTTTATAGGAAATTGTTATCAAATAATTAGCATTAAGCACACCAAATGCTTCTATATGCCCTTACGATTACCCATTAAACAACAAACACCTTATTTGGCATCGTACCAAGTATCACCGTAGTTACTATCTACAATCAGAGGCACGTCCAGTTCAACGGCGGATTCCATCACTTGAGGGACCAATTCTTCCAAGCGGGCGATTTCTTCTTCGGGTGCTTCGAAGATCAGCTCATCGTGGACTTGGATGAGCAGTTTGGCTTGGAGGCCCTCCTCTTCTAAGGCAGTCTCCATCTTCAACATGGCCAGCTTGATAATATCAGCGGCTGTCCCCTGGATAGGCGTATTCATGGCCGTCCGTTCGGCGAAGGACCGCACGTTAAAGTTGCGTGCCCTAATGTCAGGCAGGTAGCGGCGGCGGTGAAAGAGGGTTTCCACATAACCCTTCTCGCGGGCAGATTCCACAATCTCATCCATGTAGACCTTAACCTTGGGGAAGTTATCGAAGTAAGAATCAATAAAGGCCTTGGCTTGGGGCCGGGAAATATTGAGGTTCTTACTGAGTCCATAGTCGGAAATCCCATAGACAATCCCAAAGTTCACTGCCTTGGCGTCCCGACGCTGGTTAGGCGTTACATCTGCCTCGTCAATACCGAGAACGCGGCTAGCCGTGGTTCGGTGGATATCCCGATTCTCCTTGAAGGCCTTCTGCAGGTGCTCGTCTCCTGAAATATGGGCGAGGACCCGGAGTTCAATCTGCGAATAGTCCGATGAAAAGATCTTCCAACCGGGTTCAGATGGCACAAAGGCTTGGCGGATCTTCCGACCGTTCTCTGTCCGAATCGGAATATTTTGCAGGTTAGGGTCTGCCGAAGACAAGCGTCCCGTAGTGGTCAGGGTCTGGATAAAGCGGGTGTGGACTTTGTGGTCCTCCTGGATAAAGTTCTGGATGCCCTCGATATAAGTCGATTGCAACTTAGCCAGCTGGCGGTAGTCCAAGATCAAGTCGACAATCTCTGCCTTGCCCTGTAATTTCTCCAATTCCGATTGGGCCGTCGAATAGTGGCCGGATTTGGTCTTTTTACCAGCTGGCAAGCCCATTTCCTCGAAGAGGACATCGCTCAATTGTTGGGTGGAGTTGATATTAAACTCATGGCCAGCTTCTTGATAGATGGCGGCTTCTAGGTCATCCAGCTGGCCTTCGATGGCTTCATGCATGCTTTCCAGGGTGGACCGCTCAACACGGATCCCCCGAATCTCCATGTTAGCAAGAACGAGGGCCAGGGGCAATTCCATGTCGCGGTAGAGTTCTGTCATCTGGTCCGCTGCCAGGCGTTCTTTGGCTAGGGGCACCATCCGGCAGATCACATCAATCTTCCGAGCCAGGTGGTCGTGCATCTGGCTTTCATCTTCTGGGACGGCCTGCTTTTTGCCCTTGCCGTAGACCATTTCGTCATAGGCCAGGTCATCAATTCCGAATTCACGCGCCGCTTCCGCTAGGTCATTGGAATTATCCTTGGCGTGGACCAAGTAGGAAGCAATCAGGACATCTTCTGACACCCCTTTGAAGTCGATCCCTTCCCGGGCCAACATCACCTTGGTCCGCTTGGCATCGAAGACCTGCTTGGTGCGACTAGCATCTTCTGCCCATTCCCTAAAGGCTGACGAGTCCAGGGCCACTTCCTTGGGCAGGACATAGACCTGGTCGGAATTCCCCAGAGCGAAGGCAATAATCTCCCCTTGGTGGTAGTTCTTGGCAAACATTTCACCATAGAAGGCCATCTCTTCCGCTTGAAAAATCTCAGTCGTCACTTGGTCAGTTTCTATCAAAACTTGGTAAGGAATGTCCCGAGCTTCTGCTTGGACTTGGTCCGAAAGATCGGCGTCTTCCAAGAGGTCGGCCATAAAGCGGTTGAAATTCATTTCTTTGTAAAAGTCAACTAGGGCTTCTTGGTCAAGGTCCCGCTTCTTAATGTCATCGTAGCCAATTTCTAGCGGGGCATCGTCCAGGATCCGGGCAAGCTTTTTGGATAGGAAGGCAGCTTCTTTGTCCTTGATGAGGTTTTCTTTACGCTTTTTGCCGGAAACCTTATCAATATTGTCGTAAACGCCCTCCATAGACCCAAATTCGTGGAGGAGCTTGAGGGCCGTTTTCTCGCCGATACCGGTCACCCCAGGATAATTATCGGAAGAATCGCCCATGAGTCCCTTCATGTCCACAATCTGCTCAGGGGTGATCTGCCAGGCATCTTGGATAGAAGCAGGTGTATAGGCTTCTAGTTGGCTCACCCCGCGCTTGGTAATGTCCACGCGGATATTGTCGCGGGCCAGCTGGGTCAAGTCCCGGTCACCCGAAATAACCACCACATCGAAGGTCTCTGGATCAGCCTGCAAGGCCAGGGTCCCGATAATATCATCAGCTTCATAGTTAGCCAGTTCATAATGGGCCAGGCCGAAAGCATCTAATAAGACGTTAAAGAAAGGCATCTGCTCCCGGAATTCATCCGGTGCACTCTGCCGGCCGCCCTTGTAATCATCATACATCTCCGTCCGGAAGGTGGTCTTCCCCGCATCCCAAGCCACCAAGGCATGAGTCGGTTCTTCCTTATCTAAGACCGTCTTCAGCATGGCATGGAAGGCATAGAGGGCATTGGTATGCAAGCCATTCTTATTGACAAAAGAATCCAAATTTTGAATCGCATAGAAGGCCCGGAAAGCCAAAGAAGAGCCATCAAATAAAAGTAATTTATTATTTTTAGTCACTGTTTACATCGCCTCCATCGACACGCTTCAATTCACTCGAATCAATAATTTTGGGTTGGTCAGTCAGGGCTTCTTCGGGCGGAAGAACCATCAGCATGGCATCCAGGACCCGGTCCTCCCCGGTGGTTTCATTATTGCCGATGACATGGATGGTCACGTAACCCCGCCATTCCTCGATCCGGATCACTTCAAAATGATAGGTAATGGTCGAATCGTGGCGGATAGCCTTATTAATCGTGAAATTCATCTCTACCAACATGGACCCCGGCCCCGGGAAATGCATAGAAACCGTCCGCGTAATCGCCCCCATCAAGGCAATCGGAGGAATCACCGTCTCCAGATCAACCACCTGGTGGGCCTCCTCCGTCTTCAAATAGCGGGGATTAATATCATTCGTTACCCCCATGTAGAGGAGAATATCCCGCTCCCGAAAACGCTCCGTCATGGTAAACGTATCCCCCACATCAATCGCATGCAGAGGCTTGCCAAAAGACAAACCATCATCATTATTATAAGCCACCATAACACACCCTCACTTCCTAATTATCTCTACTCATTCTATCAAATCCACAAAAGAAACACAAAAAAAGGGAGGGTGAGAGCAAAGGCGTTCAGAAAGGAATGACTGGAGGCGAAAGGGATAAGAGCGGCTCTAGCCGGTCGTTCCCTTTCGCTGAAGTCACTTCCTTTCTGCCTTTGCGAACCCGACTAAGGAGGGTGTGAAAGCTAGCGGGAGAAATAGGCCTCTGGAGCCAAAAGCCAGAGAAGACTGAAAGTCTTCGGCGGCTTTTGGTGAAGAGGAGCCACTTCTGCACGACCGAACCCGACTAGGGAGGGTGAGAGCAAGATTCTTAGATCTGGAGCAAGTTTCAAACGGAGGCTCCGTTAACAAGTAGGATCAAGCCAACTCTCAAATGGAGTCCCCATTAGCAAGTAGGATCAGGTCAACTTTCAAACGAAGGCTCCATTAGCAAGTAGAACCGGGCCAACTTTCAAATGAGGGCTCCGTTAGAAAGTAGAACCGGGCCAACTTTCAAATGGAGTCCCCATTAGCAAGTAGAACCAGGCCAACTTTCAAATGGAAGCTTCAATAAAAAGTAGCCAAACAAAAAACTCCCTAGCTATCCACACGCCTGGATCTCTAGGGAATTTGTTCAATTGCATGCTAATTAGTCATCAGGAAATTGTTTGTAGTGAACCTTGCGATAGTCTTCTTCCGTCATGATATCGCGAACATTGACATTCACTTCCACAACTTCTAAACCCGTTGCTTCATGGATACGTTTGCTGACATTTTCAACAATTTCATCGAAGATCTTAGGAATTTCCTTACCATAAGCCACGACAATATCGAGGTCCACGGCAACTTCCACATTACCAACTTCAGCGTTCACGCCGTCTTGGTAGTGGTCCCCTTCTTCATGTCCCTTGTCTTCTTCTTGATCTTGACCTTCTTGCTTATCCCCTTGGTCGTCATCAGAGAAGCTTTCTTGAGTTTTTTCTTTAACTTGGTCAGCGAAGTTAGCGGCTTGGGACAAGGCCGTATTGAAGGCGTTCCCTTGAGTAGTTAGGACCCCATCGACTTCTAGAACGGCACGGCTCGCAATTGTTTCAATCGCTTGCGCATCAAAATTTAAATCATTTTCTTGCTTGATTTCTTCAGCCATTTTGAATCACTCTTTTCTCTCTTTAATTAACTTGCTAGATTTATGTTTACAATAGCATAAAATCATTGAAATACCAAAGTATAAGCCTTCAAGAAAATCTAGAAAGAGAGCCTTGTCAAAAGTCGCATATCTAAAACATAGCTAAGACTTTTTTCCAGACGATATTGATCCTTTCAAAATTTAACAATCAAATTCAAAAGCGGAAGGCATGCTCATTCGCCCAATTTTAGAAGAAAAGCCCAGGACATCTCGTCGCTGGGCATCACGCTATTCGTAAATCCGGACATCCGCCTTTTCAGCTTCAGGCAGGGCATCACGCAGGGCTTGGATGGTCTGACCCGTACCAGGTAAGACAAAGTCCGCTGCAATCTCTGCCATGGGGAAGAGGACAAAGGCGCGCTCTTGAATGCGAGGATGGGGCAATTCTAAAATTTCATGGTCAATAATTTGGTCTTCATAAGCAAGCAGGTCCACGTCAATAGTTCGTGGCCCGTTCTTAATCGTCCGCACCCGGTTGAGATCATCTTCAATCTGCTGGGCAATCCCTAATAAGGCGAAGGGATCGCAGGTGGTTTCGACTTCGAGAACCATATTCAAGAAGTCTGCTTGGTCGGCATAGCCCTTGGGTACCGTTTCATAGATGTGGGACTTTTGGACAACAGAGGTGGATTCATTCCGGTCCAAAGCCTTAATCGCCCGGTTCAAAAACTCCCGGCGCGGCTCAATGTTAGACCCCAGGGCAATATAGGCATGGTGGGTTTCAACTGGCATATCTGCTCTCCTTCCTAATGACGTTCACGGTAAATCTCAACAGCGACTGAATCGTAGTGGCCCGGAATCGGTGGATCGGGCTTGGTGACCTTGACCTGCAAGGCGTCCACTAAAGCTTGGCTAGCCAGGACCTCATCGGCAATGGCTTGGGCCAGACGTTCAATCAGCTTGAAGGGCTCCCCTTCGACAACACGCTTGACACTGTCATAGACCTCGCCATAGTGGGCACTATCAGTCATTTGGTCCGTCTGACCGGCCCGGCTCAGATCCAAGTAGAGAGCCAGGTCAACGATGAAACGCTGGCCAAGTTTGGTCTCTTCAGGAAAGAGACCGTGGTAGGCATAGAAATTTAAACCATTTAAATAAATGCAATCTTTTTTCACAAGCCCCACTCCTAAGCTCGAATCATCGATAGGACTTCTTTACGCAGTTCAGAGTTTTCCTTAAAGCAACCGAGAGCAGATTTGGTGACGGTAGAAGCCCCTTCTTTGTGGACGCCACGGATGGACATGCACATGTGCTCTGCTTCAAGTACAACGAAGACCCCTTCCACTTCGAGATTATCAGCAATCGTATGCGCCACTTCTGTCGTGATCTGTTCCTGTAATTGGAGACGGAGGCTGATATCCTCTAAGATTCGCGCCAGTTTGCTTAAGCCAACTACCTTGTCTGCTCCGGGTACATAGGCAATATGGCCAACCCCGTAGAAGGGCAAGAGGTGGTGCTCACACATAGAATGGAAGGGAATATCCTTGACTAAGACTAGTTCACTGTCTTCAGCCGTGAATTGCTTTTCCATGTGTTGGGCGGGGGTTCTTTGGTAACCATCCAAGAGTTCAGCATACATCTTAGCCACCCGTTTCGGCGTTTCCTGCAAACCTTCCCGGTCGGGGTCTTCCCCAATCCCGATTAATAAGTCACGAATTGCTTGTTCAATCTTTACTTTATCCATTTAAATATCATTTCCTAACTTCTTATTAATTAGATTTCTCATATAGCCTACATAATAGAAACTCCCAAAAATTACCAAGACGGCGTCCTCATCCAAGAGATCCATTGCTATTGTGAAGGCGTCTTCATAAGAAACAGCTGGGACTATTGTATCATATTGTTCAGGGTATATGGAAACGATTTTATTCCTGAGTTCTTGAGCACTTAAAGCGCGGGGCGTATTGGGACGGACAGTCACAATCTGATCCAGGATCGGAGCAATCTCAGCAACCGCATGGGTCACGTCCTTATCCGCCAGCATGCCCATAATGGCAACGATGCGTTGGTCGGGAAAATAGCGCTCGAGATTGAGCTTAAGCTGGCTGACCCCATCTAAATTATGCGAACCATCGACAACAATGGTGGGCTGGTCGTGCATAATTTCAAAACGGGCTTGCCATTTCACTTGGTCCAGGCCTCGGGCAAGGGCTTGGTCAGAAATGGGATAGCCCTGCTGGCGCAAGCTCTCGACAGCCTCCAGGACCACACTAGCATTCTGCAATTGGTGGGCTTCCAGGAGGTTAAGCTGCCAAGTCTGTCCCTTATAGCTAAAGACTTGCTTACGGGCTTGGTTGCTAGGCAGGTCTTGGATGTCGTCAGGATCAACTTCTAAATACGGCGCACCCATTTCTTTCGCCCTAGCTTGGATAACAGCTTGGGCTTCAGGATCCTGAGGGTAGGAAATCACGGGGCGGCCGGCTTTAATAATGCCTGCTTTTTCACCAGCGATTTCCCCTAAAGTATGACCTAAGATACCGACATGGTCGAAGGCAATCTTCATCAGCAAGGTCAGAAGAGGTGCTTTCACCAGGTTGGTCGCATCCAAGCGGCCCCCCAGCCCTACCTCCAGAACAATCAGATCGCAATCCTGGTCGGCAAAGATTAACCAAGCCATGGCAGTATAGACTTCAAACTCTGTCAGGTGGAGGTCCAAGCGCTCACAGGACCCCTTGATAGCCTGAGCTGCCCGAATAATCGCTTCATCGGAGATAGGCACCCGGTTGACCATGATCCGCTCATTGAAGGACATGATGGAGGGTGAGGTATAAAGCCCCACTTTATAGCCCGCTTCTTCTAGAATTGTTGCTAGCATCATAGCCGCTGATCCCTTGCCATTGGTTCCAGCAATGTGGATAGTGGGCAAGTGATCTTGGGGATTGCCCAAGTCTGCCATTAATTGAGCCATGGTATCCAAGCCGAGAACCATTTTCCCTTCTTCGGCTAGGGGTAAGAGCTCTTCTAATGTTTCATAATCCATAATTTTCTCCTATTGATTGTTTTCTAAATAAGCTTGCCCTTCGTGGACAAAGGCACGGACATCTTGGAGGGCTAGCGCGACGCCTTCCTGCCAGAAATCGATCTGGGTCAGGTCAACGCCTAAGTGTTTAGCCGCCAAATCTTCGACGGTCATCACCGCCGTATCCCGCAAGAGGGCCACATAACGTTCAGTGAAGTGGTCCGGATCTTTCATCAATTCGGCCAAAATCCCCTGGCTAAAGAGATAGCCAAAGCTATAAGGGAAGTTGTAAAAAGGCACATCTGAAATAAAGAAATGCAGCTTGCTGGCCCAGAAATGCGGGTGATAGCTATCCAGTGCGCCCGCAAAGGCTTCGCGCTGAGCCGATACCATGAGCTGGTTCAGACGCTCTTCCCCCACATAGCCGGCCTGACGTTCACTATAAAAATTCTTCTCAAAGAGATAGCGGGCTCGGATATCCATAAACATAGCTGTCGTGTTCTCCAGTTTGGCGTTGAGCAATTGGAGACGCTGGCCAGGGTCTTTGGCTTCCGCTAATTGGCTGCTCGCAATCAAGTTTTCTGCCAAGGTAGAAGCAGTCTCCGCCACATTCATGGCATAGCCCTGCTGCCAGGTCGATAAGTCCCGCATGACATAGGAATGGAAGGCGTGGCCCAACTCATGGGCTAGGGTACTCACATCTTGGGCAGACCCGGTGAAGGTCATAAAGATCCGCGATTCGCCATTGGCCAGGGGCTCCGTGCAGTAACCGCCTGGACGCTTACCTGGCCGGTCTTCCGCTTCCACCCAGCCTGCCTTGAGGGCTTGGTCCGCAAAGTCCGCCATTTCTTCACTAGTCTTCCGGAAGTGGTCTACAACAAATTGGCAGGCTTCTTCCCAAGTATAGCGCTGAACCTGGCTGTCACTGAGGGTCAAGGGTGCAGCGATGTCTTGCCAATTCAACTTATCCAGTTGCAATAATTTTTGTTTGGTCTTAAGGAATTGCAGGAGGTCCGGACGAGCCGCGTCTACCGCTTCCCACATGGCTCCTAAAGTATGGTAGGTCATCCGGTTCTGGCGCAGAGGCTCCTCGAGAAAGTCGTCCCCGTGGGCCTTCTGCTCAGTCATCCGGTAGCCTGCCAGGTGGTTTAGAATGCGGGCAAAAACCGGCCCCATTTCAGTAAAAGCGGCTTCCCAGGCCTTGAAGAAAGCTGCCCGTTTCTTGGGATCCGGATCATCCAGCATATGGTTCATGGCCTGGCCGACTGAATATGTGGTCTTGCTGCCTTCAGGTTGGATATGAAGGCAGGCGACCAGGCTATCATAGGTCTGGGACCAAGCTTCGATACCATCGCGGTCCAAGGCCAAAAGCAAACGTTCTGTCTTAGGGTCCAAGGCCTGACTAGCTTCCCGGCGGCGCTCTTCTAAATGGAAGCGGTAAGGCGCAAGCACTGGACTCGCCAAGAGGTCTTGCCATTCTTCTTCAGACCAGGCAAGGAGCTTTTGGTCAAAGTTTAAAGCAAGCCCGTCGAAGCTCTCCAGAAGTTGGCCCACCCGGTCGAGGGCTAAGACTGGCACCTCTGCTTGAATATCAGTATCCGCTGCCATTTGGGCAAAGCTATCCAGGGTCACTAGTTCCTCTTCCAGGCCTTCCAAGTCTTGGATGAGTTGGTAGAGGGCTTGGTCCGCTGCTTCGCCTTTCGCTTCAAAAGCTTTCACTTTCTTACTTAAAAGTTCTTTTTCAATTTTGGCAGCTTCAAGGCTTTCCTTAAAAGCTGACCCTTCCACCCCGCCTGGGTAGAGGTCGTCGAGCTGCCAAGTGTTTGGATAAGTCATTGAATCCTCCTTAATTGTTGTGTGAGCTTAAAATAATGGTAGGTGTTTCTTGAAAATTGATTTGATTAGGCTCGCTATTTGCCTGTTGGTCGAAAAAGTATGTTTTCTATTGGCATACAGGGGCATCGCGTCAGATTGATGCTTGCTATCTGCATTCGGACCTTCCGAGTGTAGATTGAACACTTGCTATCTGTACTCGAGCCCTCCGAATGCAAATTGAGCATCCGCTATCTGTACTCGAGCCTTCTGAGTGCAAATTGATTACTTGCTATCTGCATTCAGGGCCTCCGAGTGCAAATTGGACACTTGCTATCTGTATTCGGGCTCTCTGAGTGAAGATTGGCCGCCTGATATTTGCATTCGGGCCCTCCGAATGCAATTAGGTAATGCGTTAGGCAGTTAGAATTATATGCCAACCTTCACATCCTTTTTTAGTCGGGTTCGGTCGCGCAGAAGTGGCTCCTCTTCACAAAGCGCCGCCGAAGCCTTGCAGTCTTCTCTGTTGCTTTGCTCCAGAGGTCCACTTCTAACCGCGCTCCCTCTCACCCTTTCTTAGTCGGGTTCGCAAGAGCAGCTTTGGAGTGATTTCACAAGTCAGAAACGAGCGAATATTTTGCTCTTATTCTGACTTGCTCCAATCATCCAAGCCTAACCGCCAGCCCTCACACCCTTTTTTAGTCGGGTTCAGGTTAGCAGAAATAGCTCCTCTTCACAAAAATCCGCCGAAGACCTTCAGTCTTCTCTGGCTTTTTGCTCCAGAGGTCTATTTCTCCCGCTAACCTTCACACCCTTTTTACAATATTTTTTCGCGGATGAGGCGTTGGCAGATGGGGACTAGGATAAGCATGAAGGCGAGGTTGCCTAGGGCGTGGCCGGTGTCGTAAGGGAGGCCGGCTAGGTAGTAGGTCCAGAAGGGCATGCCTAGGCCGAAGAGGATGAGCATCATGTAGCTGACAATGAGGCCGTAACAGTAGCCTGCGACTAGGGACCAGGCGAGGACGGCTAGGGGGTATTTGAAGAGGCCTAGCTTCATTAAGAGGTAGCTGATCAAGACGACCGCCCCATAGGCTAGGATCTGCCCCAGGGTCCAAGGTCCCATACCGAGGATGAGGTTGCTGAGAAGCATGATGAGGGTGGCGACAATTAAGCCCCCTGACAGGCCAAAGAGTGGCACAGCTAGGATGACCATATCCGTCACAGGTTGGACATTAGGCAGGCCACTGACTAAGACCCGTCCCACCACGGCAACTGCTACCCAGAGGCTCAGATTGGTCAAACGACGGGTTAATGAGAGCTGCTGGAAGTTTGGATAGCGGACCAGGTCCAGGTCTAATTTGGGTATTTTCATTTTTGTTTTTCCTCTTCTACTTTAGAACATATTTTTGATACTTTCAATATTCTTCAATTCGATGCCAATGGTCCCATCCGGATTATTCTTAATTTCCACCACTTCAGGGTCATTGAAGAGCTCAAGAGGAATGGTCAATTCAATGCCGTTGTCGAATTTAAGTTTTTGACGCTGCATTTTGGCCGATAGCATGTCTGGACTGGCAGCTTGTTGGTGAATCATTCCCATTTCTTCAGTTTCCCGCAGATAGGTCTGTTTCTGGCTGACATTGTCGCCGTAGAGCTGGTCAGCCAGTTTGCGGTTATCGAACTCTTGGTCGTCATAAACCGCGTGGTAGAGAATATCTTTAGCCTCTGCCAGAGCTTGGTAGTCTGCTTCATTGTAATGCTTGGCCGTCTTTTCAACGCCTTTTCTTATAATTTTAATGTTTTCATTCATATTGAGATTGGCTTCGATTCCCAAGAAGACTTCGCTCAAATAAGGCATCCGCTCGCCCGTTTCTTCCATCAAATGATTTTTTTCAATCAGGAAGTACTCGCTTGTCGTCGGACAATAGAGAAAGCCCTCATCAATGGCTTGTTTGGCCTTGGGCAGGATGGACCGGTGGACAATTAAATCATTGCGCAGGACCTCCTCATCCGTTGCGACAAAGTGGGTGAAGGATTCATTGTGGTTCAACTTGAACATCCCGACGAAGGGAAAATCATTGAGCACAATCGATACCCATAGTAGGTCTGCCGGTGGGATGTCCGGATTTAGGCGCAGGATCTGGAAGAATTTAGAGGTCATGGGTCGGGTCGTTGCTTGGAAGTCCCTAGCCAGGCTCTGAAGGTTCTCATAGATGGGCGCCGTTTCAGGGATCACACCATTCTTCTGCTTGCCTGTCTGCATGACCTGGTTCACCTTGCAGTCGACATAGTGAATAATAGTCTCATCCCGAAAGTCTAAAGCCGCTTGGGAGAGGATGGGTTCACTGGTGTTGACATCGTAAATATGGAGGATAGCATCCCGAATTTGAATCATGGTCTTCCCTCTTTCTAGATAAATTACACCCCTTCATTTTAACGAATTTACAGCTAAAAAGCGAATCAAATTCGCCAGGCCCGAAACAGGACCCCTAAGCTATTTTATGCTATGATTAAAATAAAATTAAAGGAGGCCAACAATGTCAATCGAAGCAGTTTTAAATTTTTGGTTTGAAGAATTGGGTCCGGAGCAGTGGTTTAATGGTGGTGAAAGCGTAGACCAAGCCATTGCCGACCGCTTTAGCCAGCTCCACCAGGAAGTCAAAGACGGTGAACATGCGGATTGGCGGGAAAGCCTGCGCGGACGCTTGGCAGAAATTATTGTCCTGGACCAATTTTCCAGAAATCTCTATCGGGGGAGTGGCCAAGCTTATGCCCAAGACGATATGGCGCTCGCCCTGGCCCAAGAATGCATCCGGCTGGAAGACCTCTCTTCGCTCAGTCCAGAAGCTCGCAGTTTCATCTACATGCCCTTCATGCACTCCGAATCCCTCGTCATCCACGACCAAGCCATGGAACTCTTCTCCTCAGAAGAAGCCCTAGCCAACAATCTAAAGTATGAAAAAGCCCACTATGAAATCATTGAAAAATACGGCCGCTACCCTTACCGCAATGAGACACTAGGCCGGGAAAACACACCCGAAGAAGAAGAATATTTGAAACATAATAAGGGTTTCTAAAATATCAAGTAAAATAACCCCCTCCATTAGATTTCTATGCTGATGGAGGGGGGCCTATTCTGGGATTTTTGTGGGGCTACTTGCTAATAGAGCCCTCATTTGAAAGTTGCTCAGGCTCTACTTGCTAATGGAGTCCTCGTTTGCAACTTGAACCAAGTCTAAGAACGAAAATAACCTAGTAAGAAGTCAATCATCCTTACTAGGTTATTTATTATTTTATATTTTTAAGCGCCTCTGCTCTCACCCTCTTTAGTCGGGTTCGGTCGCGCAGAAGTGGCTTCTCTTCACAAAATTCCGCCGAAGTCTTTCAGACTTCTTCGATCTTTTGCTCCAGAGATCCACTTCTACCCGCGCTCCCTCTCACCCTTTAGTTTAGGGATTATTTCGTTTTTGAGGTAGTCTTTGAATTCGGGGCCGGTTTGTTTGTGGCGGAGGGCGTATTGGATGCTGGCTTTGACCATGCCTAGGGGTTCGCCGACTTCGTACCATTCACCGGTAAAAACAAGACCATTGACGCCCTGGTCTTGGGCGATTTGGCTGAGGGCATCACTGAGTTCGATTTCGCCTGATAAGGGATTGACTTCTTGGCCTTCTAGGGCGCGGAAGATGCTTTGGTCTAAGACATAGCGGCCACAGATGGCGTACTGGCTGGGGGCTTGGTCCTGAGGTTTTTCGACCACATTACGTGCGGGTAAGATGCCATCTTCAGCTTCTTGGTCAGGGTCTAGGATGCCATAAAGTTGGGTCAATTCTTCGTCAATTTCTTGGACTAAGACAGAACTCTTGCCGGTCTTGTTGTAGGCTGCCATCAAGGCTTGAGAAGCTGGTTCTTCGCTCACCAAAATATTATCGCTCAGCATCAAGAGGAAGGGTTCTTCCCCCACAAAGGATTCAGCTAGGGCAACCGCGTCGCCCAGGCCCTTAGGATAGTGCTGGCGTTTGAATTGGATATTCTCGAGTGTAGAATCTTGGACCATAGCTAGGAGTTCATCCTTGCCCTTGGCTTCCAAATTCTCTTCCAGTTCAATATTGGCATCGAAATGATCTTCCACCGAGCGTTTGTGACGACCGGTAATCACAAGAATTTCTTCAATGCCAGCTGCTAGGGCTTCTTCAACGACAAATTGGACGGCTGGCTTATCCATAACGGGAATAATTTCCTTGGCCATAGACTTAGTTGCGGGGAGAAAACGGGTCCCTAAACCAGCCACTGGAATAACAGCTTTTCTAATCTTTTTCACTTGCTTGGCTCCTTTCAGCACAGTTTACGGCTCAGTCTCTAACGTGATTTCAAGGCTTCAGCGTAAGCTCGACCATACTTAGGTACATCCCCTGCTCCCATGAAGAGGACAACAGCATCGTGGTAGCCCATGAGTGGTCCCATATCGTCTAAATTTAGAATTTGCACAGGCTTGGTCACTTTGGCAGCTAAGTCTTCACTGGAGACTTGGTGGGTATCCTGTTCGCGGGCTGAAGCGAAGATCTCACACAAGAAGACTTCATCAGCTTGGTCGAGGGCTTGAGCGAATTCATCCATCAAGGCCAGGGTCCGGCTATAGGTATGGGGCTGGAAGACGGCAATGATTTGCTTCTCTGGATAGCGCTGCTTGGCGGCGTCTAGCGTAGCTTTAATTTCTGAGGGATGGTGGGCATAGTCGTCCACCAGGGTCATATCAGCCACTTCCGTCACATTGAAGCGTCGTTTTACGCCCGCAAAGCTTGACAGGGCTTCTTGGACCTTATCAGCCGGAAATTCTTCCAAACAGCAGAAACCAATTACAGCCAGGCTATTGAGGATATTGTGCTCCCCGCAGCCCTTGATCCGAAACTGGCCGTAATGCTTACCTAGAACTTCTACATCAAACTGGCAGCCGGTCGTATCGCGGACCACATGATGGGCAACAATATCATAGTCCCCGTCAATGCCGTAGTAGAGCACATGGTCCTTGTCCGCTAGACGTTGGAGGTAAGGGTCATCCCCGTACATGATGGCCTTCTTTTGCACCTGGTTAGCGAACTGGCTATTAGCGTCAAAAACCTGTTCAATATTTTGGTAGTAGTCGGGGTGGTCAAAATCAATATTGGTAAAGATGGCATAGTCGGGTTCATAGGCGAGAAAATGTTCCCGATATTCATCCGCTTCTAGGACAAAGTATTCGGCCTGCTCGTCGCCATAACCTGTGCCGTCCCCAATTAGATAAGAGGTAGGAACATTGAGGGAGAGGACATGGGACATGAGCCCAGTGGTTGAGGTCTTGCCGTGCGAGCCGGTAATGGCCACACTGGTATAATTTTTGATAAAATGTCCTAAGAACTTATGGTAGCGGGTAACTTTTAAGCCGAGCGCTTCAGCCTTCTTCACCTCAGGATGGTCATCGGGGAAGGCATTGCCTAGGATAATTTCCATACCTTCATGAATATTATTCGGGTCGAAATCTAAGATACGAATATCTGCCGCTTCTAAACCTTGTTGGGTAAAGAAATAAGTCTCCACATCTGAGCCTTGTACCTTATAGCCTGCTCCGTGTAAAACGAGTGCCAGGGCACTCATCCCTGAACCCTTGATTCCTGTGAAGTGATAGATCGTTTCTTTATTCATGGTTATGCTTATCTCCTGTTCCTTGGTGTTTCGAATAATAAGGGGTCTGGTCGCTGTCTTCATCGCTCAGGCCAGCAAAGACACTCCCCTTGGCGTAGCGTGGTCGCTCTTGGGCCATAATCGCTTTAAAATCTCGGTTAAGGCCCCCCTGACGTGGCTTGGTCTGGGCCGGCTTATGTTCAGTCGACTTAGCCGGCTGACTAGCTGCCTTACGCGTGGCATTGGCTTTGCTTGGTTGCTGGCTGACCGTGTTTGACCGGGCCTTGGTCCTTTCTTGACGCCGCTTCTTGTCTCGTTCATGGTCCTTTTTTTCCGAGCTCTGGACCGCATGCGACTGGGCCTTCTGCTGGATCGAAGGGACTTCCGAGGGGCGGAAAGGCCGCCGGAATTGATAGTTCTCGTAAGCGCGCAAGTCTCGCCGAATCTTCTCATAGCGGGCTTCTCGGTCCTCATCCCGGTAGAGGGCATAGTCTTGCTGCCCCTCATGTTGGCGATTGGGCCGGCGATGATTCGAAGCTGGCCTTTGTAAATTATTGAGCGGTTGTTGGCGGGCCTGGTCGAAGCGGTGCTGGCGTTTAGCTTCCTGTTGATGGCTTTGAGGGGTCCACCAATTCTCATAATTCTGTGGCTGACGGTCGCGTTTCTGCTCATTGAGGTCAGACCGCCAGTTCATATAATTTGGAAAGTAGGGTTTCTTCACGTCATCGGCTAAGAGCTTGTCGTCCTTCTTTTGGTAGAAGGGCTGAAAATGCTCTTCACGCTCACGCTTCAACCGTTCATCATTCCATTTCAAGGCTCCCCCTCCTTAGCTTCTTAGGTCTCTTCTAATCGGTCGTTAAACTTGATAGGTCAAGTTCTGAAAATGGTGTTCCAATTGGCACATCGTCTTTAATTTCAATAATGCCTTGGAGCTTATGTTCAGGGTCAACGCCCAATTCATAAGCTGAACACAGCATGCCTGAACTCTGCACGCCGCGCAATTCGCTTGGCCAAATCACCAGGCCATCTGGCATCACGGCACCCGGCAAGGCCACAACGACCTTCATGTCTTGGTGGACATTGGCTGCCCCACAGACAATCTGATAAGTTTGGTCTTCGCCAACCTGAGTTTCCGTAATATGGAGATGGTCCGAATCCTCGTGGTCAACGCAGGACTTGACATAGCCCACCACAATCGCTGGGTCATTATTAGTACTGATTGTTTCAAAGCCCTTCTCATAGAGCAATTGATTAAGGGTATCGAGCTGCTCATCGCTCAAGTGAACTTGGCCTGAGCCCTCTAATTTAATATAGTCAGAGATGGAATGGAAGTTATAGCCCATGGTATTATCCGTCTCTTTGTTATAAATCCGTGTAATTCCTGCAATGGTTTCCGTTGCGATTTGGTCTTTTTGTAATTGGCCGCGTGTCACCATCAAGACATCGCCGACGCCCTTCGGATTGTAAAAACAGATCCACATGAATAATTTGCTCCTTTTCTTCATTTACTGGCAGCACTTGCTACCTTGCTTTGGCTTCATCCCTAGATGAAAAAATAGTCTAGTTAATTTCTAAACTAGACAAGCCTTCTCAATATAAAGCATCAGATCATTCCTTTCAAATTATATACTTTTTACCTAAAAAAGGCAACGCCCCTCCATCATAGGCTGGAATTATTCAAGAAATTCGCCAAATTCAGCTTTCCTTGCCTTTCCATCTGTTAGCGTTTTAATTTAAGCTTTTTCTTGCTATAATAGGACTAATAGAAGAGAGGAGTGTTTCTTTTGGTATTTGATTTAAAGGATAATTTAAAAAATAAGGCCTATGCCCTAGCTGGTACCCTATTCGTCTGTGGCGCTGTCATTGGGGCTGTCTCGACTGCCCTCTACATCGATAGCCGGGACAAGAATGAACGGGCCAAAGTAGACGGTCAGAGCGTGATTGAAGAAGTCAAGGCCCTCTTAGCTCAGGATGGCGAGATTGAAGGCTCTTGGATTGAGCTCCAACCCCTGAAGAAAGAGCGCTACGGCCAAGAACAAGTGCTTTACTTCGGTGGCGTCTCCCGCCAAGAAAAAGGCCACTTAGTCCAATACGAATTCATTGCAGACGCCCAAAGCGGTCAAATCATCGACCTCTACCAAGTCTAAAAACAAAAAGAAAAGAGCGTGACAAAAGTCCTTCAGACCTGAATCACTGGAACAAAGCCTGAAGATCGTTACAAACGATCATCAGACTTTGTGAAGTGGATGTCAGGCCTGACTTTTGGAACAGATTTAAAAAAAGTTCTTGGTTTAAAAAGAAGCAGGAATTTTTGTACTAGCCTCTTCCCGCATCAATAAAAAAGTTCGGCAGTTAAAACGCGCCGAACTTTTTTGTGTTTTATTTAACTTTCATGTTGAGGGTAGTAGGCCTCCAAACGGTAAATGGGCTGGCCCTTAGCCGCAAACTTCTCTTCATACTCCGTCATGATATTGCCCTCAAAATCACTGGCATGGAGATCTAACCAAACTTGGCGGAAGGCCATGCCATATTGGGACATACTGGCCAGGGAATATTCAAAAAGTCCCTGGTTATCGGTCTTAAAGTGGATCTCCCCTTCTGGCTTGAGAACTTCCTGGTATTGAGCTAAGAAATTAGGACTGGTCAACCGGCGCTTGGTGTGGCGGCGCTTAGGCCATGGATCCGAGAAATTCAAATAGATGCGGTCTAAGCTGTGGGCTTCAAAAAAGTTTGAAATCTCACGGCCATCTGACCGGATAAAGCGCAAGTTAGGCAAGTCTTGGTCTTCATCCAAGACCTTCTGCAGGGCCATGACAAGGACGTCCGAGTACATCTCAATCCCTACATAGTTAATCTCTGGATGGGCCTTGGCCATACCAATCAGGAATTGGCCCTTGCCCGTCCCCACTTCCACATGGAGGGGCTGGGCCTGGTCAAAGACCTGGTCCCACTTGCCCTGAGCCTGGTCCGGTTCTGGAATCACAATATTAGGGTAATCTTTAATCATATCGATTGCCCAAGGTTTATGTCTTACACGCATCATGCGCCTCCTTATTTCGCTTTCAATCCTTAGTCTACTTTCAAAATCTATCCAAGCAGGTCCAAAAGACTAGTCTTATAGCAAAAATAAAAGCGGGCCAAGCACTCTAAAAGAACCTGCCTGCTTCTATTAATTCCCTACTTTTAGTGTTGGTGACTAGTTATTAATTAAGGGATATTTTCTTTATCAGCTAATTTTGAGCAGTAGTGAAGCTTTGAATTTGATCGTTAGCCATGAACAAGCAAGCGATGTGAATTAGGGATAGTTGGCTTTAGCCTTACTAGCCCTTTGAAGCTCGCTAGGTGAGGGACCTTGGCCCGAACCGGTGCCATGGCTCTTTAACGATCAAATTCAAAAGCGGAACGAATGCTCTCGCCCATTTGATTTTGGCAAAGAATCCTTCTATTCTGTCTAAAGTTAATACTGGTCTTGGAAATACCGGTTATCGTAAATATGTCTCAGTTTCAAAATCGCTTCATTGACATCCACTTGCCGATCCTTGCGGTAGCTTTCCTTAATTAAGAGTAACAGATTAATTAAGGCAAACCACTCGATCCGCAGATAAGAACTTTCATCCACCTGGAGGCCATAGCGCTCCCACCAGCTCTCCCAGTCTTCACTCGGGATATATTGGACAAGAACCTGGGTCAAGTCCGAGATGGGATCCGCAATCCGAACCGATTCCCAGTCGACTAGGTAGAGGCGGTTCTGTTCAGACAGTAAAAAATTCTTACGGTTGAGGTCGCCGTGGCAAACCGTCTTAAGGGATTGCTTAATGAAGGGAGCCGTCTCTTCTAAATAAGCCAAGACCTCATTCAAGAGGCTATGGGAAGCCAAGTGGTCGTGGAGCTGGTCTTCATAGTCAGCGATAAAGTCACTGCATGCCCATTCCTGACCTCCAATCTTCACTAGCATCTTATAGAGATGGTCCGAATGTTGGTAGCGGTGGATGAGCTTGATAACCTGGCTTTGGTGCATCTCTTGTTCCGTCAGGGTGTGGCCGCGCAGCCATTCTTGGGCCGAGAAGGTATCTCCCGTACTGGTCCGTTTTGACCAGATCAAGCGCGGCGTAATTCCCTCCATGGAGAGAGCAGCAAGGAAAGGAGAAGAATTGCGTTTGAGGAAGACACGCTCCTGCTTATGGGTGCCCATGAAGGCCTGGCCCGTATCCCCGCCAATCGGATGCAAGGTCCACTCCTTATCAAACTGATATTCCAATGCTGTCCCCTCCCTTTTCTTTAAGATGATTTTCCTTTTCCAAACGGTGCAAAAGAAAAACTAAAGCATTCATTATTGTAGTCATTATTTTCCATATAGTCAATCATTTCGTTGGATCTTTTGGCTCTTTCTGCCGCGCCGACGTCCTGTCTTTTTCTTTTGGAGCCTAGCTGGTAAGTAGAAACGGATAAAAAGAAATTCTAAAAGGAGACCAGCTACTAGGTAGAAAGCAGCCAGAAGCCCAAAAGCTGCTAAGAAGAGAGCCAGATTCAAAGCGATCACTTGGAAAGTGTAAACTTGCCAGAGTAAGCTTTGGAAGGCCTGGTGACCCGCTTCTTCTGCTTCTGGGTAAATCTTCAACATGGTCTGCCCCTGCTTGAGGCTAGCCAGGGGTAAGAGTTGGAAGTGACTAGCATAATTTAAGAGGAGGAAGACGAGGAGGCTTAAAGGATGTTTGGGCAGGGTGAAGGCCAGTAAGAGGCTCAGGAGGGTCAAGCGCCGCCAGATAGGAAAGAGGTCCGTCGACCGCCAAAAACTGCGGCTATAGAGATAAGCATGGGCAGAAGGCGCCTTGGCCAAGGACAGGTTCAAGCCGTCGAGATAGGCCCGGCGCTTGGTCTGCTTCTTGCCTGCTTTTAAATCGACGAATAAAGACAGGAAGGCAGTCATGGCTTGCTTGCTCTGTCCTTCGCTCACGAGGAGATTCTGCCAATCCCAGCGGTCGCCCCAAGTCAAATGGCCGCCTTGCCAAAGACAGAAAAGAGTCGCCAAGCCCAAGGCCCAAACTGGATGGAAGGTAAAGGCCAAGAGATAGGTCAGGAGGGGGAATACCAAGCCTAGCCCATTTGCTTGCTTGCCTTGGTCCTGGAAGCCACGGATTGCCCTCATCAGACTTGCCGCCTTCAAAAGCACAAAGCTTGCACCGAGAGCTAAGACTTCCCAGCCTGTCCACTGCTGGCCCCATTTAAGATAAGGCCAAGCGACCAGGCAGAGCAGGGGAGCCAGTAAAGCTTGTTTAAGAAGCGATGACTTGAAGGCTTCTTTAAAATAAGACCGCCATTCTGTTTCTAGGGGGAGGAGGAATTGGATATCCGCCTCCTTCAGATAGGTCCTTACGCCCCCTGCCCAAGTCAGCAGGGTAAAGGCTAGGACCAGGATGCCATCTGCGACCAGGTCCCTGCCTTGGAGTTGGTGGACCCAGGTCGAATAATTGAGTGAAAGCGCCCCCACAAGAAACATCAGGGCAATAACAAAGTGGTCATTAAAGATATAGCGACTGTAGTGGAGAAAATCTTGAAGGGCTTTTTCTTGACGTTTTTTGAAGAGTTCTTTCAAATTTAACCCTCCCTTGCCAGTTGGATATAAAGCTCTTCCAGGCTAGCTTCATCTTGGCCAAAGACCTGGCGGATATCTTCCAAGCTCCCCTGGGCGCGCAAATAGCCCTCGTGGAGAAAGAGGAAGCGGTCGCAATACGTCTCCGCATTAGCGAGAACGTGGGTCGACATCAAGACCATGGCCCCCGCTGCCCGCTTGGCCTCCAGGATTTGGATAAAGTCATGGGTTGCTAAGGGATCCAAGCCCAGGAAGGGTTCATCAATAATATAGAGGTCAGCTTCAACCATCATGGCGCAGACAATCATCAGCTTCTGCCGCATTCCCTTAGAGAAGTGTTTGGGCATCCAATCAAGCTTCTCATCCAAGCGGAAGGTCTTCAACATGGGCATGGCTCGGTCTAGAATTTCCCCCTTGTCGATCTGGTAGGCGAGACCAATCATATTCAGGTGTTCACGCAGGGTCAGCTCATCATAAATCATCGGCATCTCCGGAATATAGGTAAAAGCCTGGCGGTAGGCCTGGTTATCTTCATCCAGGGTCTGGCCATTGAGGCGGATCTCCCCGGTCTGGGCTTTGAGTAGGCCGATAATATGCTTAATCAAGGTGGACTTGCCTGCTCCATTCAAGCCAATCAGTCCGATAATTTCCCCCGCTTGGATATCAAAACTTATGTCATGGATGACGGGCCGGTTGAGATAACCGCCTGTCAGCTTCTTGACGCTGAGACTCATTCTTGTCTTCCTCTCCTCTTTTTTCAATTTAAGTCTAGTTTATCAAAGTTTGCTAGCGAATTTAACTTTAAAGTTTAAAGTTTTAGCTAAGACAGGGACCTTGATAGTCCGCGCTTCAATTGTCCCCTTCCCTAGATTATGCTAAAATGAGCCTAGTATAAGAATTATCAATTGAAAGTGGTGGATCAAATGACTGATTGTATCTTTTGTAAGTTAGCCAATGGGGAAATCCCGACCAATATCGTCTATGAAGATGAAGTTGTGACTGCCTTCTTGGACACCAGCCAAGTAACGGAAGGTCATACCCTCATTGTGCCTAAGAAGCACCTTAAGGATATCTATGACTATGACATCAAGGATTCTGGCGCTATCTTCCGTCGTATTCCGATTGTTGTCCAAGCCCTTCAAGCTGCCTTGCCGGATATGCAGGGAGTTAATATCCTCAATAATAATGGAGAAGTCGCTTACCAAAGTGTCTTCCACTCCCATATCCATCTGATCCCTCGCTATAGCCGCGATGGCGATGATTTCAAAGTTGTCATGCCGGATAATGGCGACCAATATACGGACGAAGACCTCGCTAAACTCGCCCAACGTATCCACGAAAAGGTTGAGGTGTAGGATGGCCATGAGTTTTTTTAAAGGTTTATTGACCGGTGCTGTTTTGGGCGGTGTCACAGCCCTGCTCAAAAACCCTAATACTGGTGAAGAAAACCGACGCAAGTTACGCGCCTACAGCCAAGATATTACCGCAGCTTCCCGGAAACTGGAAGGCAGTCTAGCCGAAACCCAGATTGCCCTATCAGACCTAGCCAACCAAGGTTTGTCGACGGCTAAAGTCGCTCGTGATGACCTCAGTGAAGCCATTCGTGACTTCCAGACCTCTACCCTTCCCCATCGCAATGCCATCCAGGAGAAACTTGCCAAGATCAATGCGGACCTTGAACAGACCCAAATGAGCCTAGAAGACCTAGAAGAAAGACTCCAAGCTGATAAAGAGTAAATTTCTTTAAAGGATCCTAGAATACTGCTCAGCATGAGTCGACTTATGTTATATTTAAGCTACAAAAAAAAGAATTTTGATCAAGGAGTCATCGCATGAATTGGAATAAAAAATTAAGCTTAGGCGCCCTTACCTGCGCCGCAGTCCTCAGCCTCGCCGCTTGCTCCAGCCAGAATGAAGCAGGCCAGAATGTGATTGCCAAAGGTGAAGGCATCGAGGTAACGGAAGATGAATTAGTTAAAGAACTTAAGGCTTCAGCCGGCAATGCCGCTGTCCAACAATTGGTTTTCGGCGAAATCTTTGAAAATGAACTAGGCAAGGACCGGGTTAAAGAAATCGAAGATGAAGTGGACGCCGATACGGTCAAACTCGTGGCCCAGTATGGCGACGAGGACAAGTTCAAAGAAGTCGTTGCCGCTAATGGCTATAGCAGTGTGGATGAATACAAGAAAGCCCTCCGCTACTTCAAGCTATTAACAGAAACCATTTCTAAGAATATCAATGTTTCTGACGACGAAGTGAAGAAAGCCTATGAAAACTACGAAGCTCCTCGTAAGGTCTCCCACATCCTGGTCAAGGACGAAGACAAGGCTAAAGACCTGATTAAACAAATTAATGAGGGCGGCGACTTCGCCAAATTAGCAGAAGAGAATTCTGAAGACAAGGGCTCAGCCAAAGAAGGTGGTAGCCTGGGAGAAGTCACTAAGGGTATGATGGTTAAGGAATTCGAAGAGCCTGCTTTCAAGCTCAAAGCCGGTGAAATGACTCAAGAACCTGTCAAAAGTCAATACGGCTGGCACATTATCAAGGTAGACGAGGTTGGCAACAAGGGATCTTTCGACGAAGAGAAGGAGAAACTTGAAAAACAACTCCGTAAAGAAAAGATGGATGACCCTAAACAAGTCCAACAAGTGCTCAAAGACGTCTTAGACAAATACCAAGTTAAAATTACTGACAAGGACTTCAAGAATGCGCTAGACACCTTCCAAACTTCCAATGACCAAGAAGCCGCTAAAAAACAGGCTGAAGCTGAAGAAGCTAGCGAAGAAAGCAAGTAGTTCTCTATACAAAAAATATAATCTATTTAAAAGCCAGGAAAACAAGCTCATCGGGCTAGTTTTCCTGGCTTTTTTGTTTGGAATGATGACCTTGCACTTTCTAATGAGAGGGTCTCAGCGCATAATGCCTTGGCAAGTCGCTAACAGCGCCAGTATTAGCGACTAGGGTATTGGCAACTTGCTAATGATGGTCCTGTTTGCGACTAGAACATCAGCAACTTGCAAATGATGGATCCGTTTGCGAGTTGACCAGTGTCAACTTTTGAATGATGGCCCCGTTTGCAACTAGGACAAGGGCAACTTGCTAATGGCAGCTCCGTTCGCGAGTAGAAGATCAGGAAGTCTCAAACGATCCCTCTATTCACAACTTGCTCATTTAAATTACCCTTTTTTTAAGAATGAAAACAATCTAGCCCGGCTGAACTGCGCCGAGCTAGATTGTTCGTCAATTGTTTATGTATTCTGAGCTCTTGCTCTCACCCTTCCTAGTCGGGTTCGGTCGCGCAGAAGTGGCTCCTCTTCACAAAGCGCCGCCGAAGACTTTTAGTCTTCTCTGTTGCTTTGCTCCAGAGGTCCACTCCTACACGCGCTCCCTCACACCCTGTCTAGTCGGGTTCGATCTGGCAGCTTTCCTGTCACTTCACAAGTCTCCGCAGCAGTCTCAAGCTGCTCTGGCGACTTGCTCCAGTGAAGGAAAGCTAAGCGCCAGCCCTCACATCCTTTTCTAGTCGGGTTCGCAGTTGCAGACTTGAAGTGACTTCACCCAATCGGAACGATCGGCTAGAGCCGCTCTTTTCCGTTTGGGCTCCAGTCATTCAAGTCTGTACGCAACTGCTCACACCCTTTTTATCCCCAGACTTCTTCTGCGATGGAGCGGACGAGGGCTAGTTTTTCCCATTGTTGGTCTTCTGTTAGGCTGTTGCCTTCTTCAGTTGAGGAGAAGCCGCATTGGGGGCTGAGGCAGAGGTTGTCTAATGGAATATATTTGGCTGCTTCGTGGATGCGTTTGATGACCGCTTCCCGGTCTTCTAATTCCCCTGTCTTCGAGGTGATTAGGCCGAGGACGACTAAGCGGTCATCGCCCACCTTAGCTAGGGGTTCAAAGCCACCAGCGCGGTCTGAGTCGTATTCCAGGTAATAGGCTTGGGCGTGTTCCTTAGCGAATAGTTCGTCTGCTACGGAGTCATAGCCACCTTGGCCAAACCAGTGTGACCGGTAGTTGCCCCGGCAAACGTGGCTAGTGATGGTTAGGCCTTCAGGTGCCCCGTCGATTGCCAGGTTATTGACATAGCGGTAGAGGCCTGCTAAGTAGGCTTTTTCATCAGCCTTAGCCTGACGTTCGTCTTCTGGATAGTCTTCGAGGTGGATGTCCACCAAACGTCCCCAGGTACAGTCATCGAACTGGATCACTTTAGCGCCTTCAGCTGCGAAATCTTCTAGGACATCGATATAAGCCTTAGCGATGGCTTGGGCTAATTCGCGGTGTTCATCTTCTCCATAGAAAGCTTGGGTAGTCTCTTGGTTGTGTGGTTTGAGTAACTCTTGTAACAATTGAGCAGGTGCTGGAACTGTTTGCTTCACTTCACGGTCGGCCGACTTATGGTCGCGGACGAATTTAAAATCTTCCACAAAAGGATGCTTATGACCATCTAATTCACGGCTTGTTAAGGAAGCAGTTTCTGCCCGAGTCTTCATATCGTGGAACTGGCCACCTTCATCGATGAAGCGCTTTTCAATCCCATTTAAGCCCCACATGAAGTCGTAGTGCCACCAGCTGCGACGGAATTCACCGTCGGAAACAGCTTGTAAGCCTGCTTCTTCTTGTTTTTGAATCAATTTGATAATTTCTTCATCTTCAACCTGGCGTAAAGCCTGGGCATCAATTTCGCCTGCTTCATAAGCCTTGCGTGCTTCTTTTAATCGAGCTGGGCGTAAAAAGCTTCCCACTGTGTCAAAGCGATAGGGTTGTTGTTGACGTTTTGTAAATTCTCCCATTTTAAATCCTCCATTTTTTGTTCGTTAGAACCGATCAATTGGTTCGATATAAATTCTAGTATACGGCTAATTTGACCGATTTAAAAGCTATCACTCGATACAGCTTATAGAACAAGTATGTTCGCTTTTATTGATCACTTAAACGGTCATAGCTCTTTACTTGTCGAACTTGGTAGTGGGTCAGGATATCGTCGAGCTCAGACAGGTCAGAAATAAAATTAATCCGCTCATAGTCCTCCTGGGCTAGAAATCCTGCCTGACACATATTCATGAAAAGCTCCTGCATGGGCCGGTAGTAATCAGCCACATTGATAAAGACGCAGGGCCGGTCTGATTGGCCTAAACGTGCCAGAGAGATGGCTTCCGAAATTTCTTCCAGGGTTCCTGGTCCGCCGGGGAGGGCCAGGCAAGCGTCAGATAGGTCAAGCATCCGCGTCTTGCGTTCGGCCATGGTGTCCACAATTTCTAGGTGCGTGAGACCTTGGTGGGCAATTTCATGGTCTTTAAGAAAGGCTGGCATCACACCGTAGACCTCTCCTCCCTGGGCCAGGACCTCATCTGCTAGGATCCCCATGAGCCCTGTCCGGCCGCCACCATAAACTAGGCGGTGGCCAGATTGAGCGATCCATTGCCCCAGTTCACGTGCAGCCTCTGCATAAACAGGATCCTTACCAGGATTGGCCCCACAATAAACAAGTATATCCATTGATTATCACTTCTTTCTCTTAGAAGAAAAACAGACCCAGCACCCCTTCAGCAGGGACTTAACTGGGTCCTCTTTTCTGTTTATTTGCTTTAATTTATTAAAATCGCTGACCGATGTCAATAAAATATACTGATGAACATGTTTATGAGCAGAAGTGGAGCTTTGAATTTGAACGTTAGCCATGAACAAGCAAGCGATGTGAATTACGGATAGTCGGCGTAAGCCGTTACTAGCCGTTTGAAGCTCGCTAGGTGAGAGACCTTGGCTCGAGCCGGTGCCATGGCTCTTCAGCGATCAAATTCAAAAGCGGAACGAATGCTCATCAACACATTGCTTAGTCTTGGTCTAACTTAGGCCGGTAGAAGGGCCGGCCGTCCATCCCCGGAATATAGGCCGAGAATTCACCAGGAGCGGTCTTCTCCAGAGCGGCGCTCACCATATACATGGAAGCATCCAAGTCATCAATGCGGTGGAGGACTTCCGCTTCTAAGACATGGGGCGTCACAGGACTCCCGTACTCCTTCTTACCGTGGTGGGCGAGGACCATATGCTTCAAGAGCATGAGTTCTTCGCTAGTTTGGTCTAAGCCCAATGCCTGGATGGCCAGGCTTACTTTCTCTGCCACTAAAGAGATGTGGCCTAAGAGATTGCCTTGGACCGTATAATTACCGCTGAGCGGATCGGAGAGCTCGCTCGTTTTGGCGATATCGTGGAGGATAACGCCGGCATAGAGAAGGTCCGCATTGAGGATAGGATAGAGCTGCTGGATGGCCTTGGCCAGAGCCAACATAGAAACCGTATGATAGGCCAAGCCCCCGACAAAGGCGTGGTGGTGCTTCTTCGCTGCTGGATAATAGTAAAAGTCATCCCCTACCTCATCGAGGATATAGCGAACCACTTGTTGGATTTCTGACAGCTGGAAGTCAGCCAGCGTGTCTTCGATTTCTTTTTGCATCTCTTCCTTAGTCATGGGGCCTTCTGGCATATAGAGCAAGGGGTCATTGGGTTCATGCTGGTCGGCCAGGCGCATCTGTTCAATCCGAAATTGCGGTTGACCATTGAAGAGCTCCCGGCGGCCGTAGAGGTAGACCACCCGTCCAACTTGGAACTTTTCTGCGTCGGCGTCCGTCATCCCCCAGAGCTTGCCGTCTAGGATGCCTGACCGGTCCTGGAAGGTCAAAGCAAGGTAGTCCTTGCCATTCCGGTCTTGGCGAATATCAGCATTTTTAATCAGGGCAAAGCTTTTAAAGTTGGTATCCATCGCAGCGTCAAAGAGTCTTGTCGTTTCCATTCTCCCATCCTTTCACAACTGGGTCTTCGTAGTTAAATCCGGGTAACTTCCTTGCTGGCACGGTTGAGGGCTGCACTCTCATCGATGGTTAACAGGATGATTTGTTGGTCCTGGCTCCGTTCATCGAGGAAGCGGTAAATGTTTTGCCGGTAGTAGTCATCAATATGGGCAAAGGCTTCATCGATTAGAATCGGCATATTCAACTGGCCAAGCTGGGCATTCAAGAAGGCGAAGCGCATAGCCACAAAGAGTAAGGCCTTCTCTCCGCGTGAGAGTTGGTCCACAGCAAGCCAGAGATTATCTTCGCTAAGGACTTCCACCGTTTCATTCTGATAGCGCAGTTTCTCCAATTCCCCATTGGACAGGTCATAGAGATAGCGGTTAGCATGGCCTAAGACACGTTCTAAGGCCTCGCCTTCCTCACCAACACTGGCCTGTTCGAAGGTAGCCACAGCCATCTTATTAGCTGCCCATTCAACGGCTGAATCATAGGCTTGGTCGACATCACTGGCATGGTCGGCTTGAAGCTTGCTGACTAGACCACTAGCTTCGAGTTCACGAATCTGCATTTCCAACTGGGCATTGCGTTGGACCAAGTCTTGGATGCGCTGGGTCAATTGCCCCAGGGTATGGACATTATCCTCTAATTGTTGGTCGATGGTCTCATCCTTGTCATGCAGCTGAGCAGCTTGGGGATTGAGCGAGTGGTTGAGGAGGTCGAAACGTTCCTTCTTCGCCAACATTTCCGCTTCCTTAGCCAGCACATCTTCCACCTCATCCGCTGATTCGAAGCCATAGCGGTCCAAGAAGTCTTGGCGGGCCCGACGCAGGCTTTGGATGCTTTGGTGGAGTTCTTGTTTCTGGTTCTTCTCAGCTTGGTAGGTCTGAGCCGTAAAAGCATGGTCCATTTCCAACTGACGCAGGCTATGGTAGTCATCCTCAAAGGCTTGGAAGACGGAATCCTGGGACAGCGGATTGTTAGAAATCGCCTGGGCATAATCTTGCCATTCCTGGTCATGAGCCGCTGCATACTGGGCCGCTCCTGTCGCCTGGATTAATTGGTTGCTTTCGGCTTCCAGGGCATTGATTTGAGCCACGTAGTCATGGTCCAACCAGATCAGGGGCTGGATATATTCGGAACCTCCCTTTTCTTGAACGAGGGCTTGGAGTTCCGCCATAAAGTTCTGTGATTCATTTTCTAATTCCGCTAACTGGTCATTTTGGATATCGATCCGGCGTTGGATTTCCGCCTGCTCGCTTTCAATATCGCGCAAGTCCAGGTCGAAAGCCTGGGATTCTTTCTTTACCGAACGCTTGCCCAGACCGCTCTGTAAGAAACCAATAATAGTAAAGAGCGCTCCCAAGGCACCTGCTGCAAGGCCTGACCCCATCATGAAGGGTTTATCGGTTACAAAGTAGAGGATAGCGAGGATCAGAGCAAGAACAATTAGAATTAAGCCAAAAGTCTTCAACCATGAACTGGTCCGTTCTTTGATGGTCCCCTTGAAGCTATTGTACTCCGATTGGACTTCATCGTACTCATCGTGGAGGTCCTGGTTTTCGGCCATGAGGTCCTGGAGGTCATGCTTGGTATTCTCATAGAAAATCCGGCGATTATCCAATTCCTGGCGGCGATTTTGCCATTCCTGGCGCTCACTTGCCGTTAACTCTTCGGGTAATTCATCAATGGATTCAGCACCCAGGGCAGCCAAGAGCCGGTGCTCTTCATAGCGCTTCTGGATGAGCTGTTCCTTGAGCGCCTCATCACTGTTCAACTGTTCCCGGTAAGCCCGGGCTTCAGCTAACATCTGGTCAGAAACATGGTCATGGTTCAGTACCCACTCTTGACCAATCGTCAGCAAGCTATCTTGGCTTGGCTCTTCTTCCGCCTGGTCTTCATCGAGAACCAGGAAACCATCCGTTTGGTCCATCTGGTCTTCATAGCGGGCCAGGTCTTGGTTCAAGTCATGCCAAGTCTCGGCTGCTCCTTCTGGGAAATTGTGGAAATCATAGCCGGCCAATTCAAAGCCTAAAGCATTTTTCTCTTCCACCGAACCGGTCTCTTGCGAAGCGATCTGCAATTTAACCTGTTCATCTTGGGCCTGGGATTCTTGCTGGCGCAGGCCTTCGAGCTCGGCTTGGTTGGCTTGGAGCTCTTCTTCTAAGGCAAAATAATTCTGCTCATTAGCTGCGGCTTGGTCCAGGCGTTGGCTGCTCGCAGCGACTTGGTTGAGTTCTTGGTTCAGCTGAGGCTTTTGACCATTAGGCAGGTAGAGGTCAGCGGCTTGGGCTTCCAATTCTGGTGTAATGCCGTTGAGGACTTGGCGGCCACTAACCCCCAAGCTGACCAAACTCTTAGCGAACTGGTCTTCATCCTCCCAGACAAAGGCTATCAAGTCTTCCTCATCAAAACCAAAGTAGGTTAGGTAGTCTTCCTTGGATAGGCCTTCAAAGAGTTCATCGAAAGAAGAGACCTCCTCACGGGGATTGTCATTCACCGTCATAAATAATTGCTGGCGGCCTTGTTGCTTAATCCGTTCAATCATCACCTGGCCGTAGATGGTGTCCGTCAAATAGAGACGTCCCCCGTAGTTCACATTGGGGTTAACATCATAATTGCGGCTGTGCTTGCGCCGCATATTCGGAAAGCCAAACATAATCGACAAAATAAAGCTCATCAAGGTCGACTTACCCGAGCCATTCCCACCAATAAAAACATTCAAATTTGGTTCTAGGTAGAAGGTCTGGTCGACCCACTTCCCGTAACCAAAAATTTCAATCTTTTGAATTTTCATTTTTTACCCTCACTTAATTTTCTTTTTGTTCCACCGCTTGGCGAACGATAATCTTTTCGACAGCTCGGTTGAGTACATCCGCCTTGAAGGTCTCCCCATCAATCTGGGGCAGCATATAGCGTTGCCAGAGCTGGTTTTGCATCAGGGGCTGGATTAATTGTTCCCATTCGCCCTCTGCTTGCAAGCGATGGAAGCTCTGCTGGAGCGCATCCTGGAAAGCCTTGGAATAGGACCAAGAGCTCCGTTCATCAATGACAAGCTTCAGGTCTGCCAGGTAGATCTCTTGGTCGCGGTACTGGTCCTGGTTACTCAAGCTCCACTGCAATTGGTCGCGCAATTCTTCAGCATAGCGGTCCCACCAGTAGAGACTCTCCTCATCACCATCTGTACGGAAGGCTAAGCGGATCACCAGATTCACCGCCTCATTCTTCGCATACATGACTTCTTCATGGAGGGCACGCTCCACCACATTGCGCAAGTCTTCAATATTTTCAAGTTTTGGCAGGTCTCTTAAGGGCGCGCTGAACTGCCAATCGGTGGTTTCGACAAATTCAAGTTCCGCCTCCTGGTACTTCTGCAAGCTAACCAAGTAGACCCCCTTAGGTCCGCTCTCCTTGAAGCTAGAACCTTGGATGTTCCCTGGATAAACCACCGGTGGATGGTCGGCTAAGATTTGCCGTTTATGGATATGCCCGAGCGCCCAATAATCATAGCCCAGGGCCGTTAAGTCAGAGACATTGAAGGGCGCATAGTGGTGCTTGCCTTCATGGCGCTGGTTTTCCCCATGGATGACCCCGATTTGAAAATCAATACCCGCTTGGCGTTTGGGAAAGTCTTGGACCATATCCCGCTCAATCCAAGCTTGTCCGTAAGAAAAACCGGTCAGCATCACGTGCTCGCTTGACTTAGCCTGGAAGTGGTAAGAATCAACATGGTCGGGGAAGATATAGACATTATCTGGCATAGCCAAACGATGGGCGTCCCCTTGAACATAATCGTGGTTACCGTGGCACACAATGGCTGGGATTCCCGCTTCAGCCAAACGTTCCATTCCCTGGCGGAAGGTGAATTGGGCTTGGAGGGAAGCTGGTTCATTGTGGTAAATATCCCCGCTCACCACCACAAAATCAACGGTCTCATTTATCGCTGTTTCAATAATATTATTGAAACTAGCTGTGGTGGCCTGGCGGAGTTTCTCATATAAGCTGGGATTGGTCTTCGATATTTTCTTAAAAGGCTGGTCTAAGTGCAAGTCAGCCGCATGTATAAATCGTATCATTGTATTTAATTCTCCTAATGGCTTGAACTGGGAATAGTTATTTTTACATTCTTAGATCTTTTTCTAGCTTGGGCAAAGTCGCCACTAGCCTACTACTCCTACCTTACAAGTTTACCATATCAAAAGCCCCGCTTACAATCATTCCGAACAAACTTTCGCGCCCAACTAAGCCAGAAGCAAAGGCCCAGCCAGCTGATCTCAGACAAAAAAATGCCCCCACAAGCTCCTGCCGAGCTATGGGGACACTTTCTAATTCTCTACTTCTAATATTGATGATTAGAAATTAACTAAGACATAATTTATATATCAGCTAATTTTGAGCAAAAGTGGAGCTTTGAATTTGATCGTTAGCCATGAACAAGCAAGCGTAGCGAATTACGGAACCTAGGCTTTAGCCGTACGGTCCGTTTAAGTCTCGCTAGGCGAGAGACCTTGGCTCGAGCCGGTGCCATGGCTCTTTAACGATCAAATTCAAAAGCGCAACGGATGCTCACCAGCACGATTTAATAAGAAAAATATTTGCCTTAATTCTTAGGCTTGGTCGCCTTTTTGTTCATTGGCTTTTTGGTAGACTTCATAGATTGGTTCAGTAACCACCTTGTTAATTTCTTCCACCAATTGGTTCAATTGCTTCTCAGCTTGTAAAAGCTTGCTGATGGTTTCATTCGCAGCCATTTCTTTCTCCAAGTCTTGGGCTTCTTTGATTTCTTCTTGGCTGATTTCATTGCCTAACTGCATCTTCGTTTGAACATCCACTTGGAGTTGGCGGAATTTATTATAGAGGGCAAAGGCTTCCTCGTCTTTGACAACTGCCTCCATGGCATTCTTTAAGCCTTGGTAGTCCTCGTGGTCACGGATTTCCCGTTCTAATTGGTTAATGGTGTCATAAATATTGGCCATTCCATTTCCTCCTTTACTTGTCTTCATTGGCTTAATATATCACGTTCAGCCAGTTTTGAAAAGTGATTTGGCCGGAAAATGAAGAAATCAGGTCGCGGGCCCCTTCCATCAAGCGGTCTAAGAGGCTCGAGGCATTGTCTTCAATCGTGGCCTGGTTGTTGCTGGTCTCTTCCCCATCATTGGACGCAATCCCGTTCACTTCATTATAGTAACGGGTCGAAGCGGCTTCCAGGTTGAAAGGCGTGTTGGGACTGTTGGCCAGGAGTTCCGCCATAATATTTTGGAAGGTGTTCCCTGATTGGACAGGCGAACTATTCCAGAGATAGTTTTCTGAGCTGGTTTGGTCAAAACCATACCAGCTAGCAACCACCATGTCTGGCGTATAAGCCACGTACCATTCATCATTGACCCCGTCGCCGGCCCCGCTATTGCCAGCCTGGCTGAGTTCAACTGTTCCGGTCTTACCCGCCAGTTCATAGCCTGCTGGTTCAACGGCCGCCCCGGTGCCGCCATCATTATAAACATCGAGCATCATTCGGGTCATTTCCTTGGCATCAGCCTCAGAGAGGGCTTGGTTCTGTTTGGCTTTCTGTTCTTCGACAATGATATTACCCGAGCTGTCCACAATTTTTTGGATGAAGACGCCTTCTGAGCGTTTGCCCTTATTGACAAAGGCCGTATAGGCGCTAGCCATTTCCATGGGCGAGGCCCCCTTAGACAAGCCACCTAAGGCAGAAGATAGGGTCTTATCGCCATCGCTATAAGGAATGCCGAAGTCATCCAACTTGGCCATAGCGGTATTGACACCGATCTTATTCATCAGCCAAACCGCCGAGGTGTTCTTACTCTTAGCTAAAGCCTGCCAGAGGAGAATTTCACCCTGGCTCTGCTTGTCGTGGTTCTCAGGCTTGTACTTGTCTGTCCCGTACTCTTGGACTTCATCTGGAATCACATCATTGGCTTCAAAGCCATTCTCTAAGGCTGGGGCATAGACGTTCAAGGGTTTCAAGGTAGAGCCTGGTTGGCGCTTCATCTGGGTAGCTCGGTTGAAGCCCCTAAAGGAGTGACCCCCAGTGCCACCAACTGTCGCCAGGACACCCCCACTATAAGGGTCCATAACAACCGTTGCCGATTGGGCAGTATTCCCCGCTGGTGAGACAGGGAAGAGATTGCTCTGGTCATAGATACCTTGGAGGCCTTCTTGGTAGTTGGGATCCAAGTTGGTATAGATCCGGTAGCCCCCCTTCATCAAGTCATCCTCACTGAGCCCGTGCTTATTAATGGCTTCTTCAATCACCGCATCGAAGTAGTAAGGGTACTTATACTGGTCGCTACCTACATCATTATTCTGCTGGGGCATGTCCGAAGCCATGGCAACTTGGGCATCGTCTTGAGAAATGAAGCCATTGTCAGCCATCAGTTGAAGAACCGTGTTACGCCGGTTGAGGGCTTCATCATAATTATCAACCGGGTTATAGATACTCGGCCCCTTCAAGGCCCCCGCTAGGACTGCCGCATTGGCTAAGTCCAAGTTAGCAGCTGAGGTCCCAAAGTATTTCTGACTGGCATCTTCCACCCCATAAACCCCGTTCCCGAAATAAGAATGGTTCAAATACATTTCCAGAATCTTATCCTTGGGGTAGGTCTTTTCGATTTCAAGGGCAATAAAGAGCTCCTTAAACTTCCGCATCAGGCTCTGCTCATTGGTCAGGAAGGAGTTCTTCACTAATTGCTGGGTCAAGGTCGACCCTCCACCGACAACCGAACCGCCGTGAAGGACATAGCCGACCGCTGCCCGAGCAATCCCGATGGGGTCGAAGCCCCGGTGCTTATAGAAACGCTTGTCTTCCGTTGAAACTACCGCGTTTTTAACATTATCTGAAATCTGATCGATGGTTACATAGGTCCCGTGGTCTGACGACAGGGTCCCCGCTAGGTTGCCTGAATTATCATAAACCTCTGTCGTGACCTGGAGTTGTTTTTCCAGATTATCAACATCGGTCATCTTGGCACTAACTAATAAATAACTTTCAAAAATCAAGGCAAAAAATAAGCCAATAAAGATAAGCCATTTGGTCAGGCGGAATTTTTTCCAATAGGCTTTAAACTTCTCCTTAAAGCCCTGGCGCTCTTCCCCCTTTACTGGTTTTGCTTGGCCTTTATCACCGCGCATAAATAATCTCCTACTCTCTCTTCTATTGAACTAAGGCGGATTAAACCACTCTCCTATTTTCCCATGTTGGGCTTGGAATTGCAATTTCTGCTGGGGAACTTAAACGAAACTTATCCTCCTAGTCCAGCTTATCATGGTCGTAATGGTGGCTCTTCTCCAGCTGGTTGAAGTCTTGCTGGCGGAGCACTTCGTAGATCACAATGGCGGCACAATTCGACAGGTTCAGAGCACGAACATGGGTATCATCCATGGGCAGGCGTAAACATTGAGCCTCGTGGTCGCGCATGAAGTCTTCAGGAAGGCCTGTTGTTTCCTTACCAAACATCAAGAAGAGGTCCTCATCCGCTTGCTGGCGGTAGTCAACCTCTGTATAGGTATGGTGGGCAAACTTAGTGATTAAGTAGAGCTTGCGGTCTCCTAAATAAGCCATAAAATGCTCTAAATCCTTGTGCAAGGTCACATCCACACTGTGCCAATAATCCAGACCCGCCCGCTTGAGGTGCTTGTCATCCAAGGAAAAGCCCAGGGGTTCGATGAGATGCAGGTGGGTGTCAGTCGCAGCACAGGTCCGAGCAATATTGCCGGTGTTTGGTGGAATCAGGGGTTCGTATAATACAATATGGTTGGTCATCTTGATCGCTTCCTTTGTCTTTTATTTCTTTTCTTTTTGAGTCTTTCAACGGCTTGGCTGAATTCAACCACTGTCTCTTGGTCAGGGGATGGCTGAGCCTGCTCAGCCTCCAGCCGCTCTTCCATGAAGCTCAGCAGTTCTGGGTTAAAATGCCGCTCGATGATGCTGACCGCATAGGCGGCTGTTCCTCGGATCATGGGTCGGGGGTCTTTCTCAATCAATTCCAGTAAGAGTGGAATCGACGACCGGTCCCGGTAATTAGCTAAGGCTAAGATGGCATTGCGCTGGAGAGGTTTCTTCCCCCGCCAAGCTCCTGCTAGGTGGCCAAACTTGTCCTTAAATTCCCGGTTGGACATGGTCAGCATGGGTTGGAGCAAGGGCTCTACTTCTTCGCGCTCGGGCTCCATGGCCCCATGGTAATGGCTGTCCACATTCTGATTGTAAGGACAAACCTGCTGGCAGATGTCGCAGCCATAGATTTGATGGCCCACTTGACGCCTGAATTCTTGGGGAATATAGCCCTTGGTCTGGGTGAGATAGGAAACACAGACCTTGGCATTCATCTTGCCATCCCCGATCAAGGCCCCTGTCGGACAGAAATCCAAACACCGGGTGCAGTCCCCACAAGCATTGGCCTTGGGCGTATCCGGCACCAAGGGCAGGTTGGTAATAATCTCGCCCAGGTAGATAAAAGAGCCAAATTTTTCATTAATGATCAGACCATTGCGGCCGATAAAACCGATGCCTGCCCGCTGAGCTACCGCGACATCAGGCAGCTCTCCCGTATCGACCATGGTTTTGGTCTCGATATCAGGATAAAGCCCTTCTAAACGCTGGACCAAATCGCTAGCCGCCCGGTGGAGGATACTGTGATAGTCTTCCCCCCAACTGGCGCGAGCAAATTGTCCCCGCCGTTCACCGCGGCTATGCTCCTTAGGGTAGAGGGGCTTATTGGGATAGGCCATAGCAAAACTAATAATCGAAGCAGCCCCTTCCATCAAGGCTTTAGGGTAGAGGCGTTCCTCAATCACCGGGTGTTCAAAGCCCGTGGTCCGCCCTTCTTCCTTAGCTTCTACCAGGGACTGGCGGATATGGGTGAAATCATCGGCAGTGGTAAAGCCGACAAGATTCATGCCGACTTCATCTAAAGCCAGCCGGCGAATTTTTTCGGTTTCAACTTGCCAATCCATTGCCATTTGTCCTCCTCCCTTCTAAATGAGCTTGCTGATCTTTACAATTATAATCGATTCCCTATATTTTGCAATCTAACCCAGGTCTGATTTTCATGAGAATTCGCTAAAAATTTGCGACAATTTGATAAAAGATCGATTTTTTTACCTTTTTGGGGGGGCTTTGTGCTATGATAGAGTAACACTTAATGTCCATACAGGCAATCGATTCAATAAATTATTTATGAGGGGAGTTCTGAAAGTGAATATTTTACAGCAACGAATTATTGATGATGGCGAGGTTTTTCCAAATAATGTCTTGAAGGTTGATTCCTTCTTAAACCATCAAATTGACCCACACATCATGTACAGCATCGCCAATGACTTCTACCAACACTTCAAGAGCGCAGGCATCACGAAGATCCTAACCATCGAAGCCTCCGGTATTGCACCCGCTATCTTTGTGGCACAGAAGTTTGATGTACCGATGCTCTTTGCTAAGAAAAAAGAACCTTCTACCCTACAAAACCAAGAAGTCTATACTGAATTAGTCCATAGTTATACGAAAAACACGGACAGCAATATTATTGTTTCCAAACAGTTCCTCAATGCAGATGATAAGGTCCTGGTTGTGGATGACTTCCTTGCTAACGGCGAAGCGGCCATGGGCTTGATCTCCATCGCTGAACAAGCAGGAGCAGATGTCGCCGGTGTCGCTATCTGTATCGAAAAATCTTTCCAAAATGGTCGCCAACGCATCCTAGACCATGGCTACGAAGTTTACTCTGCTGCCCGCATCGCTTCCCTTGAAAACAACCAAGTTCGCTTTAATGACGGGCATTAATCTCGGTTCTTTAACGAAAATAAATACAAAGAGGCTGGAATAAAAGCTCCAGCCTCTTTTTTGCATTCTTTTCTCTTATTTAATTAAATTCTGTGGCTGTCCTTCCGCAAAGGCTAAGGCATTCTCAAAAGCGGTGTTCGCCCGGAGAACCATGGCTTCATCGGTCAGATAGCCGATATGCGGAGTTAGGATGGTATTCTTCGCTGACAACAAGGGCTCATCTTCATTAAGTGGTGGCTCTTGGTCGAAAACATCAATACCTGCCCCGGCAATGGCTTCCTCATTTAGCGCGTCTGCCAGTGCCTGGCTGTCCACGATCGGTCCTCTTGCCACATTGATCAGGGTGGCCTCCTTCTTCATTTTACCGATCATTTCTTTAGAGATGAGGCCCTCTGTTTCAGGAGTAGCTGGCAGGTGGATGGAAATAATATCGGATTCCGCCATGACTTCCTCTAAGCTGGCATAGCGCATGCCCAAAGCCTTTGCTTCTTCCTTCTCTGAACGATTATAGCCCATAAGCTCAGCCCCTAAAGCGTGGTAGAGCTTAGCCGTTGCTAGACCAATAGCCCCCGTCCCAATAATGCCTACCTTCGCTTGGCTAATTTCCCGTCCTTGGATAGGGCCTGGAAAATCAGTCGTTTTGCGGGCATCCTGGTTACTGGCTGGCAGCTGGCGGAAGAGCGATAAGGCAAGACCAAGAGACAATTCCGCAACAGCCTGGTTGGCATAGCCAGACGCATTACAAATGGCAATTCCCTTGTTAGCTGCTGCCTCTTGGTCGACATGGTCCACCCCTGTAAAGGCCACATCAATCAACTGTGTCTGGTCTAATTGCTCAATCACTTCTGCCGGATAAGGGGTGTTGCCGATAATGACAATATCAGCATCCTGGCTACGGGCGAGGAGTTCATCTGGATCCGTGGTCCGGTCTTTATAATAAGTAAAGTCATGCCCCGCTTCTTTCAGCTTTTGAGCGAGTTCTTCGATATAAGTGTCATCAACTCTTAAATTTTCAAGTAAATTAATCTTCATAAGGGCCTCCTTCGTAACTTCTTCACTTGCTTATTCTGCTTCCATTATAACCAAAAAATCCCATTAAAAAAAGCCAACCCCCTTGAGTTGGCTTTAATGGATTCTTAGTGTATCCGATTGATGAGCAGCTTGTGGCTTTGAAGAAGAGCTGACCGCCAGCCCTCACAGCCTAGTTGGGTTCAGGCTAGCAGAAATAGGTCTTCTTCACAAAGAGGGCTATTCTCCCACTAGCTTTCACACCCTAGTCGGGTTCGCAAAGACAGAAAGGAAGTGACTTCAGCATAAGGGAACGACCGGCTAAAGCCGCTCTTATCCCTTTTGCCTCCAGTCATTCCTTTCTAACCGTCTTC